>JAAETJ010000278.1 GCA_024228495.1 bacterium | reverse complement strand
TTTACGTCTGCTCCGCGCCCCTCAGTGCAAACAAGGCCGCCAAGGCCATTCGCAGCCACTGGGGTATCGAAAACAGAAATCATTATGTCCGCGATGTCTCAATGGCGGAGGATGCAAGCCGCATCCGCACAAATCCTGATATCTTTGCCAGAGCCCGCAGTTTCGCCCTCAATATACTGCGCGCCAACGGCGAACAAAATATCGCAGATGCCCTCTGGCGCAACGCACTCGACTTCAACAGACCTCTAAAATACCGATACAAGTAATTAGCGTTGAACAGCCCTGCGTTTGCACCATGGCTGTGTTAGCGCATTGCGGTGGCAGCAGCCGAAATTACTGTAATTTAGCGCCAATTCGGGATGAGCACTCGCTTGCTATTTGAAATATTACGCAACAGGTAGTTGAAGGCCATTTTGTAAGAAATCCAGCCGATTTTTCGGTATATACCCCGCAAACTCGCTAGCTGCGACAAAAACATCGTTCACCTTCGTCTTTCTCTGGCTCGACCAGAGAACCCAGGCCGAGCATCGCTACTACATTGATTGATAAGGAGATATCATTGCTCTCTGGATCCTCGGGGCAAGTCCGAGGATGACGAAACATGATTTGCAACCAATAATATGGAGGCCATTCTTATCCCGAACTGGCGTTATATTATTGGTTGCGACTGATCCAACCAAACCGAGACCATGGCGACAAAGTCGAGTGAGGTGTTTATTGCCGGGCTGTAGCCCCCACCCAGATACTCTCCGCTTCTGATACACATTCGTTGTTTTCTTGTTAATACTTTTTGTTGGACGTTGGAGTGTGAATTGGGCACAAATCCCAAGGAACAATTTTGTCCCGAAGATGACATGGCCACAGATAGTGATTCAGATTAGAAAGATTAGTTTGCGGCTTTTCCGGAACTCAAATTACTTGACTACAGATTCTCGATCAAGACAGTCGGCGACCCACCCAGCGCCTCTACCACATCAATAAACTCAATTACATCCAGTCGCCGTTCCCCACCTTCATACTTTGCGACGAATGATTGCGGTTTGCTGAGTTTCTTTGCAAGCTGGCTTTGTGTCATGCCAACCTGTTTGCGCAGTTGGGCAAGTTTTGCAGTAAGATCGTTGTATCGTGGGGTACCAAGTGATCCGGGCATGAAATAAGTCGTTCAAAAGTTTCAAAACGACTCTTCCAATA
>JAAETJ010000277.1 GCA_024228495.1 bacterium | reverse complement strand
CATGTTTTCAAGGCGGTTAAGAACTGGCGGTGTAACAGCTCTGATTCTTCAATCAGGCGCGGCTCCAGCTCGTCCAGCATGGCCGGTAAGTCCATGCTGCCGTGACGGATAGCAACGATATAGATCGTTTCATCAATCACATCACAGATCAGAAAATGCTGTTCGACGCGGTAGAACTTAAGCCGTGATGACAGGTCTTGTTCTGTCTTCAGCAGGTCAGGGTGTGCTTGCAAGCGTTCAATGGCATGGTTAAACCCATCCAGGTAGCGCTCAGCCACTTTCCGGCCCCACATCTCAATGGAATAGTCCTCAATCCTGATCAAATCCAGCGTCGCTCGTCGGGAGAACTCAACCGAGGCCATGCCTACCAGCCTTCTGCTTCCCGTCGCTTGGCCTGTGTGATGACGTCGCGCACATCACCGCTAAAGCGAATCGAGCGGCCTTCAATGAGGTCTTGGTAGCCTTCCAGCACGGCGTCACGGAGGGCGGCGGCTTCTAGGCGGCGTTTTTTCTCGCGCAGTAAATCCCGCAGGAATTCGCTAGGGGTCGCGTAGAGTGTACCGTCACCGGTGCTTTGATCAACAAAGGTGCGTAACTCATCGGTCAGTGATAGGTTGATACTACTCGTCATGATGATATTTCCGGACTATTTTCTTGTATTTATAAATATAATGACGTTATTTGTCAATAAACGTCACAACTATTGAATGTGCGTAAAATCATCTTGCCGGAGATCAGAAGACCTTTGAAGACGCCAAAATCGTTCCTACAGGAGGTTCTTCTGTCCTACCCCTTTTAGCTCGCTGACAACAGGACGGTACTCTGGCGTCTGTATCCGATTTTGCTCAGGCGGCGGGTTATAAAAATATCGTTAGACAAGGTGCCATGGTGGTGATGCGCTGCTGATTTTTTAGCCCATCACTAGCGGGACCTGTTGTGACGGGGTTTGTTGCGCCCTCATCGGGCCAGTTATCCACAGATATTGTGGATAACTGGTTTTACCGCACTTTGCCCACCGAGTCTATGTCCTTAGACGGCTGACACAGGAACGCTAGCGGGGTTTTGCCGTAAAACTAAGGTAATATAGGGATAGATAGGGCCAATAGTCTTGCGGATCATGGGTAATGATCCCGATTGTAAAGCCCTCAATCCCAATCCACACACCAAGTGGAAACGCTTGGCTCATAGGCATCACCGAGACTCGCCATGCCGTTAACCGCACATCATCTCCAGCAAGCGGGTTTGATCGACAGTTTCGTCAAAACGACCTTCGCACGGGGTGGCGATGAAGCAGACCTCTTGCGCACGATGATGGACTATATGCCTGCGTTCAAAGGGCTGCTGGATTCAACCAGCTCGGCGGAAATGAATGAGCTGTGCCAACGCTTTGACGGTTTTTACCGGTTTGCCTCGCTCATGGAATCTCTGGCCAAAGGCTTGGCCGATGGGGTGATTGAAGTGCCTGAAGCGCCCACGCCGTCCAGCCAGACCGGCAATGTCCGTGCCTGGCTACCGAAATTGACCGTTAATGGGACTTTCATCCAGACTTTTATCGACGCCCCTACTCCCTGCTTTGCACTGGGCCTGGTGGAAGAACACCAACGCCAGAGTGGTTTTTTAGCGCTGCGGCCGACCGAGTTGATTCCACCGGATATCATGGACCGAGGATTTCGCTTCGGCCATGCCTTGCTAGGGAATGATACTTTTGAGGTGGTACAGTTTTCCTTTCATTTTTATGGGTTTGGCATTTATAACGTGCTGGTCAATCCGAGTAACTCCATTGTGCAAGCCGTGCTCGATGTCATGCTCGAGCAAAAAGATTATTTCTTTTTTGCCATGGATCCCCATCAACAGGTCACTGCGTTTCGCTCAGGCCTCGGTGACGATGACTTGGCCGGATTGAAAACCAACCACTCGCGGATGATGGCTTCCATGACCACACCGGCACAGTATGAAACCGCATTAACGCAGTTTTCCCACAACCCCGATCCTCCAGGCACCTTACTGACGTGGACTTGCCAAGCGTGCTTTGAGGCGCTGGATTTGGTCAATGATCGTTTGGAGATGAATCCCAAGGCCTAATGATTGATTGAGCGAGAAAGTAAGTAGGGCTGGGCGTATACACCAGCGGTCAGGAAGGCCATCGTTGCCTGCGACGAGGTGAGCTAATGACCATTCGCTCTTCTCAATCTCATCTAGGCGGCTGAACGCAGCCTAAAGGAATGCCTTCGACGCCAATATTCAGTTTTGATCTACCAGAACATCGATACGCCACGGAAGGACAAGGGTTTCTTTGCAGACCGCCTTGTAGCCTTCGAGATTACTGGGGTTCAGGAGGTACTCGCCAGTGAGTGCCCATTTTTTACAGGGGTTATGAACAGATCCCTATCAGGGTGATGATCAGACAGGAGAATGTTTGGCATAAAATTTTATGGCCGCGAGAAAATCACAACATCGTAAAATACGACATCGGGGTTTTTCTATTCTGGGTATTTGTGCCCAAAAGTTTCTTGGGAGTGAACGCCGGTTTCCGGGGCAATCGTTTCCATGCCTCTGATTAACACCGGATAGAATCAGCCACAAGCGGGAATTGACAGACGGGTGATTATCACGCGTTAAAACAGACGTTTCATATCCCGGCTTTGGTGCAGTATTCGGGCAATAACGATACGGTCATCCTTGACAGTAAAAACCAGTAGATGTTTTCCCACATTCAACGCTTGATAGTCTGGCGGCATGTCGTTCCTACGGTGGCCTATTTCCGGGTTATCGGTCAGCAATTCCATTCCCTCGTAAAGCGCTTGCAAGTAAACGTCCACTTGCCTTTCACCATACCGGGAAAAGGTGTATTGCAGGATGTCCTGTAAATCGTCCTTGGCCGGGTCGGAGATTTCAAGCTTAAGTGTTTTCGGGTAAGGCATCGGTGCTGCTATAGGGGTCGCCGTTTTGGGCCTTGCGGATGGCTTCTTGCTTGATTTCTTGCAGTAACTCCGGGGTCAATGCAACCGTTTCCCCGCGTTCTACGGCCTGAACACCTTTTGCAATGGCTTCCTGAAAGCGCTTTGCGCGTTCTTTGTCTTCTCTCATCCGCCGCACGGCATCCCGCACCAGCTCGGTCTCATTCGTATAGAACCCGCGCTGTACCTCGGCTTTGATAAAATTCTCGTCCGCATTCGCAAATCTGATATGCATGGAACTCTCCTTATGTACTCAATATATACCTAAAAAGTACCAAATTGTGACCTAAATATCAAATCAAAACGGTTTAGTCTACCTCTTGAGGGGCGTTGCCCTCCAAACCCCCTGATGATGGGAAAACAAAAACAGCCAGTCTCAAGAGGGCGGTTTGTTACCCGATAACTCTTTGTTTTATTCGTCGTCAAAGCCCGGTATAGGCTCCCCTTCCCGCGCCCATGTCGCCATCAGGCAACGGCTGAGGGCTTGCGTTTTCGTACAGCCCCAATGGT
>JAAETJ010000276.1 GCA_024228495.1 bacterium | reverse complement strand
GCGTAAGGCACACAGCCGCCCCACGACCCTTGGCCCGGTAGCCGCCTTGACGTTGACCGACCATTCCTTCGCCTCCAAGGGTTGTTTAATACCACTCAACGCCTCCAACAAGGCGAAGGGTTTCTCGCCTTCCCCCTCATACAACGGTAACGAGGCCGTATTCACTCGAACCAAGACGTAGGCGTTATGCGCGGCGATATACGCAATCCCTTTGGCCTGCGCATCACCGCGATCACCCATCAGATAGTCACCCGCTTGAATCGGATAGTGGGTAAAGGTTTCTCCCGTTCCCTCGCCTTTGTTTGGACTGATTTTGAAGTAGTCACAACGAAACTCAGGCAGCGTAAAACTAAAATGTAAGCGCCATTGACTTCCTGTCTTGCCCGGTTCCTTAATGATCGAACCATCCACCAACCGTAGACGCATCTCGGCATTCATTGGCGGCGTACTCAGACCCCTTTCCCGTAACAGCGTTTGGCACAGCCCTAATAACCAACCCTCTGATTTCCTTAACCGTTTCAGCAGTGCTACATCAGAGATATCTGCTAGTCCCGCCGCTTTGGCGATCACCACCGTTTCGCGCAATGAATACCCTTTACCAATATGTATCAACAAGACACGAAGTAAATCACCCTCTGACTGGAATTCCTTCAGTTCATGTTTAATCGCCCCCGTTTCCCGTGCCAGTGGCTGCCAACCACTGGGAAAAGCCGATAGCAGCACCTCCCAGTTCTCATCTACCATCGTCGGCATCGCTAAACCCTCAGTTTGTTTGTGGCTAAATAACCTCGGCGGATAGTCTAGCAAAAACTAAAAAATGCGTGAGAATTTTGGTTAGCGCTTATGGGGCAGAGCCCCCAAGAAGAGTTCAGAGGCGCGTGGCTAACTCCTCTGGCACCGAACTTTGCGTTCAACAATAGAGGAGGGCCGCATCTCCAAAATATACATTACCTTTGAAATAAGTGTCCATTTGAGGTTGACATGTTCCGCCCCAAGCATGACCGC
>JAAETJ010000275.1 GCA_024228495.1 bacterium | reverse complement strand
TTCGAATTGCCGTGGATGAAGCAAACGACAAGACTCTCTTGGATGAAACTGAATATTCAGTACGCATCAGGCACGGCGACGTAGAGCTTGAGCGGGTGATGGTAAAGTGCCACCTTAATTATCGTAATGAAAATCCGTGATTAATCAACAATCACAGCCAAGGGCGGCACCTTCTCGATACCAAGTATCTTTGCGATCCTGCGATTGAAATAGAGTCTGCTTTTCTTGTTAGCCGTGACTGGAATCTGGCTGGGTGGTACACCATCGAGTATTTTCAACGCCGTATCTGCTGCCCAGGTGCCCATCTCCTGGAAATCCTTGGCAACGCCGATGAGTGCCCGGGGCATCTCCCATTCGTGTTCAGTACCTACAGGGATTTTTATATGCTCTTGAACGAAATCATTCGCATCCTCATCATTCCATCCGATGATACCTGTATGGTTGGTCATCACTAATATGTCAACTTCATTTTGCAGTCTAGCGAAATAATCTTTCCACTCGGAAAAGCGTTTGGCGAAATAGGTCTTTTCAAAACGAATATCGAAGCGCTTTTCGTAATACTCCCGGTTTCGGTGTTCCGAATAGCGGTCACCCCCGATAAAACCGATCCGGTCTCCCTTGGCATACTTTTTTAGTTGTTTCAGCAATTCTCCAACCAACACCACCTCCACCATCCCGGTTGCGTTTTGATAAGGTAAACCATAGACGGACGCATCCCAATTGACGCAGCAGAAGACGAAAGGTAGCTCAGCATCCCTGAAATAAGGCATGAGAAGATACTTGGCCGCGTTATCGTCACTGAGGATGACAACATCCGGTTTGAACGCCTGGATCGCTTTTTTGGCCTCAACAGCAGCTTTTTTTATGAACGCCTCATCGGGATTTCTTTTGCTATCCATTTCGATTTTTCGAAAAACAATTCCCTGGCTCCCGATTGTCTGCTTGATCGCTGCAAAGGTCTTGTCGCTCGCAGGATAGCCTGTGTGGTAGGAGTTCACATAGAAAACTCTTTTCCCGGTATAGTTTTGGGCGTAAGTTGCGCAGATGGAGAGTAGTAGGACAATTGCGGTCAGCGTACGACAGAATGACATACTGAGTTTCCCTCCTTTTGTAAGTTTTTCATGCTGAAAAATAAAAAGCTTATACCAAAAAATAGGAGACCTTTTAATCATCCATGATAAGCGGATTAATGGCGCAATCTGATTGTCTTTTCCAGTAAGCGCAACAGGCGGTCGAATTCAAACTTATCGACCATTTTTTTAATGCCTGCAGCGACAGTTGCATATTCTCTTCCGATCTCTTGCAATAAATACAAACAGTTCTCACTATCCGCCGCGATAGCAGCTCCGTGTAGTTTGTCAATCCATACGCGAGGCAAAGTGGACAGGTCCGCAATTGCAGGTGTAGTACGTTCTCCAGATTCCTCGGTTATCTGTTCAGGTTTTTCATATATATAGCGCGCACCGAGATGCTGCGCCATTTTGTCGAAAATATCGTGCTCGCACAAAGGCTTGCGTACGAAATCGTCACAACCGGCAGAGAGTATATTAAGGCGTTGCTCTTCGAAGGCACTTGCAGTCAAAGCGATTATTACCGTAGAGCGGCCTTTCACCGAGGCCTTGATGCGGCGCGTCGCTTCGTAGCCGTTCATCATCGGCATACGTATATCCATCCAGATCAGCTGCGGAGCCCAACTCTCAAATAATTCGACCCCCTGTTGTCCGTGCTCCGCTTCCCGTATAGCAAATCCTACAGGTTCCAGCATCTTGCGCAGCAAGATGCGGTTCTCGAATTTGTCCTCGATAATCAGTATGCGGTATTCGGGTTGTCCGGGCTGCAGGCCGATCACACGACGTGGGCGCTGCTCAGGTTGAATGTCTACTGCAGTGGCGCGACCGGCAGAAATCGTAAAGCGGAATATCGAACCCATACCGCTTTCACTGGTTACTTCAATATCGCCGCCCAGTAGGCGCACGAACTGGCGACTAATGGGCAATCCCAATCCCGTGCCCTCTTGCGTGTGTCGGCGGCAGCCTGTCTGTACGAAGGCCTCGAACAGCTTTTCCCGGTCCACCTCGGCGATGCCCGAGCCTGTATCCTCCACTTCGAAACAGAGCCGGCACCTTTCGTCATTCAACACAATACCGCTCACGTGCACGATGATATGGCCGGTGTCGGTGAACTTAACAGCATTGCTGAGCAGGTTGATCAATACCTGCCGCAACTTGCGCTCATCCGTTTTGATGTAGATTGGTACGCCTTCTCCGTGTTCACAACTTAGCTGCAGGCCCTTTTCCTCAGCACGCAGGCGAATCATGTGGACAATGGTGCGCAACAGTTCATGCAAGTTGAAGGGCGTCTTGATAAGCTCGGAGCGCCCGGACTCCACTTTTGACAATTCCAGCACATCATTGATCAGCTCCAGCAGGTGTTCACCGCTGCGCTGGATAAAATCCAAGTTTTCTCGCTGGGCCGCACTCATATTTGGGTCTCTAGCGCTTAGTTGTGAGAAGCCGAGGATTGCATTAAGCGGAGTGCGCAGCTCGTGGCTCATATTGGCCAGAAATGCACTCTTTGCACGATTAGCTGCCTCTGCCTGATCCTTGGCCTCCCGTAGTTGCAGCGTACGTTCAGCTACATGCTGTTCCAGATCCCTTTGGGCCTCGATAAGGGAGGTTTCGCGGGATTTTATCTCACCGGCCATGACATTGATCGAGCGGGTGAGGTGGCCTATTTCATCCGATCTTTGCTCATCGACCAGCTGACTGAAATCGCCTGCTGCAATGCGATCGGTAGCTGCAACCAGATCTCCCAGTGGTTTTGCCACCTTGCGACGGAATATCAGATACAAGATGCCAAGTCCTAGCAACAGAGCACAAGCACCTAGCAGCAGCGACATACGCGCCACCATCGCCGCCTCCTTGGAGATGATCGCCTTGGGGAAGATGGTGACAAAATACCAGTTGGGACCTTGCAGGCGGGTGACAGCCAGGTATTCCTCGTCTTCAGCGTTGTTGATAATAGTCGATTCCCCGTTGTTCGCTTTGACCAGATTATAGACTCTCTTGAGGTGAAAATTATCTGTTTCCTGGATGGATAGATTGCCGCTTTGCGCCTGAATCGCTTCCATGAAATGTGGATGCGTCACCAGATGGCCATCGTGACGAAAGATGATATTGTATGTCCCTTCCAACCTCTGGTGGATGGTGCGCTCAAACAGGGTGCTGAGCAGGATATCGGCATTTGCCGCAAACCGATACCCGTCCTTGAGCTGCATAGGGTCAGTGGCAGACAGCATCCAGTCGTTAATACCATAGTCGAAATAGAGATTGGACCAGAGGGTCGGCGGTTCCACCTCGCCGGCGCCAATCACCAATACCTCGTTCCCGTTCGCATTTAGTCCCAGCTTTGCACTCACTTCCCAAGAGTTGACCTCCAGTCCCCAAGGCTGCTCCGGCCAGTACATCAAAACCGCATTTTCCGGTAGCGTGATGTAGAGGTTGACATTGCGGCCACGCCAAGCCGGGCCATACTGGCGTAGCAAGTCGTAGCCTGCCACCAGCCGGCGCCGTATGCTGGCATCGATCTCTACCTGTTTGCCAATGATGCCACTGATGCCGTGCTCGTCGTATAGGCGCTGCCGCAGACGGGTGCTGCCGTCCTCGCGCTGTTCGAACAGCTCATCGAAACGCTGTTGCGGATCAAAGATATCATTTACCCATAGGTGTTCACGGTAGCTTTCGCCAAAGCTGCGCAGATCGACCTCTGCAAGCAGAAAAAGATTACTTTCGCGCACACCGCGCTCATTGACATACAGCTGCAGTTGTTCCAAGGCTTGTCTACGAAGGCTATCCGCCACATACCAGTAGTTAATCAGTGTAGCGATGGCAAGGACGGTGCCTATGCCCACCGCTACATTGATAACAGTTCGCCGTGTTAACGACTGTTCGTTTCTGTTCACAGATTAGAGTTCAGATTGACGCTTTACGCTTGAGCAAGTATAAGTGTGCTAATCTGTATCCAAAATTTCTGTCAATAATACTAAAACTCCCGCTTAAACTTAAAAAATGTTAACCGTCAACAGTGAACGGTCACTGCACAAGCTTTAACGGTGGCGCCGGAAACTCGGTGGTCGCCATTGGTAGGGTTTTATCTATACCCAGGCGAGCGCCGATCCTGGGATTGAAATACAACTTTCCCTCCTTGTTGTAGGCGAGCGGGATCTCACTCGGTGACACATTATCGAGAATTTTTAGTGCTGCACTCGCTACCCATCGACCCTGCTCATCCGGTAGCTTGCCGACACCTATCAGAGCGTAATGCATCAACCAGCCGAAATCAGTGCCAACAGGTATCTTACTATTCTGTTCCGCCAGCACCTTAGCCTCCTCGTGATTCCAATCTGTCAAGGCGGCCACACCCATGAGCATCAGCATATCTACCTCCTCCTGGGCTTTTAGAAAACTCCGCCGCCACTCTTCGAAGCTTTTTACCAGATAGATGCTGTCATATTCGATATCAAACAACTTGCTGTGGTATTCCAGTTCTTTTCGCTTTGTGTGGGTATCTTCGGCCAGATATCCGATCCGTCCACCTTTGGCGTACTGCTTCAGCAATCTGATGATCTGCGGAATCGGCGATACCTCAACCATGCCGGTAACATTTTTGTAGGGGAAGCCATATACCGAAGCGTCCCAGTTGACTCCACAAAATACGAACGGTAATTCGGCATCCTTATAATAGGGCATAATTAGATATTTTGAGGCATTGTCATCGCTGGCCGTCACCAGATCGGGTTGAAACTCCTCGATAATGGCCTTTGCCTTAAGCGCTGCAGCTTCTTTGAACTCCTTGGATTTGTTGCGTTTGGTGTCGAGGTGGATGACTTTGAACTCTACTCCTGTATCCCGCAGTGTCTCGCCTACAGCATCGGCAATACCATCGTTCCAGGTGTTGCCTCGATGATATGAATCTATATGAAGAATCTTCTTGCCGGTATAACTGCCGGCCGCCACTGAAACGCTCATGGCAAGGTGGCCAATGGTGACCAGCATGAGGATTACCCGAATAGCTGGCGTCATCATTCTCTCCTCCATTGGAGTTGATTATTACAGCTGCAAAAATATACCACAAAGATAACAGACTTAAATCAGAACGCGTAGGGTGTGGGTGGCGAATTGTTAGTATTCTAGAACTCAAACGACCGTTGTTCTTCACGTATCTATCTGAAATAAAAAGTATTTACATACTAATCCAAGCACAATAGTCCCACTTATTTTTTCGATATTTCCAATCGATTTACAAAAAATAAACAACTTGCAGTGACATGATGCTGGATTCTAGTGATTATTGTGAGACCATTATGTATATAATTTGCAAAATATGGCACACTAAAAAACACCCTGATACAGATCATTTCCAATGCACAGGCCGGTATGACGCAAAAAGAATTGAAAAGCCTTTTGCGCATCAAGGTACAAAATACGCTGACCCATCTGGTTCAATCCAATGCGGTGGAACGTCAATTGTTACCCCAATCCGTTTATGTTTATCTGAGCGTGGAAAAGCAGAAAGCAGCGGATCAGCTGCAAAGGAGATTGGCGATCCACGACAGGGCGCCAGAGGTGGCCTTGCCGGCGGAGAATCTGATCATAGAGATATTGCTGGAACTGATCCGTGCACCCGACTGTCGGGCGGATGCAAAAGAACTGGGCAAGCTGCTGAGAAAAAGGGGCATCGT
>JAAETJ010000274.1 GCA_024228495.1 bacterium | reverse complement strand
CTTTCTTTAGCCGACATCCCCCAGATGGGATTGATTCATAAAGTGAGGTTGGCATAGTTGGTTCCTTTCGCAAAGTCTGCTTTGGTTTGGCGCGGCATGGCATGAAGCTGAAGGCGGACTTCGTTGGCTCTGAAACTCTTGCAGGACAATCGTGTCCCCATCATTTAAGTGCGTATTTGCCTTCCTTGATGTACTGCTCGGCAGTTCCGCGCCGGTTGTAGAACTCAAACACCCGTTCATCGGGAACGGTCAGCGTCGTGACCACAAAGCCCACACGTGGGAACAAATCCACTGGTGCGGTTGCCACAACAATACGTACATGGTTGGTGGGGAAAATCACAAGTGAGCCTTTAGGGCCAAAACAAGTTCGGCAATTCGGCCAACACCGGTAATTGCATCAAGGCGCAATGTGACGCCACCCGTTTCCAACTCAATGGGTTTAAGACCAGTTGTGATCGGTCTGGCATCGTACAAAACCACATTTGCAAAATCCACTGTCTTTGTAGCTGGTGCAAATTCTGACCCGAAATCCGCACCCGTCAATTCGGGAACCACCAGCTTGCCCTGCTTAGCTAAACCACGCCATGTCGACAGACGGTTGGGCTGCAAGGCGTTGCGTTCAGTCACTTCACGAATGCTCACACCAGGAACAAAACTCTTGGCCACAAGTTGCCCCTTAAGTAAGCGGTGCGCGAAGACCCTTTGCATTTCAGGTTGACTTTTTCTTGAAAGCCCATGGCATGAGTTCATCGATACGAGACTGGGGGTGTCCGCTGGCGAGGGCCTCAAGGGTGGCTTTGAGGTAATCGAACGGATTGATGCCGTTTAATTTGCAGGTCTCGATCAGGGAAGCGAATAGGCCCCAATTTTTCCCGCCCTCGTCATGACCGGCAAAGAGTGCGTTTTTTCGATTTAAGGCAATTGGACGGATGGTATTCTCCACCGCGTTGGAGTCGATTTCGACACGCCCATCTGTGAGGAAGAGTTGCAGACCATCCCAGTGATTGGCAATATAGGCCAGCTTCTCGCCGATCCGGGATTTGGGTGAGACACGGACGCGTTGTTGCTTTAGCCAGATACCGAATACCTTGACGATGGGCGCGGAACGGGCCTGGCGTACAGCCAGACGCTGCTGGGGAGATTTTCCTCGAATATTAGCCTCGATCTGGTAAAGGGCCGCGATCTGTTTGAGGCCTTCAATGGCGATTTGAGAGCCGCTTTTTTCGGCAAGATCATGAAGCTTGCGCCGCGCGTGAGCCCAGCAATAGGCGAGCATCACAGGGTCGCCGCCGTTGCGGTCATTTCTGGTCAGGCGGTTATATCCGGCATAGCCATCCACTTGCAAAATACCGTTGAACCCATTTAGGAATTCCTCTGCATGTTTACCGCTACGTCCCGGCGCGTAATTGAACAGTACACAGGGCGGATCGGAGCCATTCCATCCCCGGTCATCACGGGCTATCGCCCATAAATAACCGGTTTTGGTTTTTCCCCGGCCCGGATCAAGCACCGGAGCGGTGGTCTCATCCATGAACAGTTTACTGGAAGATTTGAGATTTTCTGTCATATGATTGAAGATCGGCCTGAGATGGAATGCAGCCTTGCCCGCCCAGTTCGCCAGCGTCGAGCGATGCAGATCAAGTCCGCTTCGCATATAAATCTGAGACTGGCGGTAAAGCGGCAAATGATCAGCCCATTTCGAGACCAGTACATGGGCGATTAGCCCCTCGCTCGGCAAGGCGCCTTCAATAAGATGCGCCGGTGCAGAAGCTTGAATTACTTTCCCCTCGCAAGACCGGCAAGCGTATTTGGGGCGGATGGTAACAATCACCCGGAACTGCGCGGGAATGATATCAAGCCGCTCTGATCGATCTTCTCCAATCCGTTTCATCTCTCCGCAACCACAGGAGCACTGAATGCTGTCAGGTTCGATAACGCGCTCGGTGCGGGGTAGTTCTTTGGGCAGATGCCCCAGATTGCGTTTCGCACGCCGCTTTGGCTTATCGGGCGAAAAACTTTCTTCACCACCGCTATCCCCCGTACTCTCAGCTTCGCCAATGGCCGTTTCCAGGTCCTCAAACGCCAAGGCCAACTGATCGGGATCGAGCCTTTCGGACTTCTTGCCATAAAGCGCGTGCTTGAACTCGACAACGAGATATTCAAGACGCTTTGCATATTCCTCAAGATGGCTGTTGTGCTTCTCAAGCTGACCTGCTCGCGCTTCAGCCTCAATACGCGCCGCCCGTTCAGTCAGAAACGCCGCCTTGATAGCGGCTGGCAGGGCGTCTAAATCAGAATCATCATGGCTTGTTTGCATGGATAAATTATACCCGGGTTCGTACCCACAAGACATGCACCTTGTCTTGCCTGAGTCACTCTGCCGCAACCGGTCTGCGCACACGCCGCCCATAAACCCGCCGCCAGTCCAGCCCTTCAAATAAAGCCTCAAACTGAGCCTTCGAAAGCCGCATTATGCCGTCATGCACAGCAGGCCAGGAGAATTTGGCATCCTCAAGCCGTTTATAGGTCATTACCAGGCCGGTGCCGTCCCATACCAAAATCTTGATCCGGTCGGCGCGCTTGGCGCGGAACACGATGATAAGGCCTGAATGTGGATCAAGCCCCAGTTCATTTTGTGCAACAGCGGCAAGACCGTCATGGCCTTTGCGGAAGTCGACAGGCTTTGTCGCTATAACAATCCTGACATTCTGGCCAGCGATAATCATGTCGCGATCATCACGCCAGCCGAAGCGCAGTTGCAATCGCGGCAATCCGCTCGGCAGAACTATTCGCCGCCAGACGTACAATCACGCCGGGAACCTCTATCTCAACCGGCACAGGTACAGTATCTGTGGGAACGCTACTGACGCTCTCGTCCACAACCAGCGCCGCAAAAGTCGGTCCATCACTCAAATTGAGTGCCAGCTTTCCCTCCCGCGCCAATTTGCGCCAGGTACTCAGATGCTGCGGATTAAGGCCATTGCGCCGGGCAACATCACAAACCCGAACGCCTTCCTGAAAACTCTCGCCAACAAGCCGCGCCTTAACATCATCCGGCCACCGCCGCCGTCCCGTCGGTCCTTCTATAACTTCCAATCGTGAAACTCCCTTACCGGGCTCCACTAACAATTGGTCGTCCTTTTGTAGCAATACATCCATCAATACGATCTCCAATACAAAGACCGTCAGAATTGCAGATCAACGTCAATCCTGATAGATGGGGAGCCCGTACCGCTTACGCTAATATGGTCCTATTTGCGTTTTGCAAAAACCCCTCTCAATACATCTTGAAATCCGTAGCTGAAATTGGTCATGG
>JAAETJ010000273.1 GCA_024228495.1 bacterium | reverse complement strand
TGGGTCAACTTTCACCGTCATGCGTGATCATGGACTTTCCGCTGTTGGGGGAAGCAGACATTGTGGGCCGTGCAGCATGACGGAACTCCGGCTCGTCAATGGGGCGAGCGGCGATTGCGGCTCGACTTCCGCAAACTCTGCTTTTCTGCCTAACCTCGTTTGGCTGCCCTTGTTCAGGTTTTCGGATGCCGATTGGGCAAGCTCTCGTTCTGCGCCAGCCTATCAGGTCGGCGTTCGAAAACCTGAACAATAGCCGACAAGTATGTCCCGTTTTTTCAATCAAATATTCGAGCACTTGCTCAAGTCGCTTTGGGAGTCAGCATGAGGTAATTGCGAACACTGTAGAATTGCTGGGATGCTTGCCAGTCGGCCCCGGATATGACTGATTCTGCTGCTTTCCAAGTTTCATTATTCAGAAGTGCCTCGGTTTGTGTATTACCATTCCCAATATTGCAATAAAATGTTCGAAGCCAATGCAACTCGTCGTTCAGTTCAGTACTCTTAATCAGCCCCTCAACAACTTCAAAAAGATTTGCCGGATAGTCTGTCTGTTCTGAGTTAAATCCTCGGACAAGAAAGTCCCCGATAAAAACCTGCCAATGTTTCCCAGACCAAAACCATTCCTCAATTGTGACTTGGTCTTCGTAAACGCAGTCCCAAAGCGCTGCCAACAGCACATGCAACGTGCCCTTCGTGAAAGCATTCAGCGCATCATCAAGGCCTTCACTTCCCTCACCAGGACCAGCAAAATTTTCATATATAGTGCGATTATCTTC
>JAAETJ010000272.1 GCA_024228495.1 bacterium | reverse complement strand
CCTACCCCCGCAACCAAAAATATCAATGACTTAGGCGATAGCGCCAACGGGACATTGCCCAGAATTACCCAGACAGTAACCGAATTAATTTCAACGAAGATAAGTGAAAAATGATAGAAAATCAGTTAATTCGTTTACTGTCATCTATGGACGCCCCGGTGATTGCAAGTGTTTTTTGAAGTTATGGACTGTGGGTTTGCGGTCATCTATCCGGCCTGTTTGCGCGGCACAATATTGGCCGCTGGCCCTGATGGAGTGTTTAATATGACAGTCAGTTACAGCAGTGTAAGCATCCTGCTAGTCAAGCATCCGTACGATAATTCCAGGGCAGTAGTTCGTCAATCCGTTTGATCTTGTGATCTGCAATACAGCTGATGGTCATTTACCAAACTTCCGCTTGGGATCAAAAGGCAAGAAATCATGCGATCTAACGTGAATTCCACTGCCAGTATCGGATGCTGCCATCCTCAGAGGCGGAAATTAGTTGTTTTTTATCCGGGCTGAATAAGAGTCTTTGCACCATACCGGTGTGCCCCTTGAACAGTCGTACAAGCTGACCATTGCGGGCATTCCAGATCTTGATGGTGTGGTCCTTGCCGCCGGACGCCAGCCATTTGCCATTTTGCGCAAAAGCCAGAGCGCTCACAGAGTCCTGCTGGGCCTGCAGCGTGCGGCGCAAGTGCCGGGATTTGGGGGACCAGATTTTTATGGTGCCATCACTGGAGCCACTGGCCATGCGATAGGCTTTTGGTGACAGGGTTACTGCATTGACCACTCCGTCGTGCGAGAGATATGTGCGGATCAGCCGTTTTCGTGAGCGACGCCACAGTTTGATGCTATTGTCGGCGCTGCCGCTGACAAAATAGCGCCGGTGCGTGACAATGGAGCTGATGGAATCGCTATGAGCAGCACCGCGCATTTTCTCGCGCGAATATTCACCATCCCTGAATTCCCAATAGTCCAGTTCGCCTCGATTGGAGCCCGTAAGCAGGTCATTGCCGCGCCCCACAAAAGCAACGCTGCTGATCGGGCCATCAAGGGCCTTGAAGGTGGCGAGCTGCTCGGTTCGCGAGAGGTCAAATAGAAAAATATTGCCGCTGGCATCGCCTTGCACCAGTCGCTCTCCCAAAACATCAAGAGCGGTAATAGATTGCTGGTGAGGTTCGAAACTTTGAGTCAGGGAACCGCTAGCTATATCCCATATCTTGATGATCTGGTCTTTGCCGCTCGATATCAGCTGTTCACCACTATTGGAGACAAGCAGGCTGACCACGCCCCCCTTGTGAGCTGTCACGGTCTTGAGGAGGTGGGACGGTGGAGCCAATACTGGCTTGGGCTTGGGCTTGGCTTTAGCTTTGGGCTTTGGCTTGCCGATCGCCCTTTTTGGGCTTGGTGGTTTATTGGTGCTGGAGGTTTTCAAGTCATTTGGCACTTCGACTTTATTGGCGATCTTGGTGAGAGCCGGGCGATAATAATTGATGGCCAAGGCGACGCTGCCGAGCAATACGACGCCCGCAGCAAAGCGCACCAGCAGCGACAAGGAGCGAAACAGTTTTATGAGAATATTTTTTAGCGTTTGCCATATTTTGTGAATTTTTGCAAAAAACACCGGCGCGACGGGTTTGCGCGGTTTTCTTGGTTTTTTGATTTTGGGAGGGGACGGCAGATTGGCGACGTCTTCGATGGCCTGCTCATGGGCGATATCTTTGTATTCCTCATCAAGCTCATGAAGAAGGGTGCGCAGGGAACGGGGATTAGCAGCATTTTTTTTACCAGCCGGTGGGCCATCATTTTTTCGTTGTGCACGGGCTTTTCGGCGTGAAGCATTTGAAATTCTATTGGGAACAAGGTTGTGCAACCAGGTCCAAACAGAGATCCATAGCCTAGACGCGTTGTTGGTGATTGCAGCTGGCTTGAGGCCGGATTTTTCAATCAAATCAGCCACAGAGGCCTGACCAGATTTTTTTATTTTCTCGCTACGCCGGGGTAGGCGGAAAGGAGATTTTTGATCCTTAATGTGCGCCGCCAGTAATGAAACCTTTTTCTTCTTTGGTGTTTTTTCCTTTGTGCTTGCTTGATCTTTGGCGGGGAACAACAAGCTGCGCCATTCATTGATTGATTGAGGGCGATCTTCAATCCTTATGGCAAGGGCACTATCGATGGCGGCGAGAAAATCGCGGCTATAGTATCGCTTGGCGCGCTTTTTCGCCGGGGTCATCTCATCGGCTGCGAGGCGAGACAGGCTGTCTGGCGGTGCTTCACCGGTGACCATTTGATAGAGCGTTGCGCCAAATGAATAAATATCGGTCCACGGGCCTTGCTCTTTGCTGTTTTTGGCATATTGCTCAAACGGCGAATATCCAGACTTAACCAATGCGCTGACGGTTTTCGAGTTGAAGGTGAGCTCTGATCTAGCCGAGCCGAAGTCGATCAAGATGGGGGAGCCGTCTTTGCGTATGATGATATTGTCGGGAGCCACATCGCGATGCAAAAAATCATTGCTATGGATCAGTTCCAGCGCGTTCAGCAAGGGTTTTATAATGGCAGTCAGTTGGTTTTCCGTGGGAGGGCTGTTGAGGCCATCGCGCCAGACTCTCATATCGAGGCCTTCTTCATAATGCAGCACCATGAAAGCGGTATTATTGGTTTTGAAATAGCGCAAAACCCTCACAATATTGGGGTGGTTAAACTGCGTGATGGCCTTGGCTTCTTCAATGAAGCGGCGTAGGCCGCGCGCATATTTCATATCAAGGGTGGTTGAGCGTGCCTTGACCAAAGCCCAGCCTTCGCGCTCGACAATATCGACGGGGAAATATTCCTTGATTGCCACAGTGCGGTCGAGGGAGCGTTCATTAGCTTCATAAGTGATACCAAATCCGCCCGCTCCGAGCACTTTGGTGATTACATAATCGCCGACCAGTTCGGTTCCGACAGGTAAGGCCAGAGGATGTTGATTATTTTTCGTCACGGAACCTCAATGGCAAGCTTTTTGATTTCATTTATATATATATATATAATATCAGATCACACAATTTAATTGGCTGCAATAAGCGGTCATAAAAACGACTTGCATGGCTGTTGGATTGATGGTGTTCTGGAACAACTATATCGAGGGGTATTGGGTCAATGGACGCGTGGCAATAAAAGGAATTAGTATTTCATGACTAGTCAAGGTGGATCAAACGATCCAAGCAAAGGTGGATCGGCTTCTGGCAGACCGCATGCAACACCTGAAACCCGCTCAACGAGCCTCAAGGAAGCGCTTGCCGCACTTGGCCAGGGAGATGACAAGGAAATATCACCGAGCGAAGCGGCTTCTGGTGTGGAGAGCATTGTGAATGACAAGGATGGGCAGTCAACGGCCCCAGAATCAAGCGTTGCCGAACCAGACGCGGCAGCGGAAGTTGAGAGTCCCAAAACCAAGGTTTTTGGTGGTAGCGATGAAGAACTGAAATATTATCAAGAACCGGTAGTTGGATGGCTCGTGGTGGTTGGTGGGCCGGGCATTGGCGCGCATCGACCGATTTTTACGGGATCCAATACAATCGGCTCGGCGTCAGATCAGCGCATTCCAATCGATTTTGGAGATGAATATATCTCCAAACAAGAGCAGGCCTATATCCGCTATGATGCCGATGATCGCCAATTCCTGTTCATTCCTAATCTTGCCAAAACCAATGTCGTATCGATAGACAATGTCAAGCCGACCTCGGCGGTGCGCCTGATGCCATATGATATTATATCGATGGGTAATACGCAGCTAGTCTTTATCCCGTTTTGCGGCGATGAATTTGATTGGTCCGACCTTCCGGTTCACCCCAAGTAATAATGGTCGCGTATTTTTCTATTTCGCCTCCCCGTTCCTGATCACAGAATGTTCGTGCGATGACATTTGTCTCTTTTCAACATGCAGGCCGATCCGATATTGGTGAGCGAAAACACCAGGAAGATGCCTATGGCATCAAGGTTTTTCAGCATTCGGACAAGAAACTCGGCAATGGTCACGATAAACGCCGCTGCATGGAGCTGATTGCTGTTCTCGCCGATGGTATGGGTGGCCATGTCGGAGGAGCCAAAGCCAGCAAAATCACCTGCGGCAGCTTTATGACGACCTATCCCAAAATCGAGGGATCGATTGACCGGCGCCTTTTGCTCAGTCTGGACGCCAGCAATAAAACCGTTTCCAAAGCCATCGAAAATGACCCGCAGCTGGACGGCATGGGTTGTACCTTAGTGGGAGTGTGTGTCGATCAATCTGGCGTGCATTGGGTGAGTGTTGGCGATAGCCTGCTCTACCTGTTCCACAACAAAAAGCTCTCAAAACTAAATGAAGATCATTCTCTGGCACCGGTTTTGAGTGATTTGGTGGATCGCGGCGAAATTACCACGGTGGAAGCCTTGCATCATCCCAAGCGCAATATGTTGCGTTCGGCCGTTACTGGCGATGAAATCACGCTGGTTGATCTCAATCGTGAAGTGACCCCTCTCGTCAAAGGTGATTGGCTGATTATGGCTAGTGACGGACTGGCGACCCTTTCCTATGACCGTATCGCTAAGATTGTTTCCAGGAATAGCTCAAAAAGCGCGGATCAGATGGCCCAGGAACTGCTGGGTGCGGTCAAGAAGAAGGCCGCTCCGGAGCAGGATAATATCACCGTTGTGGCGATTGGCTTTGACAAGATGAAGTCATCGAAATGATTGTGATCAATGATCGCGTGTCCATTGATGAAGATGAGATTGAGTTCACTTATATACGGGCCAGCGGTCCTGGTGGACAAAATGTCAACAAGGTTTCGAGCGCCGCGCAATTGCGCTATGACGTTCGTGGATCTAATGCCCTGTCCTTGCGCGTACGCGTGCGGCTCGAAAAACTGGCGGGTCGTCGCTTGACCAAGCAAGGGGTGATTGTTATCACCGCTAACAAGCATCGCACCCAGGACGCCAATCGCAAAGACGCTATTGAGCGCCTTGTTGAGCTGATAAAGACCGCCTGCATTGAACCAAAAAAACGCATAGCCACGAAGCCCAGCAGGACACAAAAAAGACGCCGTCTTGAGCGCAAGACCAAGCGATCTGGCGTCAAAAAAATGCGACGGCGACCAAAACAATCAGAAGAATAGTTCCTATTCTTGAAGGAATGCGAATGGCGATTTAACAACATGGCTTCAATGAAAAAAACATTGAAGCCGCGCGCTCTAATTATGTGCTACGTTCCTTTTATGCTGAGATCAATGCCGATGTGAAAATTCATTCATAGCATTATCGATCATGAACCGCCATCCATCTGTCTTGCAAAAAACAATGAGCCCGTTTCTGAGGATTTTGAAATTGAATGGGACACGCTCGAGAAGTAACGGAATTAAGCGATAAACAATTGCGCTTGCCTGATGGGCGATTGATGGGATATGCGCAATATGGTGATGCCGGTGGGCGAGCTGTATTAGCCATCCACGGTACGCCTGGCTCGCGCATCATGATTCGACCAGCTGATCAATTTGCCAGCCAGAACGGCATCCGCCTGATTGCTCCTGACAGGCCAGGCTATGGGTTTTCTAGCAGTTATCCCGATACATCTTTCGCGCAATGGGTGAAAGACATCGCGCTGCTTCTCGAGGCTTTAAAAATTGACCGGTTCTGGCTGTTTGGTGTCTCTGGTGGAGGGCCGTTTGCTATTGCTATTGCTGCGTTGATACCGCAAAGGGTGATTGGTCTGGCGCTGATCAGTCCGGTGGGGATAATTGATCAAGAGGTGCGCCAAGTTTGGTCCTGGCGCAACAAGCTGTTTTTTAGCCTGCTGCCTCGCTATCAGATACTGGCAAAACCGGTTTTTACCATTGCACGGCTCTTGATAACGCTTGGCCCCGACTTATTCTTAAAGATTTTCAGCCTTGGCCTTTCGCGCTCGGATCGATTGATCTTAAGCAAGCGTCATCATCAAGAAGCGCTGCTGGCGGCTTTTTGTGACGGCTTGCGGTCTGGGGTCATTGGTATGCTGGAAGATCTACGCCTGTTTGCAAACCCATGGCAGTTGCCGCTGCAAAAAGTGGATATGCCGGTGTTTATATGGCAAGGCTCAAGGGATCTGATGGTGCCGAAAAAAGCCGTGTTCAAACTGGCTGACAGTTTCAGGAATGTTGAGATCGTTCGATTGCCGGGGCAGGGACATTTCTGGATTTTCGAGCATTTCGAAGAAGTGCTAACGCGTCTTGTGGCCGTATTGGACAAGGATGGTTCATCGCGCCAAGGACTATCGCGGTGACTTGCGAAAGCGTCGGCGCTCAATGCCAAGCACAGCTGCTTCTGCCGAAAGGTCCCAAATGGCCCGTTCATCCTGTTCAAGCATGTCTTTTAGATAGGAAGAGATGCCAACATGAGAATGGCTTTGATGGCCACAAACATCGCACAAGATATAATCTGTGCTGTCGATACAGCGTGTGAACCAGTCCGTTGGCTCGGTTTCTAGTATTTTTTCCGCTTCATATTTACAAGCGGCACATCTGTGCTCCATTGGTATTCCACATCATGTCGAAATAAGCCCGCACTATGCCCTTGCCCGAGCGCACGGTTATCCTTTTCGAAAAAAATATCAAGATGAATGCGAGATGAATGAAGCTTTCCGGTTTGGTTCAGACAGCCTCTTCTAAAATTGGTGTCAAGCTCGGTAATGGCCGAGTAATGTAATGAAAGGAATGGAATAATGACCCATAAAATATTAATCGGATTGGGCGTTTTGGCAGCCAGTGCTGTTGCCGCCAGTTCGTCGGCCTTTGCTGCTGGTGCCGGTTCTAGTGCTCGCGCTCACATGTATGTCCCGATCAAATCACTGGCAAAAACAGTGGCTTTGTCACCCAAAGGTGTTCGCCGCAGTCTGCGTGATCGAGGATATCGCAATATTCACTTCACCGACCGCCATCTTCCCGTTTACAAAGTACGGGCCTGTCGCAATGGCAAGAGATACTCCCTGCGTCTGAACCGCTGGGGACGTATCATGGATCGCGATCGTCGTGGATGGTGTGGCTATGGCAGATATTATCGTGGGAAGTATTATGGTCCGCGCAATCGTGCCGGCCTTTACTATGACGGTCCTGGTTTCTCGATCACCCTAAGGAATGGTCGACGCTATTAGTAAGGATGTCTGGCGCCAATGGTTTTCATTGTCTCGCCAGGCGCGGCAGGCAACCTTGCTATATCGCAAGAGGGCATCACGGAACATACCTCCTAAAAACTTGTTCCTGTTACCTCCAAAAGTTGATGCCCTTCGAGGGGTCGGGTTGAGAAATCCCCGGCCCTTCATTTTTGTGCCTGCACTGCCTCGATATCTGTTGAAGGGTAGTGAATAGGGGGAAGTATCGGTGAAGCGATTGTTTATTCAATCACAAGTTCCACATAGACCGGATCGCCAGTTTCAATTGTCACTTTGCGGGTGAACGTACGGCCTGAATATTTTGCAGTAATCATGTAGTCGCCTGCCGCCAGAATAAGGTTTGGCAAGGCACCAGCAGCGTTCTTGATGAGTTTTCCATCTGGCGACGAGATCCGCCAGATTGCTCCGGCCAGCGCTTCTCCACCTGGTTTATTGACGAGCTTGAAGGTCACCTTGCTGGCGCTATGATTTATTACTGCGTCGGTGAGCTTGCCAGCTTCAATGGTTACATCTGTTTCAATGAGAGCATTGCCAGTGCCATAGAGGCTGGCAACATGATAGATGCCGGCATTGAGGCGAATGGTGCGGGCGGGCTTTGCATTATCGAGGATCAAACGGCGCTTGCCGAACTGGTCACGTTCGTCCGAATAAATTCGATAGACGACCTTTGATGCGGGAAGCACCGATCCATTGAGATGACGCGCTCCAAGTCGCAATCCACCTGCGTTCAGGATGAAATTATGGACAAAGGGCTTGGAGGATAAAATATCCAGTTTCTCGGTGAGATGCGAGCGCCCCCAGGAAAGATTGACCAGATAAACGCCTAGCGGCAGCTGGTCATCAAACTGAGCGCCTTTCTTTGATTTTACCAGTTTGTAACGCCCGTCATCATCTTTGCGTGATTGATATATCCGCCAGAACAGTCCGCTCTCTATGGCTTTGCCCTGTTCACTGATCAGCGCGCCAAATGTCACCTTGGCAGATGTTTCCGGCAGGGTGATCTCAATTCTCGGCTTGTTGCCAAGAAAGGTCGTGTTGGGGGGAGGAGCGGTTGGTTGGGTCACGGATTTGGCAGGCGTAGGAGCCGGAGCCGGAGTTGAGGCAGCTATTGCAGATGGCGACGCCTCAGCGATGATTGTAGGTTTTTCGGTGATATTTTGCCAAATAATAGGCGCTTCAGCTTTGATATCAGCGGGAGCTTTTTGTGCTTTTGTTGCTTCGACGGGCAGGCCAGCGTCTTTCTGGGGGAGTGCTGCTGTCGTCTCGGGTTCTGTTTGCATCTGTACAAGTGCCTTTGAAGCTTTTAATCGCGCTGCAGATCGCACAGGGAGGGGTAACGTCCTGGGAAATTCGATCGTGCGCTTTACAGTAGCTTTTGGCGTGGATTCGTCAGCATGGCGGGGATTGGGCAAGGGAGGCTTCGCCAATACGGCCAGCGTTGGCTTGGCGGGATTTTTGCCTATGATGACGGTCTGAAATATGACTTTGAGGGTGGCGGCCATTTCAGCGCTATTCTCAACCGCGTTGAAAATACCATTGGTGGCGCTGGACACACAAGACAAGCGATTGACCGCTGACGTTTTGCCAAGCCCGATGACGTGGATCTTTGTTTGCGGTGAGCGTTTGGCAATGAGATTGGCGCTGGCGCAAATATTGGCGCTGCAATTGTCACTACCATCGGCAATCAACAGCATGTGTGAAGACCTGGAAACAATGTTCGCCAGGTCTGCTGCGGCGGCCAGTGAAGCGCCAATGGGGCTTTTGCCTTTTGGTTTTATATTGCTGATGACATTGGCAAAGGTTTTTGAATTTAGTGGTTTGAGGTCCACCAGGCGGGTAATATCCTTGCACGAGTTGCGGGAATTATGACCAAATGTGATGAGGCCGGCTTGCAGTTTGCCGCCATAGGCGGGAAGAGCTGTGCTCATGGCCTTGCGCACCAGCTTATATTTTAGCTCATTGGTCAGCTTGTCTTCCATCGACGCGGAGGCGTCGACAATCATCACCAGTTGCGGGGGGGGCTTGGCTTTGATCGGGGCATGAGTGCTCAACAAGGCAGCGATCATTACCGCAACCATCAATGTGTATCGAAGAGCTGATCCACGCATTGCAAATTCATTCATATTGTGATTCCCCGCTATGCATGAGCATAGACGAAAAAATGCGGCATAACTATGAAAGTTTTTTATGGATCTTTCGCTCGATAAAGTGGAGTAAGAAACGCCGAATCGCTTCTCCACCCTGAACCGTACGTGCCCCTTTCAGCGCATACGGCTCTCCATTCAAGTCTGGCCCATGGCTATTGCAATATCATGATAGCGCGAGGTGACAGTATTGCGGACTTCTTCCCTTTTGAGATAGGGGTTTCTTTCCGGGTTGCGCTAGCGAAACTGAGCCTTTGGACTTGTGACCAGTCGGCGTAGTTCCTTTCCGATACGGTTTCCTTGTTCACTGATCCCAAAGAGGACCCAGGTTTTTGCCTTGTCTTTTTCGGGAGCCCTATACCATTTACGCTTCAGTGGCTTGATCCGGGTTCGGTATTTGCGAGCCAGCCAGTGTGCAAATTTCCAGAACATCACATGGTCGATGCGCGAGAAGAAATGCGCTGTAAAGTCAGTGAATTTGTAAAAGGCCGCCCATCCCGCCAATTGGTGATTGAGGCGGGCCACCATTTCGGCCTTGTCAAGATCATGATTGCCGGAGAGTGCCTTTCACAGCAAAAGACATGGCATTCCAGTTATATGCACCCCGGCCAGACCCGGGACGAGGCGCACTGTACGTAAAGTCCCAGCGCCTGGCGTTCATTGCAGCTCCAGCTGAATATTTTTATTGTCCCCATTATTTATGACAAAGCTCTTGCGGTAGCTTTCTCCAAGATAGTCAGCCACCACTTGATAATTGCCCTTTGCCAATGTTAGCCTTGGAGTTATAGAGCTGGCGCTGGCGATCTGATTGTTCGAGGCATCAAGTATACTCCAAAACACCCCTGGTAGTGGCGGATCGCCAAGGGCTAAAGCGAGGGAAAATTTCACCCTGCCAGCACTCATTTTGATTTCATGTTCTGTTTCCTCACCAGCGACAACATGAACCTGTGCGCTTGCCCGGGCATTTGAATTGCCATAAATGGCTTTGATGACATAGTCTCCGGCACGCAACACAAATCGATTGCGGAAACTGCGGGTTGGCAATGACTGGGCTATTTCCACCAGTGTGCTATCGGCCGATAATTTGACGGTTTTGGAATTGTTGTGATCCACGGGTTCAATTGTATAGGCGATCTGGGCAGATTGATCGATGGCGCGATTGTCGAGATTGGACGATAGCTTCAATATGCCCGCATTGAGTGTGAGGGAAATAGTTTTGGTATCGCCGGCTTTGACGAAAAGCCTTGTATAGCTGGAAGCAGCTCCCTGACGGGCCAGCACGAAATAGTCGCCCTTGGGGAGTATCAGCCTGGGGTTGGGGTCAAGGGTGCGGATAAATTCCACATCTTTTTTCGAACGACGCTGATAGATCGCATATTGCACATCACGCAGCTCGGGTAGATCCTTGGCAAGGCGCGCATTAAAGCTGATTTCCCCAGCATCCAGCAGTGATATGTGAGTTTTTCGCTCTCCAGCTTTCAGTGTGAAGTCATGGCGGGTCTGTGTTTCATTGGCTCTTGCCTTGAGGCTGTAGGTGCCAGGGGGAAGATAGAACACGGCTTTGGATTGTTGTTTGTGGGCAATAATTTCACCTGTGCTGTCACTTCCTGACGAGGCGTCATAAACGGAGAAGATGATATTATCCGATGGGGCGGCACTTTCTCCCAGTTTTGCGCTGGCGGTGAAAATACCGATATTGAAACTAAGGTGCAGCTTGATAGCCGTGTCAGCGCGCAAGGTAACGTCGCGCTCAGCAAGCAATGTCTGATGGCGCACCTCAATATGATATTGACCACTTGGCAGAGGTAAAAAAGGAGCGGCCGTGGTGTGGCGCTGCAAGGGAGTGGCACCGGTTTTTGAGCTTTGTCCCGCTGGATAAATACGCCAGCTAATATCTTGATCGAGAACTGCGCCTTTTGAAGATAAACCAGCGCTTAGATAAAGCCCCGACGGTTCTTTTTTGATCTGTTTTTTCTTGACGATGATTGCTGGTTTGCTGGTAGCGCCCAGCGAGCTGAAAACCTGTTTGATGGCAGTTTGCAACTCGGTTGTATTATTGGCCCGATGAAAGCGCCCCTTGTTGTTTTGTGCAATGCACTCTAGCTGGGGTAGTTCTGCTTCCGGCACAGCAAAGCCGATGACGTCAATAGCAAGGCCGGGATATCGCGCTGACAGGTCGGCGGCGGTTTTGCAGGGATTGCGGCGGCAGTTCTCAATGCCGTCGGCCACCAGAACTATATGGGTGAGCTGACCCTTCGTGTGTTGCGTTCGGGAGGATTTGAGTGCTTTTGCCGCCATTTCCAGCGCGCTTGAAATGGGGGTCTTGCCGCGCGGTAACAAACGTTTGATCGCCTCGCTGTGAACTTTTTGGTCAATGGGACTAATGGGAACAATCATCTCGATATCGCGACAATCGCGGCGGCGGCGATGGCCATAGGACATCACCCCAAGGTCAACTTTGGTGCGCAATAAATCGATCTGGCGTGCCAGTTCCTGACGGGCGATGACAATTTTCTCGCGCTTGTTTAATCGTCCCCACATGCTACCGGAGCCATCAATAATTAGCACGGCTGGAGGGTGTTTGTCGGCACTCATGGCCTTTTGCGGCAGCAAGAGAAAAACCGCAAACAGGACGGTGAATAATGGTGCAGCGAAGAATTTATATTTAGGCATGGCATTTTCCCGCATTTTCTCGCATTTTTGGGATGCTTGTGGCGACAATCTATCAAGTTAGAGCGTGCAAGTCTCAAGAAAATATCGTAACCCGGTGCCAAAAGACTTATATGTGGTCAGATAGTAAAAAGATTACAGGGGAAGGTTGACAGGAATATGCCTCTTCAATTTCTATTGAAGCGCCGCTCGGTTGTGGCCTCGCAGTTACAAGAACCGGGTCCCGACAAAACGCAGATCAAGGAGTTGATCCGAGCCGCAATTCGGGTGCCGGACCACAAGGCGCTGACCCCGTGGCGTTTTCTGGTGTTCACAGATGACGCGCGGGCACAATTTGGCGAGGCGACTGCAAATATTTATAAAAACGTTCATAAGGGTGAGTTCCTGCCGCGCCATCTCGTGGTTGAACGCAATCGCTTTTTGCGTGCGCCGGTAGTGATCGCGGTGATCTCAAATCCGGTTGAGAGCGAAAAAGTTCCCACTAGTGAGCAGCTGTTGTCTGCCGGGGCCTCGTGTCAGAACATCTTGCACGCCGCCAGAGCGCTTGGCTTTAGCGGCCAATGGATCACCGAATGGATTGCCTATGATCCGCAGGTTGCCGCGTTGCTTCGCCTTAAAAAAGCCGAATCTGTCGCCGGGTTCCTCTATATAGGTACATCCGCCAATGAGCCCAAAGAGCGCCCGAGGGTTGAGCCCGAAGACATGATGAGCTACTGGAAAAGTTAGATGTTCAGTCCCGAGAGATCATACACACGTTTTTTGAACAGATCCGGTTTCTTGTGCTGCCAGTTTTTAAGCGCGATGATGGGCGCGACATAGCCCAGCGCCTTTTGCGAGATGTGGTGAAGGCACCGGGGAGACTTGGATATTTTGACGATACCGTTGCCGGGGCTGTCAATACGGATATGTCCTCATAAGGGACGATTGGTATATAAAGCGCTGGTTGATGAGAATTCGTCAACTGATTGTTAAGGTTTCATTCATTATGTTTACAAGGTAAGGAATTTGGTTTCCAGCGTTGTTTTGAATTGGTCTTGAACTTGTTTAAACCCTCGTCTGGAGTTGGTATGCCCATCCAAAGAACTTCATCGATTCCTGTTACAGTGCAAAATGCGATTACCGTTGCCAGCCGTCGAACAGGCGCGAGTTTCGACTATCTGGTGAATACCGCACAGCGCGAGAGCAGTTTCAAGACCAATGCGAAATCGGCGTCTTCTTCGGCTGCTGGGCTTTTCCAGTTTGTCGAAGGGACATGGCTTAAAGTCGTGAAGGAGGATGGTGTCCGGTTGGGTCTGTCTGACTTGGCCAAGAATATCCGCAGGTCCAGCTCTGGCAAATATTACGTACCCAACAGAGGAAAGCGCCGCGAAATACTCAATATGCGCCATGATGCTGAAACATCAGCCCTCGTAGCTGCCGCATATACCGAGCATAATCAACGCTATGTGCGGGGCCGTATTGGCCGCACACCATCAGATGGCGAACTTTACCTCGCGCATTTTCTTGGGCCAGGTAGTGCTGCAAAGATGATCAATCTTGCTGAGCGCCAGCCCGATAGCCCCGCCAGTCGGCATTTTCCACGGGCTGCAAGATCGAACAAATCGATTTTCTATAGTGGGGGGAAATCACGATCTCTTTCTGAAGTGTATAATATTTTGATCAAAAGCCATACTGGCAGCAGCAGTGCTGGCCTCCGGCAGACGCAATATGGTGCATTTGATTTAGGCATTATGGGGTCGTTGAACGAAGATTTTGGCGGATCTCATTCTGGTACCGGCGCAGCTGGAAGTATTGGCGTCTGGGGAGATACGCATACAGTAAGAGATACTCCTTCGCGTACCCGATCAAGTGTAGACAAAAAAACCGCTGGGACACAAGCCAGTGATACTCAACGCCACCGGCATGCAAACGAATCTTATCGCACCGCTGCAAAAGCACCCACTCAATCAACCCCAGGCCAATCAGCTGCCAGTAACGCGAATTGGCAAAAAGATGCTTTTGGCGGTAGTTAGCCCCAATAATTCATCGTTCTGATCTGGCGTTGAGAAGGCGAGTGTGACCGGCCGGGTTAACGGCGGCTGTATTGACGGTCATGGCGGTGTGAGGTTTTCCTGTGGATGTCAGGTCGTCTTGCCTTAGCACCCAAACCATATAACATTACAACAGCTTGATCCACACCCGCCAACCAAATCAGGCTACCTCATGGATATTCGGGCTAGGGTTTCATATCGGTGGGCAAATGCGGGGCTTCCGTCATGACGAGAATAGAGATGCGCCGATTGGCTGCAAGAAACGGGTCCTCTGGAAACAGGGGATCACTGTCGGCTTTACCGGCAATGGTGAAAAAGCGATCATGTGGCATGCCGGCACGAGCCATGATCTTGCGTGCTGACCTCGCCCGATCACTGGACAAATCCCATAACGTATAGTCAGAGCGACCATAGAGTTTGGTGGCATCCGTATGGCCGGTGACAGCGATCCGATTTGGCAACTTGCGTATCACCGGCACCATTTTGGCCAGCAATCTGTGTGTGTGTGGATAAGGTTCGCTGGAGCCTTGTGGATACATGGAGCGACCATCCTGGTCGATCAGCTGAATGTGCAGACCTTCAGGCGTCACTTCGATCATGATATTATCTGATATTTCGAGGATTTCCGGCATTTCTTCAAAGGCCTGACGCAAGGACGCGGCGGCCAATGCGAATTGTTTCGTCTGCCGGATTTCATTGCGTTCTATATCGTGCGTGTTGGCTTCTGGCCCTTGCTTGGAGCGCTCGTCCTGCCTGACACTATCATAGTCACTGTCTTTGCTTTCATCGGCAACCGAGCTGACAGATTTGACATATTCGCGAATAGGAGCGCCTTCTATTTCGATCATACCGGCCTTGCGGGCAACTTCGCGCACACCAAACGCCTCGCGCATCGAGCCAGCGACAACCTGCAGTTTTTCCTTATCCTGGATGGAGAAGGAAATGATAAGCACGAAAAAGCACACGAGGAGCGACATAAGGTCAGCAAATGTCACCAGCCATTCTGGCAGGCCATCTGGGCAATCACACTTGACTTTGGCCATTTACTCAACTCCATTCAACAATCAGTATTCAAATTCTTTGCGACTTAACCAGCAGCCATTTCCATCTCGACAACATGGCGTTCTTTTTCAGGAAGGTAGGCCAGCAGCATTTCCTTGATCAGCTGGGGCGAGCGATTGGCTCGCAAATGTGATACGCCGTCAATTGTCAAAGTCTGGTTGACTTCTTCATGTTTGCTTTTGGTGGAGAGCTTGTCGGAAATCGGCAGGGCGATAACGTTGGCAAGGACCGCGCCATAAAGGGTAGTCAGCAGGGCAACCGCCATAGACGGGCCAATAGCAGAGGGATCATCCATGGTTGAAAGCATCTGCACAAGACCCACGAGCGTACCGATCATACCAAAGGCAGGGGCGGCATCGCCAAGCTGCTTGTAAATAGTGGCGGCTTCGCTCAGGCGTTCAAGGTATAGGTCGCGTTCACGCTCCAGAATGCCAACCAGCATGCTTTCTTCATAGCCATCAGCGACCATCTGCGACCCTTTTTTCAAGATAACATCGCTGATTTCGGCATTTTCAAGGGCTAACGGGCCGTCTTTACGGATCAGTTCAGCAAGCTCAATAATATTGTCGATTTTATCTTTAGGGGTGCTTTTCTTGTGGGTGAAAGCAATTTTTGCTCCCATGGCTAGGGCCGAGGCGACATTTGCAAGGGGAAACCGCATGACGGTTACGGAAAACCCGCCGCCAATAACAATCAATAATGAGGGAACATTGACAAAGGTACCAAAATCGCCGCCTAGAAAAATGGCAATAAGAATAACGATGAGCCCAGCCAGTGAGCCAATAATAGTAGCAATATCCATAATTCACCCAACTCAATACAAATTTAAGCGTTACATTTCTGGTGCGTTTGAAAGTATTAAACAGCAGTAAGGTTAAATCTTCGTTGAAATCCAACGAAAGAAAACAGACAAGCCCTTAGAATAGTGATGAAATTTTTGTTATCACCCAAAAATGATGCCCTAGCAGTAAACCCCGACGTCACTTATTATTTGTCCTTGGCGATCAGAGCAGCTAAACAGTCACTTCGAAAGAAATCTGTGAATGAAAGAGTGTGGAAATTCCTATGGCGACCCCCCAATATGTTTATGTTCTGGACGGACTTTCCAAAACCTATCCCGGTGGCAAAAAAGTTCTCGATAATGTGCGGCTGTCGTTTTTGCCGGACGCTAAAATCGGCGTTGTTGGAACCAACGGTTCTGGTAAATCGACCCTTTTGAAAATCATGGCGGGGATGGACACCGAATTTAACGGTGAGGCCTGGGCGGCAGAGGGCATTAAAGTAGGTTATTTGCCTCAAGAGCCCCACCTGGACGACGATTTGGATGTGCGCGGTAATGTGATGCTCGGCGTATCCGGGAAAAAAGCCAAGCTTGACCGGTTCAACAAACTGGCCATGAACTATAGTGATGAAACCGCCGATGAGATGGCGCAACTGCAAGACGAGATTGATGCCCATGATCTATGGGATCTGGATACTCAGGTTGAACAGGCAATGGATGCCTTGCGTTGCCCCGAACCAGAAGCGGCCGTCGACAAGCTGTCGGGGGGTGAAAAACGCCGCGTTGCTCTATGCGCGCTGTTACTCTCGAAACCCGACATGCTGTTGCTCGATGAACCAACTAACCATCTCGACGCCGAAACCGTGGCCTGGCTTGAGCATTTTTTGCAAGGTTTCAAGGGTTGCATTGTGCTGGTGACCCATGACCGTTATTTCCTCGATAATCTGACGACCTGGACGCTGGAGCTGGATCGCGGCCAGGGCATCCCCTATGAGGGCAATTATTCGTCCTGGCTGGAACAAAAGGCCAAGCACTTGGATCAAGAGAGTCGCGAGGAAAAATCTAAGCAACGCACGCTGGAGCGCGAACTTGATTGGATCCGGGCCAGCCCCAAAGCTCGTCAGGCCAAGAGTAAAGCACGTATCAACGCTTATGAAGAGTTGCGCGATAGAGCTGAAATGGACAAGGTCGCCAGCATGCAGATCACCATCCCTCCCGGGCCGCGGCTTGGCGGCATCGTCGTTGAAACCGAGAACCTCAACAAGGGGTTTGAGGACAAATTGCTGATTGGGGATCTGTCATTTCGATTGCCACCCGGTGGCATTGTCGGGGTGATTGGCCCTAACGGCGCGGGTAAGACCACTTTGTTTCGCATGATCACCGGTCAAGAAGAGCCGGATGGTGGCAGTTTGACAGTCGGGGAGACTGTGAAACTTGGCTATGTGGACCAAAGCCGGGACGCGCTTGAGGCGAGCCATAATGTCTGGGAAGAAGTTTCCGACGGCAATGATATGATCACGCTGGGCAAGCGTGAAATACACTCACGTGCTTATGTGAGCTGGTTTAATTTTAAGGGGTCTGACCAGCAAAAGAAGGTTGGACAATTGTCAGGTGGGGAGCGCAACCGCGTGCATCTGGCCAAGATGCTCAAACAGGGTGCGAATCTGTTATTGCTCGATGAGCCAACCAATGACCTTGATGTGGAGACCTTGTCAGCGCTTGAAGCGGCGCTCGAAGATTTTCCCGGTTGTGCCGTTATCATCTCGCATGACCGCTTTTTTCTGGACCGTATCGCCACCCATATTCTTGCTTTTGAAGGGGATAGTCATGTGGAGTGGTTTGAGGGAAATTTTGCCGATTATGAAGAAGATAAAAAGCGCCGTCTCGGTGATAATGCGGTAGAACCCCATCGCATAAAATTTAAAAAATTCGAGAGATAACCAGCAAATTCTGCTGAGGTAATATAGCCCCGATAACGCTCGTCAGATGTCGTTATCGGGGGCTTTTTTACGCGTACTACCCCCCCGGTGGATTTATTTTGCAGGTGGGCAAATAATCACAATCCCGACCCGTGGTTGTCAATGATCATTCAGAATTGACCAGTTGCGCTACGGCAAGCCGGAAATTTTCGACACTGACCAAGGTTCTCATTTCACCAGCGTGGCCTTCACGGACGTCCTGAAAAACCCCGCATTGACACCAGTATGGACGGCAAGGGAGCCTGGCGCGATAACGTCTTTGTTGAACGTCTGTGGCGTACTATCAAATATGAGGAAGTCTATCTGCATGCCTATGAAAATGTGCTGCAAGCCAGATGCATTTCAAGTTAAAGTTAGGTTAAAGTTGCTGTCCGAAATTCTACCGTAATTTTAACGGTTCAGGCCGACCGAAATGGATTTTTGCTGCATGAGGTAGGGCAAGTGGGAATCTGCTGCGAGTTTGAGTTGTTTGCGGCGCCAGCTTTCGAGGAAGTGATAGACGGCCTTGACACGCAGGGTCAGCGGTCCGTCACCTTTAGCATGAGAAAATTCAAAACCCACGGTTTGAGGTTTTTCAAATTCCAGCCGATTGTCGCTCCACTCAAAAATAACCGGTCGCCAGAAAATGCGGCGGATGATTTTGTGGGTTTTGCTTTTCACCACCTCGCCCTTGCCATTCAGCAGTTCCATGGTGACAATAATATGCCGGTCTGGCACTCCCGTTGGCAGCTTGTGGTGGGTGCCGATATTGGTAAGGACGATGTCATAGGCATAATTGCTGCCCTCATTTGAGCGCTGTTTTATTTCGAGGCGCAGATCTTTTGAGACCATTTTGGGGTCGTGGCCGCCACGCCACAAATGCTGGCGACCGAGGCGGGCCGGATAGCCCTCCATCAGCGGCCTGGTGATTTTTGGCATATGGCATTCAATGCAGTTGGGTTTGATTTTATTGGCTTCGATCTCAGACATGGTGCTGCAAAGATTTGGGTTGCCAATCGAGGCTTCATGGGTGGCATCGGTGACATGGCAACGCACACATACGCTACTACCATTACGCATTTCGGGGGCATAGCTGGTGGCGTGGGGGGCGTCCTCGCTTTTGTGCGGTCCTCTGATTTTACCCTTGACGATATGGCAAGAGGCACAGGTCACTCCTTCATCGCGAAAGGCGGCGTCAAAATTTGGATTGGTTTTGAAGATAGGCTTCCACAGATTGTCATTCTTGAAACCAACGACCAGATTTTCCTGCTGGTTCTCAAATGGCGTATGACAGTTGAGGCAGTTTTGCTTGGACTTGTCATAGCGCCAGTCGGTCTGAAAATAATCTTCTTTCCAGGCCTTTGCATGAATGGTGGTTTGCCATTCCTTGTAAATCTCCACATGGCACTGGCCACACTCGCTGGCCTTTATGCTCTGCAGACCTTCGGGCACTGGAGAAGAAATAGGACGGGCAAACTGCACCATGATGCCATAGGTTTCAAGGTTTTTGGTCAGGTGAATATATGCGACTACAAGGAGGGAAGCAAAGAAGGTGAATGCCAGTAGATATTTTTTCTTTATCATTCACCTTGATCCACCAAATCTCATTGGCTTTTTCAGTTATGGCTCATGCCGCATCTTTTCGCTCCATACCCTAGGGCAGATCCCCCGGATATTCTATCACATATTCGAGTTCTAAATTACGATAATGGTATGGACACCCCGTTCGGCTTCGAATTGAGCCATACTGAATGCGTTGATAATGACGTATCCATAGCATTACCGTAACTTCTGACCAAATCGGTTTCTCCATATTCACAGTCTAGCTGATCGGATTGGATTTTTAGAGGTTTCCATAAGTATCTGATTGCGTGGTGTAAATACTGGTATCGGCCCTTGGCAAGAAGCCGGTGAGGCGGGTGTGATACAACGGAGACGGATCATTAGTTTAAACAGTCTTCAGACCGGTCCAAGAAAGAGGGACCAACTCACAGTGCCATATCAATGTTGAGGGCTTTCGAGCCCGTAAAAACTTGCAGAAATAACGACAGCCCATTGAAACAGATCGGGGGAAGGACTACGATGGTTTATTGCTTGAAACAATCATATAGTTTCAATCGCAGGCATGATTTTTTCGAATACAAAAATTGATCGCCTATTTATCTGGAGGACAGGTTTATGTTGCGCTGGCTTTTTCGCTCCCTCTGCCTTGTTTGTCTATTGTCTTTTCAACCGATCCAGTCGACCCCGGTCTTTGCCGGGCAGTGTTTGCAGGATATTCGCATCCTTAAAAGTGGCGGTAACAATATGCGCTTGCGCGACTATCTGTGCCGAACACAGAGCAATCAAAATGTGCGCGTGCGCTTTCATCGTGTTACGGATTTCGTGGCTCATGGCATTTTGGCGGGGAATCTGCCTGCGGGCTTCAAGACCTTGTTTGGCAAGCCAAAGCTGATCAGCAATGAGGTGCATCGCGAATATAAAAATTTGATGGAAAAGTTTGGCGAATATACTCAAGGCTTTGGCTGCGAGACCTATAAAGTCATTGCTGCTGGTAAGGGGCAGGGCATGCAGGGCGGCAATCAATGCGCCGGCAAGATCCCCATTCGCCGCTCAATTGGCGGATGGTATCAGTCGCTGGAAGATAGCGTTTTTCCTGCTGCTGATGATCTGCGATCCCTCGAGTATAATGGCACCGTGCCAAAAGCCTACAAAAGCAAAACGGTCATCGAATATGGCGAACGCGTCAAGAAGATCTGGCGCTATGCCAAGCGCCGCGATTTCAAAAACTACAAGAAGAAACTACGCGACTATAATGCTCTGATAACGGCATTGAAAAAGACCCGCGAGGGTTCCATGGACAATAAATATTTTTCCATGCTCGAATATGTTACTCGCAAGGGCGTACCGCGTAAATTCATGGTCATTCATGGCAATGCCGAGATGCCTGCAGAGTGCGCGGGTTATGCGGCGCGCTGGGTGCTCAAGTATACAGAGCGCGCCATGCTGGTTGATGTGGCGGTGGTCGAAAATACCTCCACCAATGTGATCAAAATCAAACAGTTGCTGGGGGCCAAAAGCAAAAAGACCAAGCTGCGCAGTCTGTCAAAATCCACCGCTTTGCGTAAAAAGCAGGCGTCACCTCTTGGTACGGGCGCGCTGATCTTGCACCCTGGTGACAAAGCATTGTTGTTTCAACGCATGGCCTTTATCGTCGATGATACCCGGCAGGCCGGTTTCAATCTGCCAGGATATGTATATGGACCTGAAGTACTTTTAAAGGGTCTCGAGGTCAATGGAGAGCGCCTTGATCTGGAAGGGCAGTCCTCCAATTTTGTCTCACTAACAACTGGCGATGAAGGAGGCTCATGCCCCTATCTGCATGTCTGGTCGAGCGAGCTGAACGACTATATTAATACCGGCAAAATACTCGACAAGGCCAAGGGGGCTGGTTTGGAACAGGCTGATCAGCGTCGTTTTGAGGGGTTTAAATCAAGGTTCCGTATTCATGAGCGTGAACCAGAGCTGGCCCACATCGATCAGGCCAGTTTGTTGATCACCTTAAAGAGTGGCGAGAAGCATGTTCTCAAACCGGATGTCGAGGGATTGGTGGCGCCAGATCAAAAGCGGTTGAAGCTTGGCTATGGTGAATATGTGGATCTGCGGTTTTCTCTGCCAGCTGGCATCAAGGAAAAGGAAGTCGCTCATTCCACCATCACACTCACTGGCTATTATGAGCGCTATGGGGAGTTGTTTAATATGAGCAAGCTCACGCGGCCATTGGATTTGCTGATCAAGGTTGTGAAATAAGCGGTATGTTCTTATCTGATGCTCGAACAAAAATACTTTTGACCTCGGCTTTTCTTGTGCTGGCTGCTTGGTTGCTGCTGACCGGTTTGTCCCTAGCCGTTGAGCCGCAAAAGGCCAAGCCGACACTGCGTATCAATGCGTCATTCGCGGCGACCTTGTGGCGCCTGGATGTGGATGCAAGCGAGCAATATGTGGTGTCGAGTTCGGCTTATAAGGCGGTGAATGTCTGGCCTCTGGATGATTTGCAATCGAAATCGATATTGCGGGTACCGATCCGCAAGGAACAAAGCAAGCGCGCCCATGGCGTGGCGATCAGCCCAATTGGCAAGCTTGTGGCAAGCTCCGTGCCGCCGCGCGCCGCAAATAATGGCCTGCCTTTATCCAGCACGGCAAAAATCTACCTGCTGGACCGCAAAAGTGGAGAGCAATTGGCGCAGATCGATGGCATCGCTACAAGACCGCAGGCGTTGCGGTTTTCGCCAGACGGTATATATCTGGCCGCAGTATTAAGTGATGGCTGTGGGTTGCGGGTCTGGAAAGCACCCGATTGGAAACTGTTTTATAGCGACGACAAGGACTATGGCGGCGGGGATCAATGCACCGCTACCGGCAGGGCGCTGGATGTGGATGCAAAGCCCGATACAACCAGTCTAGCGTTCTCAAAAAACAATGACAAACTCTGGCTGGTGACGTCAGGTGATAGTGGGGTCAGAACATATGGCCTTAAAGGCAATCAGGCAATAAGGTTGGCATTTGCCAAGCCGGGTGAGCTAGAACTTGAGCGCCCTGGTGATGTGAGCTTTTCTCCAGATGGTTCGAAATTGCTGATAGGGGATCGGCGCAACCGGGCCCTTGATGGGGCGGTACATTTGCGTGTCGCGGTTATTTCTGTTGACACTTTGAAAGTGGCGCGTAAGCCATTCGCTATCAGCGAAGATCACCTCAAACATCCAGCTTACCTTGATCGCAAGCAAAATGCCGATGCGAATCAGACATCGCTGGAGCAAGTCGCCTGGGTCAAAACTGAAGATGATGAAGAGTGGGTTTTTGTGGGCGGGGTGTTTTGGTGCACTTTTGTAAATCCCGACCTTATTTTGGGAGAGATCACTTCGGTTGCCGATATTTGCATTGCCCGTTTTTCGGCATTGGATGAAGATGAAGATCCGGCCTTTATTCCAGTGGGTACGGATCGTGTTATGGAGCTGATCGGGCTACCCAAGCGCGGCGGGCTGCTTTATGCCACCCAGCGTCGTATCGGGCTAATGGACTATGAAGGCGAAGCACTGGAACTGGGCGAGGGGCAAGAGCTATCCGATCGCAATATGGCCGCTGATTTTCGCGATGGTGGCATGGCATTCTCGATCTCTGCGGACGGCAAAAAAATAGTGTTCGATGATTATCGTGGCCGCTATGGCGAACGCTTGCGCTTGCAATTTGATCTGACGAAACGCCGTCTGACGCGCCTTGATGATGATGGTGAGGGGGTAAGTGCTCCCAATCACGATAAAAATCTCATAGAAGGTTGGCGCAACAGTCGAAAACCACCGCTTATTTATGGCGAACCCTTGCGTGATGATCACCCTGTGCTAGACGATTTCTATCGTTCAGCGGCGATTGTAACGGATCAAAAACTGGTTCTGCTCGGCAGTAGTGATTTTTTGCGGCTGGTGGTAATAGATGATGAGGCAGGGGCCAAAACCTTGTGTCGGGTGCGCATTGATCATGAAGCCTTCCGGGTCAATCTGACCCCGGACGGGCGCACCGCGATTGTTGGTCATAGTGACGGTACCTTGCGCTGGTATCGCATTGAGCGCACTGTCAAGGCATGTAAGTTTCACAAATTGCTGTCCGTTCATATCGCCCAGGATGAGCTGGGAGAGTGGATCTGGGCTGCCTGGCTGCCTTCTGGAAGATTCGCCAATGATCCGCGCGCCAAAAAACAGATCGGCTGGCAAGTAGAGCGCCAGGCCGGCAAAGTTAGCTTTGTGCCCTATCGCAAGCTGTTGCGGCTCTATGATGATAATGCAGTCAAGCAGGCTCTTGATCAAGCAATCCCGCAAGCCAGAGTGCGCGGCTTTTTACCCATCATTAATGAAGCCGCGCAAAACCAGCAAGGCACCCATGTCGGTTTGCGCGTGGCACTGCCGTTAGAACTGGCCGAGGTTACAAATAAAATGGTGCGTTTTCAAATTGATACCAGCGGGTTGCCAAAATCAGCTGGTAGTTTGCAGATCAAAACTGGTTCTGGCGTCAATATGGTGAAGATTGTTGAGGGTCAGCGCATAGAGGCGAACAAGTCAATCACGTTGAACCAGCAAGCAGCCTTGGCCCTTGATGTGGAGCTACCTGCAACGGCACGTCGAAGTAATCGCGCCGTACATGTGTGTTTTCATGTGGATGAGAAAGCGGGGCCATGTCATGCGCTGATCTGGCAAGGTAAAATAGCGCCTGCAAAAAAGCGTCGCCTGTGGGCCATCATTATCGGTATTTCGAAACATCAGTTCAGCAGTTACGATCTGCAATATACGCAAAATGATGCGCTGGATATCGCCCAGCTATTTGTCGACGATCATCAAAAGCGGTCACTCAATAGTTCCGCAGTGTCGCCAGACTTTTCAAGTATCAATATCTCGCTGATTGTCTCGCCAAAGGGGCAATCAACCAGCGAGCAACTTACTGACCTTACAGCTTTACCTTATGTGCGGCGCTATGAGTCGACAAGGGCGGGCATTTTGCAAGCGCTTAACAATATCGTCAATGCGGATAGCGCCGAAGAGCTGAGCAATGATCTGTTCTTCTTTCACTTTTCGGGGCATGGCTTCATTCATCCTTATAACAAGGATCGCGGCCGCAGTGCCTTTGTTACCTACGCAACGGACCCGGCTTTGACCAAGCAGAGTATCAAGGATCAGGTGTTTACCAGCGAAGACCTGATTGGTGCCCTAAAACAAATCAGCGCGGAAAAACTGGTGATATTTGATGCCTGCCGTGTGCCAGTTGGCAATCTCGATGCGGTGCCTTTTGATCCCGGTATGATCAGTGCTGAATTTCAGGATCAGGTGCTATCGGCGCATTATTTTTTTTCCGGGCTGGCGGGACAATATTCGCTGGATCAGCGTAAATATGCGATCAATGCAAAGCGTCCCTTCAATGAGCGTGGCAATGGGCTATTTTCCTACGCTTTCTTGAAAGCACTGACCGATAAAAAAGCGGATCTACCCGGCAAGAAGGCTGGGCGCGATCGTATCGAGATCGTTGAGGTCAAGCGTTATCTGGATCGTCAGTTTGATCTCGATGACGAAAAAAGTCTAGCCAATGAGTTTCGTAATCGGTTCAAGAAATCAGATATTCAGCAGCCGGTCTATGTGCCAGCTCGCAAACATGGAGGACGCCAGGGGAGCGCCGTTATTTCCGTGCTGCGGACTCTTGATCCATGATAAAACTTATTTCTCCAACCATTGCGTGATGCGCTTGGTCGCCTCGATAATACGCGGCGCGTTTTGGACCATGAAATCATCGGGCAGGGGATTCAAGGATGCAATTTTAGCGGCTTGCGCAAGTGCATTGGTGCCATCGAAATCTACATAGGCGACCCGTAGACACAATAGCTCGTCCGGCAATCCAAAATCGGATCCCGGCAGTGCTGCAACGCCGGTTTCTTCGAGCAATGTTTTAGAGAGATCTGAGCTCGTCATGATACCGCGCGCATTGAGCTTTTGCCTGTGATCTTCGAATGATGGCAGCAGATAAAAGCCGCCATCTGGCGCGCTGAGCTTGAGCCCGGCCTGTATGAACTGTTCATGCATATACATGCCAACCCGCTCCAGGACGCGGCGGGTGTCAGTAATATATTGCTGCAGTTCATTGCTGTTTTCATAGGCTTTGATGGCCGCATATTGAATGGGGGCGCTCGTCGAGGTAAAGGTTTCGCTGGCCGCCACCGCAATCGCGTCACGCAGCCAATGCAATTGTTTTGGAAACACAAAACAGCCCAGACGCCAACCACCGGCACCGGCCCATTTTGACAAACCGCCGCTGATGATCGTGCCTTCAGGATAATGTTTGGCAATGGACACATGCTTGCCATCAAATCGCGTTTCGCCATAGATCTCATCGGATAGCAATATGACTTTATAGCGCCTCGCCACCTGTGCCAGTTTTTCAAGTTCCTCGTCGCTATAGCTGGTGCCGGTGGGGTTGTTGGGATAATTCAAAATGACAATACGCGGCCTCGTTGGGTCGGGGCGACAATGTTCTTCCAGAACATTAGCCGACAAGCGCCATCCGTCATCTTCGCGCGCTTTAATCCAGTGCACATTGCGGCCAATGATCGAGGCTTGCGGGGCATAGGAAACCCAGCTTGGTGTGGGGATCACCAGATCTCCATAATAGACTAGCTGAATGAGAAACATCAGCTCTTTGGAGCCGGGAGCAATAAGCACATCATCAAGTGAATAGGTGACACCCTCACGGCGCTGATAATGAGCGGCGATCACGTCGCGCAAAGGGGCCAGTCCCTTTACCGCCAGATAGTCTTTCTGGTGGGCATTTTTTTTCAGCTCTTCCACCAGAATGCTAGGAACTGGAAATGGCGATTGGCCAAGCCCAAGGCGAAATATCTGACGCCCTTCGTCTTGCAGCTGTTTAGATTTTTCATTGATGGCGAGAGTGGCAGATGGTTTGAGCCCCCTCACATTGAGATTGAGGTGGATGTGGTGAGGATCGTTTTGGCTCAAAGATGACATCAGATGGCTCCAAAAAATAGGGAGATACTGGCCGCTCTATAGGCCTCAAAATGAAGTTCGTCTAGCAAAAAAACAAGAAAGTGCTCACGAGAGCTTGAGGAGGAGTGATTGGTAAGCTAGGGAACAAGGGGCCACATATGTTGCAAGGTCTTTTGAAAGGAATGAAAAATGGCGCAAAAGGCGGTAATCGTTGCAGCAAATAGAACGGCAATCGGTATTTTTTGTGGTGCTATTTCCAGTTTGCAAGCGGCAGAACTTGGTAGCGCGGTAATCAAGCACATGGTGTCTAGCATTGAGCTTGATCCAAGCCTTGTCGATGAAGTGATTATGGGCCAGGTGCTGACCGCAGGCGTTGGTCAAAATCCAGCAAGACAAGCTGCGATGAGTGCCGGGCTTGCAAAGTGCACAACCGCCATGACCATCAACAGAGTTTGCGGCAGTGGGCTAGAGGCGATCGCGCTGGCCCACCAAAGCATATTGTGTGGCAATGCGGACGTCCTTGTTGCCGGTGGGCAGGAAAGCATGAGCAATGCACCCCATTTATTGCTCGGCTCAAGGGACGGGAGTAAGCTCGGCAATTGGGGGCTGGACGACAGTGTGATCCTCGACGGGTTATGGGATACCTTTTATGATTGCCACATGGGGATCACAGCTGAAAATATCGCCGAACAATTTGGTATCTCGCGGGTGCAGCAAGATGAATTTTCAACTCTGTCACAAGAAAAAGCAGCCAAGGCCCATAATGGCGGGCGTTTTGCGCAAGAAATCGTTCCTCTCGAAGTGCCGCAAAAAAAAGGTCCCCCAGTGGTCTTTGAGCGCGATGAATATCCGCGCCCCGGCACCAGTCTTGACAGCCTTGGTAAGCTGCGCACGGCCTTTAAAAAAGACGGCACGGTGACGCCAGGCAACGCCTCTGGCATTAATGATGGTGCGGCTGGCGTTATTGTTATGGCGGAAGAGAAGGCGCGTGCATTGGGGCTGCCGATATTGGCTGCGATCAAATCATATGCCAGTGCCGGGGTTGATCCGAAGATTATGGGCACGGGTCCGGTGCCAGCCACTCAAAAATGTTTGCAACGAGCTGGCTGGCAGGTTGATGATCTTGATCTGGTCGAGGCCAATGAAGCCTTTGCTGCGCAGGCTGTTTATGTCAATCGCGAACTCGGCTTTAACCCCGATATCGTTAATGTTAATGGCGGTGCCATCGCGCTTGGCCATCCCATTGGAGCATCTGGTGCGCGAATATTGGTGACGCTCATTCACGAGATGATCAAGCGCGATGCCAAGCGCGGACTGGCAACATTGTGCATAGGTGGCGGCATGGGAGTGGCGATGGCTCTGGAGCGCGATTAAATGCTTTGCTCATTGGCTCGAATATGATTGGATGAATTGGGGTCGAAAGGGAACCGTGCTCAAATAGCGAAGCAGTAGCACATTAATGGATACTTTTCTGCCCGTAGCACGAGTGATTAATCTTTTTCTTCAGGGGCCGAGATGACAGTTTGCTGGACGCCATCATCAAAACAGATTGCAGCGGCGCAAATGACTGCGTTTGCGCAACAGGCATCGCAGTTGAGCGGTCAGGCTCTTCAGAAATATTCAGATCTGCATGATTGGTCGATCAACGAGCGCGAGGCGTTTTGGGGACTGGTCTGGGAACGCGCGCCAATCATTGCTGCTGAGCGTGGTGATATTGTTCTTGTTGATGGAGATAAAATGCCGGGTGCCAAATGGTTCCCGCAAGCTCGGTTGAATTTTGCGGAAAATCTACTGCGCCACGCGGATGATCGTGAAGCTTTGGTCTTTCGCGGTGAAGATCGGGTCAAGCAGCGTTATACGCGGCGTGCGCTTTATGGGGCTGTCGCCAAACTGGCCGCCGCGCTGCGCGGATTTGGCGTTGGACCGGGAGACCGGGTTGCCGCCTATATGCCCAACCTTCCCGAAACCATTATTGCCATGCTGGCAGCCACATCGCTTGGTGCCATCTGGTCTTCCTGTTCGCCAGATTTTGGGGTCAATGGGGTAGTGGATCGTTTCAAGCAGATCGAACCGAAAATTCTGATTGCCGCAGATGGTGTGTTTTACAATGGCAAGAGCTTTGATAATGTTGATAAAATTGACGCTATCAGGCATAAAATTCCAACCATCGAACAGACCATTCTGGTGCCTTACACAAAGAACGCCGAGCAATTGACCGTCGGTGAGGGACTTCACCTGTGGCCCGATATGCTTGCTCAACAAAGTGAAACTTCGGTCGATTTCGCGCAACTGCCTTTTGACCATCCGCTCTATATCCTGTTTTCATCGGGCACCACCGGCATCCCGAAATGCATTGTGCATGGGGCAGGCGGCACTTTGTTGCAGCATATGAAAGAGCATCAGCTTCACAGTGATATCCGGGCAGGCGACCGGGTGTTTTATTTTACCACTTGTGGCTGGATGATGTGGAACTGGCTGGTCAGTGCCTTGGCCAGCGAGGCGGTTGTCATGCTCTATGACGGCTCGCCATTTTACCCGGATGGCAATGTGCTTTGGGATTATGCTGCGGCTGAGAAAATTACCCTGTTTGGCACCTCTGCCAAATATATTGATGCCTTGCAAAAAGCGGCTCTGTCGCCAGGAACCACCCATGAATTAAGCGCGCAGCGCTGTATTTGTTCGACGGGGTCGCCGCTCTCTCCCGCCAGTTATGATTATGTTTATGAGCATATTAAAGCGGATGTGAACCTTGCTTCGATTTCTGGAGGTACCGACATCGTTTCGTGCTTTGCGCTGGGTAATCCCGTGCTGCCCGTTCATAAAGGAGAGCTGCAATGCCGCGGGTTGGGGCTGGCGGTTGAGGTGTTTGATGATCAGGGGCAATGTGCTGGTTCTGAAAAGGGCGAACTTGTTTGTACCAAGCCTTTTCCCTCCATGCCGGTGGGGTTCTGGAATGACCCGTCGGGAGAGAAATATTTTGACGCCTATTTCGGACGCTTTGATAATATCTGGTGCCACGGCGACTATGTACGCTTGACTGAGCGCGGCGGTCTCGTGATCTATGGCCGCTCGGACGCGGTGCTTAACCCCGGCGGTGTGCGCATTGGCACAGCAGAAATTTACCGTCAGGTCGAGCAGCTCGATGAGGTGATGGAAAGTATTGTTATAGCTCAACAATATAAGGAGGATGTGCGCCTCGTGCTGTTTGTCATTCTGCGCGATGCGGTATCACTTGATGATGCGCTCGTCGATAAAATCAAGGGCCAGATACGCGCCAATACTTCTCCGCGTCATGTACCAGAAATCATTCTGCAAGTTAGCGATATACCCCGCACCAAGAGCGGTAAGATTGTCGAACTGGCGGTGCGCGATGTGGTGCATGGTATTGAGATCAAAAATGTAGAAGCCCTTGCAAATCCTCGAGCTCTCCAGGAATTCACAGACCGGGCTGAGCTGAAATTATGAGATATGACTTTTATTGGCTCACGCTGGATTAAAGGTCCATTCGCTTGAATTGATATGTGAAATCAAAGGTGGAGTTTTCGAGGCGGCTCAGTACTACTCTTTCGTCTTCATAAGATTTCTTGTGTATATGAAATGCGGTGTGTCCCCATCTGCTGATATGGCTTGAATTGATGGCAAGGGCCACAGTTGAAGCGGTCAGAAACAGGCCGAGGATTAAAGCCAGCATCCGGATCGGTGTCATTGGAAGTGAAAAGCGTTATGCTCTTTGCGAGGCCAGGAGCGCTTAATTGCAACATTTGGTAATCTCCATAGTTACTGTCAACCCGGTGAGCTGGTCCGCCTACTTTTCCTCTAAGCTGCCCAGAAATTCGAGAAATTCACCGATCTGTAGCGGAGTGAATACGACTTCTGGCATATCCTCATGGCCGGTGACTATCCCTTCGGCAAGGCTTTCTTCGAGGGAGCTGAGGGGCCATTTTTTGGCGAAGGTGCGAAAAGGAGGCGCGTCTTTATGAGTGCTGTTGCCTTGTTTCGTGATGGAATGGCACGAGGCGCATTTGTCTTTGGCGAGTTTTTGACCGCTGGCAATGAGCTGTTTTTTCATGCGTGCAGGCACATCCGCTGTAAGCTTGTTTGCCAGAAGCGGGGTACCAGAGAAAAGAACGGCGCTCACCATTACTGCGAGGCTCTTTTTTGCCAATACGAATGTCATGATCAGTCCCCCATATTTAGTGGTTCAGTGCCTGATGGGGTGCCCTTGGTATCGAGTGTGATTTTTTCGACTTTGGCTTCTGCTCGTTTAAGAAGATCATCGCAATGTTTGCGTAAAGCTTCGCCACGTTCGTAGATGGTGATCGAGCGCTCCAGTTCCACATCGCCCTGTTCGAGGCGCGAGACAATTTCTTCGAGCTCGCTCAAGGACTGTTCAAAGCTCATTTGTTTGAGGTCAGGTGTGTTGGCGTCGTTTGTCATGACCGGCTTTTCCCTCTTGCTATTGGTTCCAAGAGCCACCCTTTAGGTATGTCCCTATATAGAGTGTGATTATAGACCTGCATCAAGCAGGACATCAACATGGGTGGCAACACAATCCCCAAGTGCGCGCAGATCATAGCCGCCCTCAAGCAAAGATACCATGCGGCCATCGCAATGATTATCGGCGAATTCGGCCAGTTTAAGGGTCAACCAGCGAAAATCGTCTGTCGTGAGGCGCAAATCAGCCAGCGGATCATCAATATGGGCATCAAACCCGGCTGATATAACTACAAAGTCCGGGGAAAAGTCGAACAGCGCCGGTAGCAGGCGATCTCTGAAAGCTTCCTTGATTTTTGCACCGTCCGCGCCAGATTTCAGAGGGGTGTTGACAATATTGCCAGCTCCCGTCTCGCTGACAGCCCCTGTACCAGGGTAAAGCGGCATTTGATGGGTGGAGCCGTAAAACATATCAGGCTCATCCCAGAAGATATCCTGAGTACCATTGCCATGATGTACATCAAAGTCGATCACCGCCAAGCGTTCGGCTCCATGTTCTTTGCGGGCGTGCAAGGCGGCGATAGCGGCATTATTAAACAGGCAAAAGCCCATGGCCTGATGCTTTGTGGCGTGATGCCCGGGTGGTCTCACAGCACAAAAGGCATTGTCTGCCTCACCGCTCATCACCGCGTTAACGGCCCTCACGGCCCCGCCAGCGGCTTTCATCGCCGCTTCATAGCTATAAGGACAAAGTGTGGTACCGCCATCTATCGCCAAATAGCCTGATTCTGGCGTAAGGTCATGGATTTCATCAATATAATCCTCGCCATGTGCCAGGGCGATATGATCTTTGCGAGCTGACGGGCAGTCTTCGCGTTGTAGAGAGGAAAATTGCTCCGATTGCAGAGCCTGCTCAATGGCATCAAGACGCGCCGGAGATTCAGGCGAGCCTGGCATCTCATGACGGACGCAGATTTGATGAGAGAGCAGCAGGGTTGTCATGTGAAATTCTCATCGGGACAAGAGCAATGGATATCGTCAATGATTATCACAAGTTCAAATAAATTGAACCATTTTTGTTTTCGTTGCGACTACCTGTTTATATGAACACTGCCTGAACAGAAGGGGGCAAAGAGTCTAAATATGCAATAATCTTGATATTTGCTATTGCGAACATGTCGAAAAATAAAACCATTGCATAAAACAATGCAACTTAGAGTAGATATTGACTATGATCAGGCGATTGCATAAATAAGACTAGTTGTCGCAGAGGAAAATAGTGGCGATTAGGGACTGTATTAGAGCCAGTAGTCCTATAATAAGGGATGTTTTTAGAGTAGTAGTCTTGAATGTATTGTTAGAGAGAAGGGGTATAAATCAACCTTTAGGGGATGTAAAGCACAAAAAAAGGTTGCATCTCAAACGGAAGCTGTTAGCTTCCGCCGCTAACTCGAACCGAAGAGTTTTATGCGTCTTATTTTAGGAGGTAACGTGGTAATGGGTATAGCTAAAAACAGGCTTTTCAAGAAAGTCAAAGGCAACCTGTATTCAATCGGAGGTAACAAGGGTTCACGTACTGTATTGATTACGGGCGCTTCAGGTGGCCTTGGTGCATCGTTTGCAGATATTTTTGCCAAAAACGGTTTTAATGTTGTTCTTACCGCACGTCGCAAGGACAAGTTAAAAGAGCAAGCCGACAAGATCGAAAAGAAATACGGTGTTCGTACGACTTTGATTGCAGTCGATCTCGCTGATCCTGCTGGTCCTCAGCATATTTTCGACGAATGTGAGAAAATGGGTATCGAAGTTGACGCCCTGATCAATAATGCTGGTCTGGCTATTCCAGGTTTCTACCAGGAAACCGAATGGAAAAAACATAACGATTTTCTACAGCTGATGATCACTGCTCCTTCCCAGCTCTCCTATTTGTTTGAGGCTGGTATGGTCAAGCGCGGCTATGGCCGGATCATTAATGTGTCATCATTCGTTGGTACTATCACGCCAACGGGCAGTTATACGCTGTATGGAGCTGCCAAGTCATACCTGATCAAGTTTTCTCAGGCTCATGCCGAGGAACTTAAGGGAACTGGCGTCAAGGTTATGGCTCTTTGCCCTGGCTTCTTCAAAAGTGAACTGCACGATGAAACTGACGAAAGTCAGATTACATCACAGCTTCCAGCCAGAATGTTCCTTGATGTTGATACAGTGGCAGAAGAAGGCTATGACAAGATCATGAACACCGACGAAGTCGTCTATGTTAATGGTCGTATCTACCAGTTGATGGGTAATATGGAGCGCTCGAACTTCTCCAAGATCAGAGGAAAAGGGGCGCTGCGGTCATATGCCGACAGAGTTCGCACCAAACTCAATTCTGATGGAAGCAACAAACAGAGTGGCACCAACGGCTAAAACGCCAGCACTTATATTAGAATCAGATGAAGACAGCATGGCTAAAGTCGTGCTGTCTTTGCATCAAGGTCTGCTCGTGGCGTTTCCAACTGAAACCGTCTATGGACTGGGTGCTGATGCCGGTAATGAAGAGGCTGTTGCCTCCATATTTGCAGCAAAAGGGCGCCCCTCTTACAATCCCCTTATAATTCACGTCAAAGATCTGGCGACCGCGCAGCTCTATGGGCATTTCGATCACCATGCCTTGAAGCTTGCCGCGCATTTCTGGCCGGGGCCTTTGACCCTTGTCGTACCGCGTCTTGATAATATCCCGCTTTCCCCCTTGGTAAGCGCTGGGCTCTCGACCATTGCCTTGCGGGTGCCAGCCAACAAGATTGCGGGCGCACTTTTGGAGGCTTTTGACGGTCCTGTTGCGGCGCCAAGTGCCAATCGTTCCGGGCTTTTAAGCCCGACCGAAGCTGAACATGTGGAAGAAATGCTGGGCGATCAGGTCTCGCTTATTCTGGATGGTGGCCCTTGCGAGGGCGGTATTGAGTCAACAATCATCGGTTTTGAGGGGAATATCCCGGTTTTGCTGCGCCCCGGCATTCTGCCAGTCGAGCAAGTAGAGGCAATTATAGGGATCAGACTGCAAATGCCTTTGAAGGACGCTGAACCCTCTGCGATCCCGTTTGTAGTGACCGCACCTGGGCAACTTACGAGCCATTATGCGCCGCGTGCCCATTTGCGTTTGAACGCTGTAAGCGCGTTTGAGGGCGAATTAATGTTGGCTTTTGGGCCAGATGCGCCAAAAGGCCAGCCTGGCGTCAATCTCAGCCCTGTTGGCGACCTTGCCGAAGCTGCCGCTAATCTGTATGCCTATCTGCATCTGCTTGATGATACGGGTGTCGAGACCATTGCGGTTATGCCAATTCCCCAAGAAGGCGTTGGCGTGGCGATTAATGATCGCCTCAACCGTGCTGCTGCCCCTCGCCCTGTCGGGAGTAATGGAAATGAACAGAGTTGAATACCAAATCCCCTGCGCGGAGCAATTATATTGTCCGATCGATCCGCTATATGAGGACAGCTAGAAAAAGGACTAGCCCCTTTCATCGCCATTTCGTAAGTTTGGTGGGGTTTGGGGTTTGGGGTTTAATCCCCAACGCTGTTCTCAAGCAGCGAACCGATAGGACAATATAATTGCTCCGCGAGGACATTTTCTTTTGAGACATTAAACAAGAGAGGCATCAAGTATGGATGCTGAACTTTTAGAAAAATTTGGCGCTATTGTTGGCGATGACTATAGGTTGACCTCAGATGAAGACAAAGCGCCTTTTCTTCATGAATGGAGAGATCGTTATCAAGGCCAGGCAGCTTTGGTCCTTCGCCCCAAAGACACCGCGCAAATATCGCAGATTATGGTGCTCGCCAATGAAACCTCAACTCCGATTGTACCGCAAGGGGGTAATACGGGTCTTGTGGGGGGGCAAATACCGTTTGAAGAGGGCTGTGAGGTCGTTCTAAGTCTCACACGGCTTAACAATGTACGCTCCGTTGATCCTGTCGGGCATGTTATGGTGTTGGAAGCTGGGGTGACATTGGCTGATGCGCAAGAAGTGGCGGCAAAAGCTGACCGCTTGTTTCCCTTATCATTAGCTGCCCAAGGCTCTTGCCAGATCGGTGGTAATCTTGCCAGTAACGCAGGCGGCGTCAATGTCCTGGCCTATGGCAATATGCGCGAATTATGCCTTGGACTTGAGGTGGTGCTGGCGGACGGGCGCATCTGGAATGGATTGCGCGCGCTCAAAAAAGACAATACCGGCTACGATTTGCGCGATCTGTTTATCGGGTCCGAAGGCACATTGGGTATTATCACGGCGGCAGTCCTAAAACTCTACCCACGGCCAAGTGAGCAAGCAAACGCATTTATCGGTTTGAAAAACCTTAAAAATATTGGAGAGCTATATGCTCTTGCAACCCAATCCGCTGGTGGGCAGCTAACGGCGTTCGAAATCATGCCGCGTCTTGGTCTTGAATTTGTGGTGCGCCATGCGCCCAATGCCAGCGATCCTTTGCAAAGCCCTCACGATTGGTATGTTTTGCTGGAGATTTCCAGCCTTGGCGGGGAAGGGGAAGCTACCGGTTTAATGACCAGATTGCTCGAAGAAGGACTCGAAAAAGACTTGGTTAGCGACGCGGCGCTGCCATCATCACTTGAGCAACGAGCGGCGATCTGGGGTTTGCGCGAACGCATGTCAGAAGCACAAAAACCAGAAGGAGGTAGTATCAAGCATGATATTTCCGTACCGATTGCTTCGATCCCGGATTTTATCACCTCTGCCAATAAAGCTGTCACCGACCTTGTACCTGATTGTCGCCCTTGTCCTTTTGGCCATTGGGGAGATGGTAATATCCATTATAACATTTCCCAGCCAGTGGGCATGGACAAGCAGGAATTTTTGGATCAATGGGAGCAGGTTTCAAACTGCGTTCATGGCATCGTCATGTCGTTCAATGGATCGATCTCCGCTGAGCACGGTATTGGACGGATGAAACGAGAAATGCTGCAACAGGTCAAAGACCCCGTCGAACTTGATTTGATGCGATCCATCAAGCAAACCCTTGATCCAAAGGGGGTTTTAAACCCCGGGAAGCTGCTTTAGTGCGTTCTTCGAGAGTAGCTGCCTTAGAGTCCGATT
>JAAETJ010000271.1 GCA_024228495.1 bacterium | reverse complement strand
TAGAAAGGAGAGAAAGATGGGACACATGATTGAAAATAATGACGGCGTTGCTTATACGGGTCAAAAGCCTTGGCATGGCCTTGGTAATGAGGTTGATCCGACCACTTCTATTGATGAGTGGAAAAAGCAGTCCGGGTTAATCTGGGCGGTGGAAGAATATCCTGCCCTGTACGCTAACGGCGGCGGTGATTTGGTTGCTGTTGATGGGCGCAAGGTGTTGGTCCGTGATGACGACAACACAACCCTGTCCATAGTGTCAGACAACTATAACGTTGTGCAGCCGGGTGAAGTGTTGGAGTTCTACCGCGACTTGGCAGAGAAGCAGGACCTCCGTATTGAGACAGCCGGTTCTTTGATGGGTGGCAAGAAGGTTTGGGCCTTGGCCAAGACCCTTAATGATCCACTCCGTATCATGGGCCAAGACCAAGTGGATGATTATGTACTGCTAGCCACCTCCTATGACGCGATGATGTCCACCGTGGCGACTCGTACTTCAGTTCGGGTAGTGTGCTGGAACACATTGTCATGGGCCGTTGGTGAGAATGGTCAATATGCAGACGTCCGGTTGCCGCACAATGCTCATTTCAACCCTTCAGCTATTCAAGCTCAACTAGGTCTCACAGACCCACAGTCATGGACAGAGTTCGGTGAGAATGTGACGGAGCTTGCTAAGCGTAAAGTTACCCACCAGGAGGCTGTCGACTTCTTCGTTCAAATGCTCTACGGTGATAAGATTGATGAAGAGACCGGGATCATTGAAATCAATCTCGCTAACAAAGCCATTCAAAAACGAATTGGCTCCGTGATGGATATATATGAGAGTGGCGTAGGCCAG
>JAAETJ010000270.1 GCA_024228495.1 bacterium | reverse complement strand
TTGCCGGACTCATGCCTCCAACAATCCTGATTTCTTTTGCTTTGGGCTCGATTCTCCTTGGCCTGGCGACACCAGCTGAAGCCGCAGCGATGGGTGCTTTTGGTGCCATCCTGTTATCTCTCGTTTACGGCAAGTTCACTATTCCTGGTTTCTTTGACAGTCTGATCAAAGCTCTGGAGATCACGATTTTGATTATGTTCCTGGTCGCCGCATCGAACTTCTTTGGCGCGGAATTCAGTTTCCTGGGCACACCAAAGATGATGACTGAGCTGCTACTTGGCCTCGATATGTCGCCTTACCTGATACTGTTATTGGTCATGGCATTGATATTCCTGCTCGGATGGCCACTGGAATGGGTGCCTATTGTTCTAATCGTTGTGCCAATTTTGCTGCCGTCGGTGGCAGGATTGGAGAACCACGGGATGGATGGCTACGCCCTGATGGTCTGGTTTTGCATTCTGGTCGCGGTTAGCCTGCAGACAGCGTGGTTATCCCCGCCTGTGGTCTTATCAGCCTACGTCCTGA
>JAAETJ010000269.1 GCA_024228495.1 bacterium | reverse complement strand
TTGATTAATGCGTTGATTACGACAGACCTTTATGGTCGTGCTGTCGACATAATAAAGCCCGCTTGCATGGCCGGTCTTGGCCTTCATGAAGGCGCAAAGAGCCACAAACACCCGCCCTTGCACCTCAACGAACCGGTTGTAGGATAAAAGTCTCGGGAAACAATCCGCCATCTGGTGGCAAACACAATCAAGATAGAAGTTCTTGAAGTCACGATAGTGGCTCAAGTGAAACAGCACCACAATCGTCATGATCTCACTGGCACTCATGCTCAGCGCGCGATGACGCCTGGCATTGTTGGCAGGCAGGAGGCCGCGCTCAAATTGCGGGAAAAACAGCTTGCAGAAATCATCAATCTCGCAGAATATCTCGTCGATGGGAGCCATGGATAACCTCCGTGCGTGGCAAGAATCAATCAATTCAAGCCTACTCCCATCATCAACCCCTTGTGAATCAATAACTTAACAGTCCCTTGTCCCGAATCCGCGTTATTTACACTGAATTGAGCGATCTTGTTGCTCTCAAATTTCAGGGACAGGGATTTTCATTTCTGCCGCGTCAGCCGATACACTCTATTCTGGCCGGTCAAAAAGCATCGAGAATGCGGGGTCGGGGACTAAATTTTGAAGAAATTCGTCATTACCTGCCCGGCGATGACATTCGAAATATCGACTGGAAAGTAACCGCCCGCATGCGCAAACCCCATAGTCGGGTTTATACCGAAGAGCGCGACAGACCGGGGCTGCTGGTGGTGGATCAGCGAATTAACATGTTTTTTGGCAGCCAAAAGGCGATGAAATCGGTAACTGCGGCCGAAGCCGCCGCACTGGGTGCCTGGCGCATGCTTGGTGTGGGAGACCGCGTCGGTGCAACGGTTTTCAATGATCAGCAAATTGATGAAATCCGCCCGCACCGATCGAGCAAGACTGTCATTCGCATTCTCGAAAACATCGTACGCCAGAACCATGAGCTTAGTGCAGATAACGGCAGGGTTTCAAATCCCGGGCAACTGAATGTGGTGCTGGAACGCGTCTGCCGATTG
>JAAETJ010000268.1 GCA_024228495.1 bacterium | reverse complement strand
AGAAGATGGTGGCAAGGGGGCCGCTCAGTTTAACGCCATGATCGCAGAAACTATCCGTAAGTTCAGCCCCGATAAAGACGATGTCAAGCCGTTCTCCAAAATTTACATTGACGAAGATCAATTCCAGATGATTTGTTCTCTTGAAAAGGCGGGAACGGATTCGGGCTCGCGTTCGAGAGTGTATATTGCCGGTTTCGAGCCGAAGGAAGCAAAAATTCGAAAAAATGCACACCCCCTGAATGAACAGGTATTAGTTAATCAGCGAGTGGCTTTCGCCTACTTCGGCTCGGCATCGATTTCTTTTAAGCTGGCCAAGAAAGTTCTGGTCGATGCATTCGAAATCATCAATCAAAAGAGCAGGGGCAACAAGCCCTGGCACTGTTACGTGGGGTCGCAGTTTGTCAAATCAGCGCACAGCATTGGCAATGTACACTTTGCACCATACTATGATGCACGGGTTTTGTTCAAATACGCAGACCTGACGTTTGCACATGGTGGGT
>JAAETJ010000267.1 GCA_024228495.1 bacterium | reverse complement strand
TGTTTACCCCAGGAGGGATACGATGCGAGACTGGCAACCGTTTTTGGGTCTGCCCCTTTGGGTGTGGCTATTTGTTTTCCCAACACTTCTGGTCGCATTTTGCTTTGTTCAACGAGATACCGCAGGCCGGTTGCTGCACCCCGTTTGGCGCCTTCTTGACCGGGTTTACCTTGGGGCGGGTGTCATAGCCGCCTTTTTCATGCTGGTTATTCTTGTCCTGATCATCGCTCAGATGATCGCCCGCTGGTCATCCGTATCCTTTCCCGGTTCGACGGAATATGCAGGCTATGCCATGGCAGCGACCTCTTTTTTTGCATTGGCCTATGCATTGACGCGCGGGGCTCATATCCGCGTATCGATTTTCTTGAACATGAACCGCTTCACATTGTTCTGGCTTGATGCCTTTGCAATGCTGATTGCCTCGATCACCGCAACCTACTTTGCGCGTTACGCCATCAAAACGAACATATTGTCGGAAATGCTCAATGACCGGACGCAGGGCCAGGACTATATTCCGGAATGGGTTGTCTCGTTCATCTCGATGTTCGGAAACTGGCCAAGTAAGTGGGGTGATATCTGGGCAAATACGGGATCGGAATGGGTCTATACGCCGATCTGGATCCCACAATTGCCGATGTCCATCGGCACCGTCCTTCTGGCCATCGCGCTCTGGGACAACCTGACGCGACTCATCATCAATCAAAAAACCAGCATCGTTGGGGAGGGCGTGGAATGAACGAGCTCTATGCAACATTTATTTTCATGTTTGTCCTGTTCACCCTTCTGGGCAGCTCGGTCTGGGTCGGTTTGGCCCTGATGGGCGTTGGCTGGGTTGGAATGGAACTGTTCACCAGCCGGCCCGCTGGCGACGCCATGATCACAACAATCTGGAGCGGTGCCTCAAGCTGGACGCTGACCGCATTGCCGTTGTTCATCTGGATGGGCGAGATTTTGTTCCGAACGCGTCTGTCTCAGGACATGTTTCGCGGTCTTGCCCCGTGGATGAAGTGGCTACC
>JAAETJ010000266.1 GCA_024228495.1 bacterium | reverse complement strand
GCAGAGCGCAACTACTCGTGAGGTAGCACGCAATGTTGACGAGGCTGCATCAGGAACCCAGGAGGTATCGATGAGTATCTCAGGCGTTACCCAGGCTTCCCAGGATGTCAGTGCTGCCTCCGGACAGGTCACGTCCGCTGCAAGTGAATTGTCCAGGCAATCGACGACATTGAAATCTGTGGTCGATCAGTTTCTGTTGGATTTGCGAAAAGGTACCTCCAATAGACGTCTTGGGGATGACTCAAACTATAAGGGCTCGGAAAGGCGCGGCGCGAAACGCCAGGCCGCCTAAACGGGTAATGGCTCGAATGGCGCTAACCCATGATCATATATCGATTTGGGGTTAGAGTTCCCTTGGTTTCGGCATTGCCAGACATATGTTCTTCCTTTGATCTCAAAATGGTTTATTTTCGGACCTCTGTCCATATTAAAAAACCAACATAACAAATTGCTCGCGAAGATGTGACTGGACCTTGCTAAGCGAGCGACTAGAATGGGGACCGTCTATCAATCAGGAAGCTTGCTTTATGTCGATCATCAGAACCTTCTTTGCCGCTTTGCTGCTAACGCTGCTCATCTCGCCCGTCGCCATCGCCAAACAGCCCTTCACGCTAGACAATATCCATCAAGACTTGCAAAGTCGCTATGAGGGCGTTTCCCATATAGGCCCGACACAGTTGCAAAAAGCCTTGTCTGGCCCTGACAGCAATAAATATCTGGTGCTCGATTCGCGCGAGACTAGTGAATTCGCGGTCAGCCATATCAAGGGCGCCAAACGGGTTGATCCCTCGATCTGGCACAGCTCGTTCATGAGCAAATTTGCCAAACAGGCCAAGGGCAAAACCGTGGTGATCTACTGTTCAGTTGGCGAGCGCAGCTCAAAACTTGCCAAATATGTCCAGCAAGCCTTGATGAAACAGGGCGCCACAGGCGTTTACAATCTGCAAGGCGGCATTTTCAAATGGCATAATGATCAGCGTGATTTAACGAATAACACGGGCGCCACCAAATTCGTCCACCCCTATGACAAGCATTGGGGTCAACTGGTGCAACGGGATAAACTATTGCGCTATTCCCCCAAATAAACCTCAAGACCTCTTCACCATATGCAAGCAGCTGCCAATGCTCATGACTTGCTTTAGACTTCCGCAAATGTCATTCTTGTCATAGACAAGAAAAAACTGGGACAATAAAACAACTGACGAGTGAGGGGCTTTGATGATTGGTGCGCGTATATTTGTAGCGTTGGTCTTTGGTATTCTGGCGGCCAGCTTTATCGGCTCGATTTATATGCTGATCACCGAATTTAGTGACCAAGGCTGGTTTCAACTAGCCGCTGTTTATAGTCAAGCTTTCTTATTTTTCCCAACCATTGGCCTCGTCGCGCTGATAGCCTTTTACACACCAGCAACGATCTTCGTCGACCTCTACTGGCACCATGTTAATAATGGTCGTCTGCGTCTGTTGGCGGGTTTTTTGTTCATTGGCGGCTTGTCCGTCTATATCGCAGGGATCCTATCGGGTCAAAATATTCTGCTTGAGAAAATCTGGAAAGTCCAACAGCCCAGCACACAGGCAAATATTGTGCCTGCAATCTGGGAGCTACATCCGCAAACGCTGGCCAAAGACGCTGGCAGTCCTGCTGGCTGCGTGTCCAGCGACAAATTATGCGCGCGCCAGCCGATACTGCGCTCCGTGCAGATCTTGCGCCGGGTCAGCCAGAGCCGCACCGGCCTCACCGCTTTTGCAAGGAACTGCTCTCGCGATCCCCTGCTTGAAGATCCACCGTCAGACAATTTGCTCCGCTATTGCTTCCCGCTTTTGCGCAAAGTCGATGCCGAAAGCTGCTGCTTTGCGCAGGAGCGTTTTTCACGCGAGTTGTCGGATATGTACGCGAACGAAAAACAACATTCGCAAACCGGATATTTCCATGCTGTCAGCCTGCCTTTCAAAGTCTTCTTCATGTTGACGATCTTGTTGATTGGCGGCTTGCTGGCCGCCTGGCGCGAGAAGCTTGACCGTTTTTATGAGAACTATATGCCCCGCGTCGAAAACGGCGTATTGATTGGCGCCACTGCCATGTTGTTCTGGCCGATCACCAATCAGGCCTTTTTGCAATCAGCCGCGACGCTCTATGGCCCCTATAGTGGAAGCATCTACCAAGATAATCTGGGAGCCGCGTTCAGTCTGGTGTTTGGTTTTTGGGCGCTGCTAATCCTGTTCTTCTTTTTCCGCCATCATGAGAAAACCGTCGAATTATGGGTCAAGATGCTAGGCGCAATTGCCAGTGTCATTGCAGCGGTAAGTTATAATTTTATCATCGATTATGCGGTCCGCTTTACAGGATCGGGAACCCACAAGGCGACCTTTGTGGCGCTGGCCGTCATCGGCCTGCTGGTTTTTATCTTCTCGCATTGGTGGCCCCAACGCAAATCATCAGACACCCCCAAATCAAGCTTTTAACTTGCCTAAAAGTCCCTTAACAGACATCCTTGTCTATATTGCACAGGTGATTCGTCATAAGGCCTGAAAAGCTGGATTATTCAGCTTTTCCAACTATTGCCAGGTGCAAAAAAGTGCTTGTTTCCATGTAATGTAGATTTTTTATCAAAGCACAACGGGACAACCAGGTATCGGACAGGGGGCAGAGCCAAAACCTGCTTTGATCCTCATGGGGGGCATGCATGTCACAAGGTAACGACTATAATATTCGCCAAGACAAATCGCCTTGGGGACCACGAATGATCCTCATCCTGATGGCTATGTTGACGGTTTCCATGGCATTCTTCTCCGGGCTCTATATTCAGTCCGGCCTGCCTTTCTTCCCGTCCCTGATTGGTGGCGCTGCCGTTTTTCTTACTCTTTATGGCACCTTGCCACTCAAAAAACCCACTCCCGCGCCTGATGATAATCTGCGTGCGCGCTTTGCCTTGTTTGAAAATGAAATCGTCAACCTGTCAGGTCAGTTCGATCAATTTCAGGACCTGTCAGGCACAATTGGACAGATCGACCAACTAAGTCCTACCTTGATGCAACTGGAAGGTTTTCTCGAAGAGATGAAAACCCAAGGGGTCAATATGGCCCGTCTTCAGGGCGATGGAGATGATACAAAACACGACCTTAAACTCAACGAGTTTTCGCAAAAACTCAAACAATTAGATAGCCGCATAGCTGATCTCAACGAAGAAATCGCCGACAAGGGCGTCGATCAGCAAGTACAATTACAATCGCAAATAGAAAATCTTGATAAGCTTGTCCAGCAAATGGCACAAATCGAGACAAACACCGCTGACCTGGCACCTGATTTCGCCCCCGAACCTGGCGAAACCATTAAAGCCCAGAGCCCGCGTACCATTGACAAAATACGTCAGCGAGTTGAAAGCTCACGCGATGTCCTCAATAAAAGTCTCGATACAGAGCATAGTGTGAGCGGTGATCATCAGGTTTTATCGGTCGTTACCAAAGCCATCAAAAGCCGCCACATCGATATTTTCCTACAACCCGTGGTTAGTCTGCCCAAACGCAAAACCGCCTATTACGAAGTCTTTACGCGCTTGCGCAATGAGACCAATAATCTGATCCTGCCCGAAACCTTTATCCCCATTGCGGAAGGGGCCGGCTTAATGCCATTGATCGATAATATGATGCTACTGCGTGCCATCAAGATCATTCGGCAAATGGACCAGCGCACCAACGCCAAGGGATTGTTTTGCAGCCTGTCAACCCAATCACTGGTCGACCCGGACTTCTTTCCAAAACTCGTCACGTTTCTTGAAAAAAACAAGGATCTGTCTGGCCGTATCATTTTCGAGATTTCACAAGCCCAGAAGAATACCGCGGGACCAATTGAGCGTGATGGTATGCGCCGACTTGCCGGACTGGGCTTTCACTTCTCGCTCGACAAAGTCATAGATCTGGATATTGATTTTGATGAACTGGCCCAAATGAATTTCAAATATGTGCGGATCAGCGCCGACCGGCTGATCAATGGTATGGCCGAACTTGGTGCTCGTATTCACGGGGCCGACAAAGCAGACTATCTGCAACGCTTTGGCTTGAACCTGATTGTCGAACGCATTGAAAGCGAACGCGAATTGGCGACCCTTGCCGATTATTCAATCAAGCTTGGTCAAGGCTATCTATTCGCGGAACCACGCCCCATTCGACCCGAAATTCTTGGTGAACGCGCAGCCTGACCCCCCCTCACCTCACACAAAAACTTTAGAAAAATAGGCAGTTTTTCGGACATCAAGCTTGAAATCACGCTGCTTTGTCGATTACAAACAGCATAAGATCAGTATACAATGGCGTTTGCACTAGAGCGATTTGCGTTCACTCGGGATCAGAATCAGCTGAGCTGTTTTGGTTCGGTTTCAAGTGAAGAAATGCAGGATATATCTGGATATTTTCAAGTTTCTTTGCGCCGAAAACGGAGCAAAACCGCCAGCTGAAATGATTCTGAGTGAACGCAAACCGCTCTAGTGCCAAACGGCTAATTATATGCTGTCGTGATGAGTAGCAAGAGGGCGATATACCAGAAAACAACAAGGGGTTGGATTGCGCTTGCCACTTCTGATGGCCAAGGCGCATCAAACGAACTAAGCTTGGAGGTGTCAAGAAAATCAACCAGAAATCCAAATGCGATGGTTGGGTCTGGATCCATCTGGATCGCGATAACCGGGCTACCACCAAATGGCTGAATAAATATCAAAGCATGCAGCATTCAGCTGCCGAAGTGCTAGGCTGCCCCCGCCCCCGTACCCACTCATATGTTTTCGAGCGTGGAATCTTTCTGATCCTGCGCGGCATCAATCTCAATGCACGCGAAAAAGCCGAGAACATATTCTCAATGAGCCTTTGGATGAATGACAAAATCGTTAACACTACGCGCCGCAAAAAACTCATAGCCGTCGATGCCATCCGCAAAGAAATCACCGCAGGCAATTGTCCTAATACTCCCGCGCATTTGGTCATTGACCTTGTGCATGGACTGACTAACCGGATCACCGAGCAAGTTGAAAGCCTCGATGATCAGATTACTATTTTAAAAGATAGTGAGGACGAAAGCGCGCTCGAAACTGTACAGAATAAAGTACAGACTATTCGCTTGCAGGCCGCCATCGCCTCCAAACAGACCGAGCTTTTAAACAAGACCATGTACTCGGTATTCTTCCTGCCGCTATCTTTGTTTACAGTCCTGCTCGGCATCAATGTCAGCGGCATGCCCAGCGATGGCTGCCCCCCTCCATCAACATTGTGCTGATATTAATGGCTATTATGGGCGGCGTTATCTGGTGGATAATGAAAAAACTGAAATTCATTTAGGGCCACGTTCCCTTAAATTTGGAGGATTAAATTCGTGCACAAGATACTGGTACCCCTTGACGGTTCTGATCACTCATTGAAAGCACTGCATATCGCTTGTGATCTGGCGACCAAATATGATGCGCATATTTTCTTGCTTTATGTGTTGCCAAATGATAAATTGGCCACCGACATTCTGGACCTTACCATCGCCAGAAAATTTAATCCTGAACTTCAGGCCAAGCTAACCAATATCGCAACACAGGCACCAGGCCCTTTGAGCGAGACGCTGAATGAAACTGTCGGCAAGCAGATCTTGAAGATCGCTGCGAGCCGCGCCAAGCGGGTTGGTGTTGAAACGCAAATTCTGGCCATCGCCACTGGTGATCCCGCGGAAAACATCTTGGCAGCCCGTAAGCTAACGGGTGCCAACACCATCGTTATGGGCTCACGTGGCGTAAAACGGTCGACCGTCTCCTCATTTGGTAGTGCCTCGAACAAAGTCTTCGCCAATGCCGATTGTACCTGTATTTCCGTAAAATGATCTTTGAACCAGAAATTAACCAGAGGTCCATCTTGAATGATCGCTTGCCTTGCCGCTCAAAAACTTGCGAACAACTCCCACGTCTGCGGATAAGTGGGAATTTTCATCAGATGAGTTCCAAGAGCATTACCGCCTCTAATATACTCAATATGAGACCACCCGGTGCAATATATTGCCCCCTACAGCAACCCAAAGATCGCCAATTTCAAATCATTGAGACCGGTATTCTTCACAGATGAGGTGCCGATCACTTCTGGATAAGCGGCGGGGTGTTTGGCGAGCAGGCTCTGGATGTGTGGAACAATGGCTGCCCGCTCGGCCTTTTTCAATTTATCCAGTTTGGTCAAAACGATCTGGTATGACACGGCGGCCACATCCAGCATTTCCATGATCTTTAAATCGTTGGGTTTCAGGCCGTGACGGCTATCGATCAGCAGGAACACACGGGACAAGGTGGCGCGCCCGCGCAGATATTGATGGATCAGCTTGTTCCAGCCCTCGACCAGTGATTTGGAAGCGCGCGCATAGCCATAACCAGGCATATCGACGACATAGAGCCGCTCGTCTTCATCCTCGCCAAGTGTGAAATAGTTGATCTCTCTGGTGCGCCCCGGCGTGTTACTGGTGCGAGCCAGCGCTTTACGCCCAAGCAATGCGTTGATCAAGCTCGACTTGCCCACATTCGATCGTCCCGCAAAAGCAATCTCAACCCGATCATCATCTGGCAAACCATCAATGGCCACCACACCCTTGACGAACTCGCAAGGCTGGCAAAACAGCTTTTGCGCCATTGCGCGTTGGGCTTTTTCAATGTCAGATTCGTTCATGTGACATTAGTCCTATTCCCCTGCGGGCATGTCTTCGCCAGACAGGCAACTTTTGCAACTAGCAGCAAGGGCAAGCCCCAGCACCCCATTTTAATAAGTTGGGGGTTTGGGGACTAGTCCCCAATGCCGTCTGCAAAGACATTTTCTTAAACTTCTCTACGACTTGCTGCTTTTATCACCAGATCTATTCAGCAATTTTCTAATGCCGGTATTCTCCAGCAGGTCGACCTTGACGCCATTTTTCTCCATGATCCACCATTGCTGGATCACTGACAGGGTATTATTCCAGGCCCAGTAAATCACCAAACCAGCGGGGAAGCTGGCCAGCAGGAAAGTGAAGACAACTGGCATCCAGTTGAAAATCATCTGCTGGGTTGGGTCACCCTGTTGTGGATTGAGCCTCATCTGGATCCACATGGTAATGCCCATCAAAAGCGGCCAGACGCCAATCGCCATATAGGCGGGGACGCTAAATGGCAGCAAGCCAAACAGATTGAAGATGCTGGTGGGATCGGGTGCGGACAAATCCTGGACCCAGCCAAAGAACGGCGCATGGCGCATTTCGAGCGTCACGAACAGCACCTTGTAGAGCGAGAAAAACACGGGAATCTGGACGATCACCGGCAAACAGCCCGACAGGGGATTGGCCCCACCCTTTTTATAGAGCTCCATCATTTCTTGTTGCTGCTTGACCTTGTCATCTGCGTAACGCTCACGGATTTTCACCATCTCGGGCTGCAGCTTTTTCATCTTGCTCATGCTCTCATAGCTCTTGTTGGCAAGCGGGAAGAACAATAACTTGATGAGAACAGTAACCGCCAGAATCGCAAATCCAAAATTGCCCATCAGCCCGTAAAAGAAATTAAGCGCTGCGAACATGGGCTTGGTGATGAAGTAGAACCAACCCCAGTCGATCATCAGATCGAACTGCCTGATATTGTATTTTTCCGCATACTCGTCGATAAGGTCGACTTTCTTGGCACCCGCGAACAGATTACCGGTGACTTCTCCCTTGCCACCCGCGGCTATGGTCACAGCGTCCAAAAGATAGTCCGTCTGAAATTTGCTCGTCTTGCCACTTTCACGCCCTGAGAAATGTGCTTCATAGGCGGTACCGGATGGCGGAATGATGGCAGCGGCCCAGTATTTATCGGTTATGCCAAGCCACCCCTGCGTGCCTTTGAAGGTTTTGGATTTTTCTTCAAGAATATCGTCATAGTCCACCTCTTCGAGACCACCTTCGCCAAGCACCCCGATCAGCCCCTCATGAAGAATATAAAACCCTTCTGTTTCCGGCAATTCATGACGTGAAATCAGACCATAAGGATGAAGCGTGATGGAGTTGGCGGTTTTGTTCTCAACACTTTGTACAATCGAGAACATATAATTGTCATCAATGGAGATAGTGCGTTTGAAGGTGACGCCAGCGCCATTGTCATGAACGAGCGTTACAGGTGAAGAGGGCGACAGGGTTCCTGACCCCAAGGGTTTCCAGACCGTTTGTGAATTGGGTATTTTGGTTTTGCTGCCTGGCGCAATCGACCAGCCAAATTCCGCGTATAACGGGTGCTCGCTGCCAGAAGGAGAAAAGAAAGTGACCTGATCAGAGGCCTTTGCCACCTTGACCCGATATTTGCGCAGCACCAGATCGTCAATGCGGCCACCTTTTAGCGAAATCGACCCACTAAGACTTGGCGTATCAATGGCGTAGCGTGGTCCTTGCGAAAGAATAACATCGCGCGCTTGCCCTGCGCTTGGCAGGCTACCTGGAACGGTCGGCGCACCAAAGCTTGAGGGAACAGGCGCCGAACCCGGTTCTGCGATTTTCGCAGCCTCATTGCCGGCACTGACGCCAGGAACAGGAGCGGAGGATTTATTGTCAGAACCGATTTGAGCGGCTGTTGGTTGCCCCTTCTTGCCGGCGGAGAATTCCATCGCTTGCTGGCGCTTGAGGCGCTCTTTTTCCATTTCCGGCCCGGCATAGAACATCTGCCAAAGCAATAAAACAAGGCCTGACAACACGATGGCCAGCAAAAAATTGCGATTATTGTCTTGTTCCATCACGGGACCTGTCAAATGGTTGGTTGGCAAAAACGAATTTGCCAAGACGAGCGTTGCACTGGGCGGGACAACCCGGACGAACGCACTTATTGATTGTTGCGATTATTCCCACTATTGTCTTGCATTCTTTTTCGCTCAACCCTCTTACCATGCACATTGGCAAAGGCAATGGTCAGATCATGCAAAAGAGCGCTGAAAGGACGTTTAAGGGTGCTTTTCCTGCCAATCAAGACATATTCGTAACCATTGCGCGCCTTTTGTGGAGCAATAAGACGCACCGCCTCACGAAGACGCCGCTTTATGCGATTGCGAACCACGGCATTCCCCAGTTTTTTGGTGGCCGTAAATCCAAAGCGGGGTGCGGGTTCGACAGGCTCCCCGCGATCAAGCTCACGCCCGCCAATCTTGCTGGCTTGCAGCACAAGCCCGTTTGCTGCGAAATAACGCCCATTTCTGGCCCGCAGGAAATCAGCTCGTTTCTTGAGCGTGCGCAATTGAAAGGTCATGTTTCACCACGCAAAATTACAGCCCGATTGTAAAATCCAAAGATGCTGGGCAAAAAGCGCTAAATATCAAGGTGATCCGGATCAAGAAACGAATCCACTCAAACGGCAGAACCAGTTTCTTTGTGGCAAACAGCTAGGCCGAAAGCCGCTTGCGGCCACGACTTCTACGTCTTGAAAGAATTAACCGACCAGCTTTAGTCGCCAAACGCGAGCGAAATCCGTGACGGCGCTTGCGTACGAGTACACTTGGTTGAAAGGTACGTTTCACGTTTCTTCTCCTGCTATGCCAACAAGTGACAATCCCCTGTGTAACCCGCCAAACTGGCTGGCGTGAATATCACCGGCCGAAATATCTGGGATATTCAGGCGCTCAGGGACACAAATCCATGGAAGAGACGCTTATAGGAAACCTGTCTCGCCAAGTCAACAAGGCAAAACGCGCATTTTTGGCTCAACGGCATGGTTAATTTGATCGAGACTGCATCAACCTCACTGAAAAGTTATGAAATGTTCAACAAGACGTTACGAACTTGTGACAAGAGTTAAGGTATAAAGAGTGGTATAATCCTCAAAACGCCCCCTTTCTTCAGCAAGGAGCTGCCCAATTGCCAAACCTGATCATTGAAAAGAACGCTGGTAAAGGTACCAAAAGTGAGGAGCCCGAGCCAACCAAACCATTATCAAGCGCCCGCCGCTTTGGCCCGTTAGTCGCTCTGGGGACCATCGCCGCTTTCATTTATGCGATGGGATGGCACCGCTATTTAAGCTTTGAGCAATTAGCCACCAATCGCGAAATCATTACCAGCACCGTCAAAGACTACTTTATTTTGTCGGTCATCGGCTATGGCATGGTTTACGCGGCCGTTGTCGCCTTATCATTACCGGTCGGCCTGTTTCTTACGGTGCTTGGTGGCTTTTTATTCGGCCCCTTAATAGGTGGCACGACGACTGTTATCTCGGCAACTGCCGGAGCTCTGCTGATCTTCCTCATCGCACGCACCTCGCTTGGTGAAACCCTGGCGGAAAAAGCCGGTCCGTGGATCGAAAAGCTGCGCGAGGGCTTCAAGGAGCACGCCTTGAACTATCTGTTGTTCTTGCGCCTAGTCCCCGCCTTTCCCTTCTGGCTCGTGAATATCGCGCCAGCCCTGCTGGGGGTCAAGACCTCGACCTATATCATTGGTACACTGATCGGTATTATCCCCGGAACTTTTGCTTTTTCTTATGTTGGAGCGGGACTTGGAAGCGTCATCGAGGCGCAAAGCCATGCCTATAATGAGTGTATCGCAAAAGCTGCCAGCGATGGTGTTCCCGCTCATTGCAGTGTCTCGCTCAATCCAGCTGATCTGGTCACTCCCGAATTGCTTCTGGCCTTTGCCGCTCTTGGTGTAGTCGCGATCATCCCGGTATTAATTAATAAATTCAGAAAGAAATAGATCCCATGCTGCAAAAACTAGCGCCTGACCTGTGTGTCATTGGAGCAGGCTCAGGTGGACTTAGCGTTGCCGCCGCCGGGGCCCAACTGGGTGCCGATATCGTGCTCATCGAGAAGGGTAAAATGGGCGGCGATTGCCTGAACACTGGTTGCGTGCCCTCAAAGGCCCTGCTGTCAGCGGCCAAACGCGCTCATCATATCGCCCATAGCGACGAGTTTGGCATCGCCTCAAGCCGCCCGAAAGTCGATTTTCTAAAAGTCATGGCGCATGTCAAAGACGTCATTGCGCAGATCGCTCCAAATGACAGTGTCGAGCGTTTTTCTGGATTGGGTGCGCAGGTCATCCAGGCACCAGCTTCCTTCAAGGACAAGCGCACAGTCATTGCCGGCGAGTTTGAAATCAAGGCCCGCCGCTTCGTCATCGCCACCGGATCCTCCGCCGCGCTACCCCCCATTTCAGGTCTTGACGCGGTGTCGTACCTCACCAACGAAAATATTTTTGAGCTGAAAGAGCTGCCCTCTCATCTGATCATTATTGGTGGTGGTCCTATCGGCATGGAAATGGCGCAAGCCTTTCGCCGCCTTGGGTCAAAGGTCACCGTTCTTGAAGCCTTTACCCCCTTTGCCAAAGACGACCCCGAAGCCGCCGCTGTGGTCATGAAGCAACTGACAAGCGAAGGCATTGAAATTCTTGCCAATGCACGGGTTGAACGGGTCGAGCAAACTGGCGACAAAATCACCGTTCTTGTATCAATCGATAAATCATCCAAAAAAATCTCCGGCTCTCACTTGCTGGTAGCAGCTGGCCGCAAACCGGTGATTGATGGGCTAGAACTTGAAAAAGCCGGCATTGACGCTGATCCGCGCGGCATTAAGGTGTCTACCTCGCTGCTCACCACCAACAAAAAAGTATTCGCTATTGGCGATGTCACCGGTGGCTTGCAATTTACCCATATGGCCAACTATCAAGCCGGCATCGTCATTCGCCGCGCCTTGTTCAAGCTCCCCGCCAAGGTCTCGACCAATGCTATTCCCTGGGTGACCTATACGGACCCCGAACTCGCTCATGTGGGCATGTCGGAAACCGATGCCCTCAAGCAGAACAAGAACGTCCGTATCCTGCGCTGGCCCTATGCCGAAAATGACCGAGCCATTGCCGAGCGTCATATTAATGGCAATATCAAGGTCATAACTGATACCAAGGGGCGCATCCTTGGGGCGACGATCGTCGGGCTGAACGCTGGTGAAATCATCCAGATGTGGACAATGGCGATCTCGCGCGGACTGAAGATCAAGGCCATGACCGAATTTATCTCGCCCTATCCTACCCTGTCGGAAATCTCCAAACGTGTCTCCTACACCTATTACACCGATAGTTTGACCAGCCCCATGCTGCATCGCATTATCAGGTGGCTAGGAAAACTCGGGTAAGGTAGGCTGACGAGATGATGAAGCAATCGCCTCTTCACAAAGAGAAGAATCTTGTGAACAAGGAACAAGACGCTGAGCGCTCGGCCTGGGACAGGCTACGTTCAGTGCTGTTCGACCCCAGAGGATTATCGGGAAAATTGTTACTTCTGACAGTGCTGTTTGTGATGCTAGCCGAAGTCCTGACATTCGTGCCCTCTGTTTCCAATTTCCGCTTCAACTGGCTGCAAGAGCGCCTTACCGCGGCGCAGATCGCCGCTCTCTCAGTGGAAGCGGCTCCCAATCAGCAAATCCCCACTGTGCTGCGTGATCGTTTGCTCAAAACCGCTCGTGTGCATGCGGTTGCCGTCAAGCGTAACCGCATGCGTTATTTGGTTCTCGAAGCTGAAATGCCTGACATAATCCACGATCACTATGATCTACGCAATACGCACTGGTCACAGCTGATCATGGATGCCCTCAAGGTTTTCGTTGCGCCGGAAAGCCGCGCCATTCGGGTTATTGGTCGCAATGCTTTGTCCGGTGATGATTTCATCGAGATCGTTGTCGATGAAAAACCACTCAAGCATGCCATGTTCCAGTTTGCCCGCAATATCGCTTTATTGTCTTTGCTCATTTCAGCGATTACGGCTGCGCTCGTCTATTTTTCTCTCAAGGCCTTGCTGGTCAAACCCATGCAAAATTTTACCAATAATATGGTGGATTTTTCGCGCAACCCTGAAGATCAGCGTCGCATTATAAACCCATCTGACCGACATGATGAAATCGGCACGGCCGAACGCGAGTTGGCCGATATGCAAAAACAACTCTCTGGTACGCTTCGGCAAAAAAACCATCTTGCCGCCCTTGGACTTGCGGTGAGTAAAATCAATCACGATTTACGCAATATTCTGGCCAATGCCCAACTCATCTCGGATCGTCTTGGCACCATTGAAGATCCCACCGTACAGCGTCTCACCCCGCGTCTGATCGGATCGCTGGACCGGGCCATTCGCTTGTGCTCGGATACACTGCACTATGGTCGCGCCAAGGAAAACCGTCCGCAGCTCAAGCACTTCCACTTACGCCCCTTTCTCAATGAAATCTCCGAGTCACACTCTCTACCGGTCGATGGAGAAATTGACTGGTATCTTGATCTTGATACGGGCCTGCAAATTTATGCCGACCGCGATCAGCTTTATCGTGTCTTGTCCAACCTTATCCGCAATGCGCGCCAAGCCCTTGAAGAACACCGCCTAAGCCGACCAAGCGATGCCCCCACAGACGCGATCACCGTCAAGGCATTCGCCAAGAACGCTCATACTGTAATCGAGCTATCTGACACAGGCCCTGGCATCCCGCCCAAAGCCCGTGAACATCTGTTTGACGCGTTTCAAGGGACAACAAGGCGCCACGGCTCTGGTCTGGGGCTTGCGATTGCCTCCGAAATTATCGGGGCGCATGGAGGCTCTATCGAGCTCATGGAAACGCCGCATATAGAAAACGGCACCATTTTTTGTATCCAGCTGCCCAATGAATAGGCTTAAGGATATTCGCTCAGCACTCATTAATGATATCTGCTCTTATCGTACTCATATGCGTACTCCCTAACCAGTAAGTAATCTTTTCGCATCACATTGCTTGCCTTAGCGAAAAGAGTAAAAACACATGCCAAAACCCTCAGTTCCTGAATTGGAACATGACCTTGTCCCGGTAATCATCAACCTTGAGGATGGGGATATGCTGACGGGCTCTATTTGTGTACCTCCCGCCACTAATCTTGGCGATATGTTAAACGGCCCCGATCTGTTTATCCTGTTTCAGGATGATAGCGGCGGGCTGATCTATCTCGCGCAAAAAACCATCGCGGCTATTCGCTCCAACAAAAATACCTGACACGGGCCAACTCGCTCAATCAAGCGAAGATTGCAAGCAGGAAACGCCCTACACAATTCTCGAGGTTGAAAAAGGGGTGTCCAGAGAAGTATCCCGCGACATCTATCGGTATATGATCATGAAATATCATCCCGACCAATTCGGGAATATTGCGTTTCCAAACGAGGTATTTGCCTATTTTTTGGCCGTCATTCTTCGCCTGAACATCGATTATAACGAGTTGCTGGAGGATTTTAACCCGTTGGAAAAACGGCAGCAGGCTGATCGTGCGTGGCAAAATCTACCAAAAATCGATACACTCAGCTAAATTGCCACCCAAACGTCAATTTCTTTACCCCTCCCAAGACCCTTTCTCAAGATTTTTTCAAAAATTTCAAGCCCTGTGCTGCAACTGGCACAAACAATGCTCAGTCCTAAGTAGATCATTCGTATTTGTATCAAAATGAAAAGCAGCAGGGCCACCCAATATGTTCAATCGACCAACATCAGCTACCAGCAAAACCGAAAAAACCTTTATTCCGGTTGTCGTGACGCTCGTCGATGGCGAAAGCCTCAAAGGGGCCATCGCCATCCCGAAAAACAGTCGCCTTGGTGATCTGCTGAACGGATCTGATCGGTATGTTTTATTCAAAACCAATACTGGCGAACCGATCTATCTCTCACAAACCTCTATCGCCGCTGTGCAATCAAATGAAAAACCATCAGCATGCCAGCTCGACGTCTCGCTAAAAAATCTCGAAGAAATCAACCCTTACCTGATCTTGAAGGTCAAGCCAGGGACCAACAAAGCGGATTTGCGTAACGCCTATCACAAGCTCGTCAAAAATTATCACCCCGACCAGTTTGCCAATATCAAACTGCCGCCCGAAGTGAAATCCTATCTGGATGCCGTGATCACGCGCCTGAATGCTGCCTTTCAGGAACTGATCGACGAAATTGACCGCCTGGAGCGGGTCAAACTAGCCGAAGCAACGGCACGCAAAGGACAAAATACTGATACAATTCGCTATTTCGGCCAATAAAAATCCTTGCAAACCACGACTTGACCTTCCAGCTACTGTAATGACTATATTCTCCCACACGGTCGATATACGCCGTTGCTCGTCTGGTATAGAAAGTCACCACATAATGGAATATCTTAAATCTGCGCCTGATCGAGAAACGGCATCTGATCCTGCGACATCGACAGCGACTTCCAGCAAGGCTATTTTGCCTGTTGAGGGTATGACCTGCGCTTCTTGCAGCTCGCGCCTTGAAAAGTTGCTGGGGGCTTTGCCAGGGGTTGAGAGTGTTGCCATCAATTTGGCGCTTGAAAAGGCCACCCTTCAATATGATACCAGACAAGTTTCGCTGGACGATTTCAGAACCAGCATTGAGGATGCTGGCTTTGACATACCGACGCAAACCATTCGTCTGTCTATTGAGGGCATGACCTGCGCCAGCTGTTCGGCACGCATTGAAAAACGTCTGCAAGCCCGCCCCGATGTGATCAAGGCTAAAATCAATCTGGCACTAGAACGCGGCGAGATCATCGTTATTGCAGGCACTCATGCCCATGGGCTGGTCAAAACGATTGCGGAAACTGGCTTTACTGCTCATCTCTATAAATCTGATCTGGTCCAACACGATGAACAGGAAATACAACGCCAACAGCGCATGCAGATCGAACAATCACACGACATGCGCGATCTAATGATTGCCGTTGTTCTCACATTCCCCTTGCTGGCGCAAATGATGTTTATGCTAGTGGGTACCCCGTTCAGCTTGCCACCATTTGCCGAGCTGGCTCTTGCCACACCGGTGCAATTTTATGTGGGACGGCGTTTCTACAAGGGAGCCTATGCGGCCCTTCGCACTGGCGGTGCCAATATGGATGTGTTGGTGGCGCTTGGCACTTCGGCCGCTTATTTTTTCTCCTTGTTCATGCTGATAAAACTTGGTGATGCCTCCATGGGGCATTTGTATTTTGAAGCGGCCGCCGTCATCATCACGCTCATCCTGCTTGGAAAAATCCTCGAGACACGCGCCAAGCGAGGTACCACCGCCGCTATTTTGGAGCTTATGAACCTGCGCCCGCAGACTGCCCGCGTTTTGCGCGATGGTGTTGAGGACGAAGTTGCCATCGTGGATGTGATGGAAAAGGATATAGTGGTGGTGCGTCCAGGTGAAAAAGTTCCAGTGGATGGTGTGATTTTGGAGGGTCGCTCAAGCGCCGATGAAAGTCTAATTACGGGCGAAAGTCTGCCAATCAGCAAAGAAGTAGGAGACAGCGTCACGGGAGGCGCCATCAATGGCACTGGACGCTTGATCATAACCACCACCAAGGTCGGGGCAGACACCACCCTTGGCCGCATTATTCAACTCGTAGAGAACGCTCAAAGCGGCAAAGCCCCCGTACAACAATTGGTGGATAAGGTCGCTGGTATATTCGTCCCTGTAGTCATTGTCATCGCTCTTTCGACCTTTATCGGCTGGCTTATCTCGGGGGCCGGATTTGAAGCCGCCCTTATTGCCTCTGTGGCCGTTTTGGTGATTGCCTGCCCATGCGCCCTTGGGCTCGCCACGCCAACAGCCATTGTTGCTGGTACGGGAGCCGCCGCCAAAGCGGGTATCTTATTTAAAAGCGTCGAAGCCCTGCAAACCGCTCATAGCGTAGATACGGTGATCTTTGACAAAACCGGTACCTTGACAAAGGGGCGACCGGCGGTCACCCATTTGCACGCGGTAAACGGTGATGAAACCCACATGCTGAAACTTGCCGCTTCTGTACAAGCAGCGAGCGAACATCCTCTCGCTAGGGCGGTGCAGGAAAAAGCGTCTGATCAGGCAATTACGCTCTCACCGGTGACAGAATTTGCCAGCCATACAGGGACCGGGGTTGAGGGAAAAATCGAGGGCCAACATGTTTTTATCGGCAATAACAGGCTGATGAAACAAGCGGGCGCACGGCTGCCAGATGACCTCCTCGCCCAACAAACAGCTTGGGAAGAACAAGGTCATACGGTTGTCTTCGTGATGAGCGATGATCAGATTATCGGCGCTTTGTCCATTACCGATCCGGTACGCGAACAAAGCCGGCAAGCGGTTGCGCAACTCATCAAGAACAGGCTACACGTCATGATGCTGTCCGGGGACGCCACCAGAACCGCTTCAGCAATTTCAGAACTGACAGGCATCAAAGATTTTCGCGGCGAAACCCTGCCGCAAGACAAGGCCGATGCCATCAATCATTTGCAACAGCGCGGCAATGTCGTGGCGATGGTCGGAGACGGAGTCAATGATGCACCGGCGTTGGCGCTAGCCGATCTTGGCATCGCTATGGGCTCAGGGTCTGATGTCGCGATGGAAACGGCAGGCGTCACCCTGATGCGCTCCGATCCTCGCCTCGTTACGGCCAGTCTTGAAATCTCAAAACACACCTGGAGCAAACTCAAACAGAATCTGTTCTGGGCGTTCATTTATAACCTGATCGGCATCCCGTTAGCCATTCTCGGGCTGCTCAATCCAGTGATTGCTGGCGCGGCCATGGCCATGAGTTCTATTTCCGTGGTCTCAAATTCCCTTCTGCTGCGCCGCTGGAAACCTGACCTGGAGAAATAGTAACTGCTATGAGACGAGTTAATCTTACCAGCAGTCCTAGTGCTGGCGGCCAAGGCCGGTTGGCCAGATGCCGTACACAGCTTCAAAACCAAACTGCCTGGCAGTGTTAGAAAAGCCCGCTTTTTTTAGCGACCTGACAATATCGCCCAGTGCGATCAGATGCATCTGATCGGCCGAATGGGAGCCAAGCGCTTGCAAGGACAAGAGTAAAACCTCCCCTGCCCGCTGTTCATCGCTCATTTTTTTTAGCGCACTCAAGAAGCCAGATGGGGGCAGTGCGCCATTGCGTGGTTGGGGGTGTTTTGAAGCCATGTTCCAAAGGGGAATAGGTACATCAAGCGACAAGGCATCAAGCACGCTTGTCAAGCGATGCAATGCTCCGCCGTTCAATCGTCGTGCTCGCGCCATGCGCAAAGCCATCTGCGTGCCCTCGCCAGCTGGTACCACATTTTGTTGCACAAGATCGACGAGTGGCAACCATTCTGCGGCACTATAAGCAGCACGCCCGGCCTGTTTGACAAACAGAAACCAACGCTCGGCCAATTGCATATCTCTGGACAATAGTGCCACTTCCACAGCCCTCATGGCAAACCATGACAGAGCTGGCTCTGGCTGCATCTGCGCGACGAATAACCCTAGCATGGGACCGATGACGCCCGACAGGTTCTTGCCCCTGACATTGGCCAGTAGCGTATCGATAATTTTGGCGCGATGCCTTGGATCATTTGTACGTGACAGGCCAGAAAACAACAGCGCTCTGGTGTGCGCATCGCTGCGCCTCCGCTGAGATCGTTGCCCAGCCCCTTGCCGGGACATACCTTTTGACGTGACATCACCATAGATTGCCGCCAGCCCGCGCGCATCAATCTGACCTCTGGTCGCTGCTCGTTCTGCCGCTTCAAGACGAAGCGCTGGAGAAATTGATCGATCAAATGCTAAAGTATAAACGAGGGATGGCTCTGCAAGAGCGAGTAATTCTCGTGGCATGGGCAATTGTGTCAACCGCAAGAAATAATAATCGCGCACGCCAAGTCGAGGCGGTATTTTAATCGCTGGCTTCACACCGCTTTGCAGATAGTCCATGATCGCATATGACAAGGGGGATCGAATGTTTTTATCGCGAGCCAGATCAGCCATCAAACCCATGGTCTGAAAATCCTTGTTCTGAGCGGCGCAAAGAGCACTCATCATCAAACTTTCAGACAATAAATCCTGCGAAAGGCTGGGGTCGCCCACCGGAAACTTATTGGCCATCGCACACGCTGCTTCCATTTTACCGTTTGCCAGCATCGCCCGCGCCGTAAAAACGCGCACCGGCAAGGATTGTGCACTGGCGGGGATGGTGTCGATGAAACGGGACAGGTCCTTAATCCGCCCCATGCGGTAAAACACCACCATTTTTAACAGATCACCTGTTTGTCGATCGGTATTTCGCGGCATGGATCGACGATCAAGCAAGGCGCTCACGACAAAATTATTGAGGGCAAGCGATCCCCCTGATCCATCCAATGCCAACAGCCCATCGCGAAACCGCTCAAACCTCATGCCCCGCCAAAGATCTGCGGGCAGATCGACACGCTGGTTTTGGGGGTGTTCAAAACGCTGATCGCTCTCAAAGACCGCATCACCATAGCGCTCATCAACCGGCGCATTTTGCACAGGTGGCAAGGTTTGACGCTGCATGCCATTGGCGCGATCATTGGTTGTTTGTTGAGAATTTTGAACGGGTTGCAACGTTTGAGCAGACGTCCGATCCGGCGGACGAAATCTGTCTTGTAGTTTCCTGGGGCTATATCGGGGCGTTTTGTGCATATCATGCGGGCGCTCGACCCATAGCTTTCCAGACGCCTCCGCCGCCCGGACAGCGCTTTCACCCTGTGCCAATAAAAAACTGCAAAGGACCAGAAAACCATTGAAAAAAATGCCAAAAAACTCCTTACGGCAGTTTGATTTTACCGATGGAGGTGGACATTTCCCGCGGTGCGGGCTCAAGAAGGGTGGCAACAGCAAAAAGCCCGCCATAGGTGACACCAATAATAACCCCTATATAAAACAGCAATCGAAACAAATTCGGCATAAAATAGCTCACTATCAGACAGGTTAAGTTTGGCCCTAATATGACAAATAACGTGCTTTGGCCCGACATGGCAAGAACAGATCAGCCCTCTCGAAAAGGAAAAGAAAAAAAAGCACAAAACGTGCATTGGTGTTCTCACAATTTTCCCTTATACAAAGACAAGAGATGAAACATGAAAAAATCAGATAAAAAATGCGTTTGGCGATAAAGCACAATGCAGCTCAAAAAAAGAGCCGCCATCGGCGCGAGCTTTTGTTATCAAAGCTTGGCGACCGCTCGATCATTCTCGTTGGCCTCATGGGAGCGGGCAAGACCGTGATAGGGCGCATGCTCGCCAAACGACTCAAACTACCATTTGTCGATGCTGATCAAGAGATTGAAGCTGCTGCGGGCATGAGCATCAAGGATATTTTTGCGGAACATGGCGAAGCCTATTTTCGCGATGGTGAACGCAAGGTCATCAAGCGTATCCTCGACAATGGGCCCCAGATTCTGGCGACTGGCGGCGGTGCCATGATAAACAAGCAAACAAGAGACGCCATCACCAAATGCGGTATTACCTTGTGGCTGAAAGCCGATCTCGATATTTTGATGGAGCGAGTTTCACGCAAAAACACCAGACCGTTGCTGCAAACCGATGATCCGCGATCCGTCATGAAAAAGCTGCTGGATGAGCGCTATCCCATCTATGGCCTGTCGGATGTTTCCGTCGTCAGCCGCAATGTGCAAAAGCGCACAATCGTCACCGAAGCGGTCGTCAATCTTTGCGAATTTCTCTGCCATGAAAATGACCCCGGCACCCATTCATCACACAAGAACAAACCGAAAAAGCAGAAACCAAAACGCCCATGAGCAAGCAAATGATGAGCGAGGCCAGTGAGACACAAGCAAGCGTGCGCGTTGAGCTCGGTGACCGTTCCTATGACATAGAGGTCGCTAGTGGTCTTTTGCACAAGGCTGGCGAAATGATCGCCGCACGGCTTGGAAAACACCGCTGCGCTATCCTGACGGATGAAAATGTAGCAGCTTTGCATCTTGAAAAACTGCAAGATAGCCTTGATGCAGCCGAGCTGTCCCACGGCACCATTGTGCTGCCGCCGGGTGAAGCCACCAAAAATTTTGTACCGCTCGCCAAAGTCTGCGAAGAGCTTTTGCAAATGGAAATTGAACGCGGCGACCTGATCATCGCGTTTGGCGGCGGCGTGATCGGTGATTTTTCCGGATTTGCCGCCAGCATTTTGCGCCGCGGCATGTCATTTATACAAATCCCCACGACCCTCCTGTCACAAGTCGACAGCTCGGTTGGCGGCAAAACCGGCATCAATACAGCCCAGGGCAAAAACCTTGTGGGCTGTTTTCATCAGCCAAGCCTGGTGCTCATCGATAACGATGTGCTGGAGACCCTGCCAGCGCGCGAGCTAAAGGCCGGCTATGCCGAAGTCGTCAAATATGGCCTCATTGATGATCCGATGTTTTTCTCCTGGCTGGAAGAATATGGCCCCCGCATCATTGCTGGCGACGCGCAGGCACGTACGCACGCCATTGCCACTAGTTGCCGCGCCAAGGCCCGTATCGTGGCGCAGGATGAACGAGAATCTGGCGTGCGAGCACTGCTCAATCTTGGTCATACTTTTGGCCATGCACTTGAAGCCTGGACCGGTTATGATGGATCGCTTTTGCACGGCGAAGGCATTAGTATCGGTATGATCATGGCCTTTGAGCTATCGCAGCAGCTGGGATATTGTGAACCTGGCACCAGCAAGCGTGTTGAAAAACATTTCAAGGCCGTCGGCCTGCCAACAAGGATCGCCGATATCGCCACACAAAGTGGCCCGAATGCCAACGAACTTTTAAAAACAATGGCCCAGGACAAAAAGGTCAAGAACGGCAAGCTTGTGTTCATCATGACCCACAATATCGGCGAAAGCTTTATTGACGACGAGGTGCCCATGGACGCGCTTACCACCTATCTGCAAAGCCAATGCGTCCCCAAAAACTGAACGACTTGACTCTATTTAAAACGAAACGAAAATCATGACCCCAGAACTTATTCTTATCGGCTTTGCCATCATATTGTTGCTGCTCATATCAGCCTTTTTTTCAGGGTCTGAAACAGCCCTCACGGCTGTATCGCGGGCCCGCATGCACAAGCTGGAAAAAGATGGCAATCAAAAAGCCACTATTGTCAATGCGCTGATCAATACCAAAGAACGGTTGATCGGCACTATTTTACTGGGTAATAATCTGGTCAATATCTTGGCCTCCGCCCTCACCACCAGCCTGTTCATGAATCTGTTCGGCGCGGCCGGAGTGATTTACGCGACCATCATCATGACCGCCTTTGTGGTGGTATTTGCTGAAGTGTTGCCAAAAACATATGCGATCACCTATCCCGACAAAACGGCCCTCAAGGTTGCCCCCGTGTTCGGGCCTCTCATCACCTTGTTTGGTCCCATCAGCTTGCTGGTCGAAAAAATCGTCGAGAAAATCCTGATGCGTTTTATCGGCATCAGTACCGAACAGCTCGACGCCCATGAGGAACTGCGCGGTGCCATTGATCTGCATCACAGGGAAGGCGCCGTTGTCAAACACGACAAGGATATGCTTGGCGGTATCCTTGATCTTAAAGCCCTCGACATTGAAGATGTGATGATCCATCGCACAAAAATGGCTGCTTTGAATGCCGATGACAACCCGCGCAGACTCGTCGATGAAGCTCTCAAAAGCTCTTTTACGAGATTGCCATTATGGCGCGACGAACCCGAAAACATCATCGGCATTTTGCACGTCAAGGATCTGGTGCGGGCCTATTCACGCTGTGATGGAGATGTCGAAAAAATCGATATTGCCGAGCTGACCATCGATCCCTGGTTCGTCCCCGAGACCACCTCTCTCAAAGATCAGCTGGCCGCTTTTTTGCGCAAAAAACAGCACTTTGCTCTGGTTGTGGATGAGTATGGCGAGGTGCAGGGCTTGTTGACACTCGAAGATATTCTGGAAGAAATTGTTGGCGATATTCTCGATGAGCATGATACCGCCAATACCGGTATCCGTCCCCAACCAAATGGCTCGGTCAATGTGGATGGGCCCGTCACCATCCGCGATCTCAACCGTCAGTTCGACTGGAACCTGCCAGATGTGGACGCCACCACTATTGCGGGCCTTGTCATCCACAATGCCCAAGCCATACCAGAACCAGGGCAACGCTTCACCTTCCATAATTTCATGTTTGAAGTGCTGCGCCGTAAACGCAACCAGATCACCGCATTGCGTATCACCCCGCAAAGAAAGCTTGGCTAATATCTTGAGCTGAAGCTTTGCTATGCAAATGTTTTGCACCAAAAAGCGCTTCGCTCTTGTGATCGGGCATGATCGCGCCTAGATTCAGTTATGGCCCAGCTATTGAAAATCTGCGTGCTCACCAGTGTTCTCATCGGCACGATAAACCAACCCGTTTTTGCCGACCAGATCAATGGCAACTGGTGCTCGCCAAGTGGTAAAACCCTGTCGATTGACGGGGCGCAAGTGACCACCCCTTATGGCAACTCCGTCACCGCCAATCATGATCGCCACCATATTGACTATGAAATCCCTGCTGGCGAACCAAATGCCGGGGGGCAGTTCAGCGCCAACCAGCTAAGCGACGAAGAAATTTCCGTTAAAATTGTGAAAGGTAAGCCCCCTGTTGAGGGCAAGTCCGAAATATGGACACCCTGCAAACCGACAGTTTAAGGAACGCTTTGATATAAGACAAAATCTTCAAGGGCTGGTTTTATCAAACATCAGCTTGCGCACACCCTTATAGATGGCCCCAGTGACGATACACGGAGCTGCAAGCTCTGGATGACCTAGCGCGCTTGCCGTCACGCATCCCACCGCCAGCAAGGCCTCGCCTGCTTTGGCACCCCATGCCCATTTCGTAGTTTTACCGAGCTTACGACGCTTTTGCGTGGCAATTGCTATGATGACCGCTTTCTTGATTTTGTTGCTTTCGAAACGCTCACTCGCTTTGATCACTTTTTGCAGCGGCGCTTTGATCTCTTTTGATGCGGATGGCAACAGTCTTCGATAAAATCGCAAGAGCGGCCGATCGAGCTCGGCATTTTTGACAAGGGTCCACATGGCCATATGGGCAAGAGTAAACCGGTCCGTATTATCAGTCGCCTGTATCCAGCTCAAAGTAGCTATCACCCGCTCCACCGGTTGCAGATAACCCGTAGCGATATAATAGCCCCACAAAGCATCAATCATATGAGGGTTTTGGTCGATCGGTGCTTCCAGCAAAGGTTTGTGACTACCGAATAAAAATTCATCAATCAGCACTGTCCGAGCTGGCATGCGCTCCGTGAAGTCGGTCAAAACCAGTCGCCACTCCGGTAATCCCGAATAGGCAATCGCCATAATGATCACCGCTTGGTTCTTGGGCGTCATGGGGAACAGGCGTTTGATCAAACGGCGGGCCATTAGCTGGTTGTCCCCCAGCACTCCCGCCAAAAAACCAATATACAGCCCCGCTTGATCAAGGTCCTCGAACACACCAAAATCGGCCAGTGCATGTATAGCATCGGGCACATATTCAGGTTGCGGGTTTTTTTGGTAATCATAAATCCAGACAATGACGTGCTGGGTCGACTTGAATTTCCTTTTCGGCTCGAAGTCTTCTTCTTTGTAGAGGCTGATGGAGCGCCCCGTACGCATGCCCGGAGACTTTAACTCGTCAGTGCTGACACCACCGGCGCGCACAACCTCGGTGGTAAAGCCCGACGCGCCATAGGCACCGCTCGCCCCGAACAGGCTCAAAAACAGCAGAAATAACATGAGTTTCTTGTTCATGAGGAAATTACTATGCCTGTCCTTTTTTCACAAAGATCAAGCATCATCAATTTATTTCATGGCAAGAGCATGACCGCGCAAATACTCACTTATCCGCGACAAATCTCTCAATTACGTTTTCAGATATTCTATTTATCCATCGGCAGTAACCCTGGAAATCTTTCCTCCAAGAAAAGTATAGCTTTATCTCGATTTATGCATTCAATATTCGTATCAAATAACCAGCGACGATAGGCCTTAATCCCCCGGCGCCTTGACGTTCATGGCAAGGGCATGGATGTTGTTTTTGAGTTCAAAGGCTAGAGCCTGGTTGACCATGCGCTGACGCTCGACCCTGGATTTGCCGGTAAAGACATCGGCAGTGATGTCAATACGCCAGTGGCTTTCCCCTGAACCGTCATCTCCGGAGTGTCCAGAGTGGTGATGACTTTCATTTTTCACCTTTAATTCCAATGGCTTAAAGGCTTCATAAAGTTTTTCTGAAATAATTTGTTCTAAAGACATGAATTTCTCCCCGGTTTCTGCTAGAGTATTATCCCAAATTGGAAGGTTGATCCACTCAATCAGTTTTTCAATGATTTGACGCGATTAAATTAACCCTAAAGACAGCCAAGATAGATAGATCAGTTCAATATGGCCTCCAATTCAAAATATTTTGATAGCATCCGCTCTAAGCCCAAAAGAGGCCAAAAGAAAAAGGTCGAGGTCAAAGCGACGTGCGATTGGCCCGAATGCGGCTCATCTGCTCCCCATCTCGCCCCCAAGGGTCGCGGGCGCGAAGGTGAGTATTTTCATTTTTGCGTATCGCATGTGCGTGAATATAATAAGAACTACAATTTTTTCAAAGGCATGAGCGATAATGAAGCCGAGAAATTCCATGAAGGGATTCCCACCGGCCATCGCCCGACCTGGAAAGTCAGCACCAATAAGAAACCAGGTGACACGGATAGTCATGAATGGGGCATGGCCGGAAGACGACGCCCGAATACCAGCACGGATAATTTCACGACCGAAGACCCGCTTGAAATCATGGGAAAAAGAAAAAAGTCCGAACCAGAAGCCAAACCGCGCCGTAAGCTACCTCCCATGGCCAAGCGCAGCCTGCTGGAGCTTGGCTTGACCGAAATTGCCACCTCAGAAGAGATCAAAGATCGCTTCAAGGAACTGGCCAAACGCCATCACCCCGATAGTTCGCGTGGCAAGGGGTCAGAAGAAAAGCTGCGTGACGTCATCAAAGCCTATAATTATCTCAAAAAATCAGGTATGTGCTAGGGGCTAACTGTCATTTGATTGATAATAGTCCGTAAATGTGTTGCTCGACATTGCAAACACAATCCCAAATATGTCATCCTCACGAAGACGGGGAACCATGCTCACGGTTCTATCATCAAGTAAAATGAGCCAGCCTCAAACATTGAGCCTCATCTTCCTGGATGGGGATTATGGATACCCGCCTGCGCGGGGATGACAAACCAAATTGCAATGGATCTTTATGACCAAAAACAAGAAAAACGCGAGCGGACTGCCTGATACGACCCTTTCCGTGCGTGACATATTCAAGATCGACAGCGACCTTGAAGTACCTGCCTTTTCGCAAGATGACGAGCATGTTCCCGAACTCGACCCCGACTATCAGTTTAACCGTGAAACGACCCTGGCGATCCTCGCCGGTTTTACCCATAATCGCCGCGTGATGATCCAGGGTTATCACGGCACCGGTAAATCGACCCATATCGAGCAAGTCGCGGCACGCCTTAAATGGCCATGCATGCGCATTAATCTTGATAGCCATGTGAGCCGTATTGACCTCATTGGCAAGGACGCGATTGTCCTCAAGGATGGAAAACAAATCACCGAATTTCGCGAAGGTATCCTGCCCTATGCGCTGCAAAGCAATACCGCTTTGGTGTTCGATGAATATGATGCCGGACGCCCGGATGTAATGTTCGTTATTCAGCGCATAATGGAGGTCTCTGGCCGCTTGACCCTGCTGGATCAGAGCAAAGTCATTCATCCACACCCCTCCTTCCGCCTGTTTGCGACCACTAACACCATCGGTCTTGGCGACACGTCGGGGCTATATCACGGTACCCAGCAAATAAATCAAGGCCAGATGGACCGCTGGTCGATTGTCGCGACCCTCAACTATCTGCCCCATGATGACGAGGTTGAAATCGTTCTGGCCAAGGTCAAATCCTTTGCTAACGAAAAGGGACGCAAAACCATCGATCGCATGGTGCGCCTTGCTGATCTGACGCGCAACGCGTTCATGAACGGTGATCTCTCGACCCTCATGAGCCCCCGCACAGTCATCACCTGGGCGGAGAATGCGCAGATTTTTAACGATGTCAGCTTCGCTTTCACTCTCTCGTTTCTCAACAAGACCGATGAGCTGGAGCGGGTACTGCTGGCCGAACTTTATCAGCGCTGCTTTGATGAAGAGCTACCCCAGTCCGCGATTAATGTGGCGCTAAGTTAACCTCGCTACACCCGCTCGTAAAATACATGGGAACAGGCGAAATCATGACCCAGAATATGGAACAGCCAACCGATAAGTTCAAACGCGCCTTGAAGGTTGCCACGAGAGCGATTGCCCGCGATGCTGAGCTGGAACTCGTCTATGGGGAAGCGAAACCCTCGCTTGATCAATCCACCATTCAACTGATTGAACCCGGCGACAAGCCCTCGCCAAATACCATCGCTGTGGTGCGCGGCCATGCCGATGCCCAGGCTTTGGCAAAAGCCTGTCACAATCCCGTAATTCATCGTGCGCTACGCCCGTCTGGTGGCGATGCGCTGGAGATATTTGAAGCGGTGGAGCGGGTGCGCGTCGAAGTCATTGGCGCGCGGCGCATGAGCGGGGTGGCGCGCAACTTGCAAGCCAAATGGCAGGACCATTACAAAGATGGAGAATTTGACCGGTTTTCATCAACCGAGGATGCGCCCTTGTCAGAAGCCCTCTCCCTCATATTACGCGAACATTTGTGCAAAGCCAAAATTCCCAGAAGAGTCAAGCCAATGGTCGATGCCTGGCGTCCCTTTGTAGCGGAACATGGCGCTGATCTGCTAAGCGATCTTGACCAGCAACTGGAGGACCAGGAGAACTTTGCTCGCGTTATTCGTTCTATGCTGACCAGTATGGATCTGCTCGACGAGGAGCTGAATGGCGACGATATTTCCGCAGATGATGCAGATGACGAGTGCCCGCAACAGACAAGCAATGACGTTCTGCAAGAAGAGAGCCTTGATGACAGCTCTGATGGCGATCTGGAAGGGAATGGCGACACGCAAAATGGCGAGGGACAAGACGGCGACGAGATGATTCCGCCAGACCTGCCCGACAGCGATACGCCGGGCGCGTATATGTCAGGTGACATGCAACTACCGGACGCCCCGCCCCCCACTAATTTGAGCGTCCTTGAAAGCCCTGAAGCATTTGGTTATCGCATATTTACGACCCAACATGATGAGGTTATAAACGCATATGAGCTATGCGAGACCATCGAACTTGATCGCCTGCGCGCCTTTCTCGACAAGCAGCTGGCGAACTCGTCACAAGTGATTTTACGCCTTGCCAATCGCTTGCAGCGCCATTTGATGGCCCAGCAAAATCGCCATTGGAATTTCGATCTCGAAGAAGGGGTGCTAGATACCGCAAGGCTGACGCGCCTCGTCACGGACCCTTTGTCAGCCTTGTCGTTCAAGGAAGAAAGCGAAACCGAATTTCGTGATACCATCGTCACCTTGCTGATTGATAATTCGGGATCCATGCGCGGCCGCCCCATCCTTATTGCGGCTTGTAGCGCCGATATTTTGGCCCGCACCCTGGAGCGCTGCGGAGTCAAAGTTGAAATTTTAGGCTTTACCACAAAGGCCTGGAAAGGTGGATGGTCAAGGGATAGCTGGATCAAAGCAGGCAAGCCCAATGGCCCCGGGCGGCTCAACGATCTGCGCCATATCGTATATAAATCTGCCGATAATCCCTGGCGCCGCGCCCGGCGCAATCTGGGGCTGATGATGCGAGAAGGCATCCTCAAGGAAAATATTGACGGCGAGGCCCTCGCATGGGCTCACGGACGGCTTCTGGCACGCCCGGAGCAACGGCGTATCCTGATGATGATCTCTGATGGTGCACCGGTAGATGACAGCACCTTATCGGTCAATTCAGGTGGGTATCTGGAGAACCATCTGCGCCATGTAATAGAAGAAATCGAAACCAAATCACCCGTTGAACTCGTGGCCATCGGCATCGGCCATGACGTCACGCGCTATTATCGCCGCGCCGTCACCATATCCGACGTCGAAGAACTGGCCGGCGCCATGACCGACAAACTGGCCGAGCTGTTTGATGATCAGAAATAGGAACGCTCATGCCCCTTGGATCAGCCATAATCAGTTGGTACACAAACGCGAACCCATAATCTGCGAGATCACCTGCGAATGAAAAGCTCCCTGCTATCCATTACCATTGCGATGTTATTTTCCGGAATATTGTCGGGGGATGTGCTAAGTGGCGGCAAAAAGCTGCAAGGAAATTATAATATCACTGTCAGCGCCACTTCCATGCCGTTTGACAAACTCGATCCCGGCAACACGAAATTTGGCCGCCTAAGTTGGCGCGGCGGGCTTATCCTCAATTCAAATCATGATGAATTTGGCGGTTATTCTGGGATTGCTGTTACACAAAATGGTCAGCAATTATTCGCCGTCTCCGATATCGGTACCTGGCTGCGGGCCAAACTTCTTTACAAGAACGGCCACCTCACTGGTCTCAAAAAAACCTTGATCGGGCCGCTGCGCGCCAGAAATGGCAAGAGCCTGCGGGCCAAAAAATATTCCGATGCCGAAGATATTTCCTTGTGGACCAAAAGAAACAAAACTTATGCCTTGATCAGCTTTGAGCGCAAGCACCGCATCGGGCGCTTTCCCATCACCAGGACCGGCATTCAAAAACCCACCAACTATCTCAAACTTCCCAAAGGCGTCTTCAATACTACCCGTAACAAGGGCCTGGAAGCCCTGACGGTTCTGACCGACAAAAAAAACAAGGGGACTGTGCTGACCTTTTTGGAACGCCGGCATGACAAAAAAGGAAATCATAAAGGCTGGCTGATCCACAATAACAAATCATGGAAAATCCGCCTGAAACGCTACGATGAGTTTGATGTCACCGGCCTCGCAACGCTCAAAAATGGCAATGTGCTAGTGCTTGAGCGCCATTTCAGTTTTTTTGCCGGTGTGCAGATGCGCATTCGCGAAATCAAGCACAAAAACATTCGCAAAAAAGCGGTGCTCGACGGAGAAATACTGTTAAGCGCAACCATGCGTTACAATATCGATAATATGGAAGGCATCAGCGCCCACACCAACAAGGCAGGCGAAACCATTATCACCCTCATGTCCGACAATAATTTCAACAAGAACGGCCTGCAACGCACTTTGCTAATGCAATTCAAGCTGGACTAATAAAATTATCTCGCAAATCTTGCACAGGACGCGAGTTTCAATTGTTCCTCCATATTTACAGACCAACTGGTTTGCTTTATCGTCTGCGGACGAACAAAACCAAAGGAAGGAACAACCAGATGACCTATCCAATCATAACCGCTATCGCCGCAGGTATTATTATCAACCTGCAAATGATTCTGATGATGATTTGCGGCAAAAGTCGCTACAAACATGCACAGGGTCTTGGAGATAATGGACAGCCGGAGTTGCTGGCGCGTATTCGCTCTCATGGCAACCTTGCTGAAAACGCCGCCATCGTTCTGCTTGTCCTTGGTTTGCTCGAAATGGCTGGCATCAGCCAGACGATCATCGCCATTGCGGCAACCTCCTTTGTCATTGGTCGCTTCTTGCATCCCATCGGCCTGTTCAAAACAACTGGCGCCAGCATTCCGCGTGCTGCAGGTGTTGCCACAACCGGTATTGTCGGTATGACTGGCGGACTCTATTTGATCTATATTGCCCTTGGAAAACTGTGATATATCTTCCCCTACACTCACTAAATGTTATCCCAAGGAGCCCCTCAACATGATTGATTTTTACACTGCCGCTACGCCCAACGGTCACAAAATATCGATTGCACTTGAAGAAATGCAATTGCCCTACAAGCTGCATGAAATCGATTTTAATGAAAGCGATCAGAAAAAACCGAACTATGTAAAATTTAGTCCTAACGGCAAAATCCCCACTATCATCGACTGCGATGAGGACAATTTCGCGGTGTTTGAATCTGGCGCGATCCTGATTTATCTCGCCGAAAAAACAGGAAAATTCATGCCAACCGATGTCAAGGGACGCTCATTAGTCATGCAATGGCTGATGCTTCAAATGGCCGGTGTTGGCCCGATGATGGGACAAGCCTTTGTGTTTCTCAACTATTTCCCCGAGAAAATACCAGCTGTGATTGATCGCTACAAAAACGAAAGCACCCGCCTGCTAGAAGTACTTGACAAGCGGTTGGGGGAATCTGAATATCTGGCCGGGGACTATTCCATTGCCGATATGGCCACCTACCCCTGGGCTGCACGGTTCGAAATGCTCGATCTCGATGGCCAGGACCTGCCCAATCTTTTGCGCTGGCTCGATCTGGTGGGTGATCGCCCAGCCGTTGATCTTGGCATGGAAATACCGCCAATGATCAGCAAGGAGAAACGCATCGAGCGTGCAAAAAAAATGCTGGTGAAATAGGTGAAACCTCACTCAGAAAACCTTAGAGCGGTTTGCGTTCACTCGGGATCAGAATCAGCTGAGCTGTTTTGGTTCGGTTTCAAGTGAAGAAATGCAGGATATATCTGGATATTTTCAAGTTTCTTTGCGCCGAAAACGGAGCAAAACCGCCAGCTGAAATGATT
>JAAETJ010000265.1 GCA_024228495.1 bacterium | reverse complement strand
TCCATGCAAGAACGCCTGACCGATAAAGATATTACCCTGCATAAATTGCGCAAGTTATTAGGCATGATCAGCGCCTCGGAAAAGCTCAACGATTTGATCGGTCGCGGCAACACGGATAAAAACAACGACTCGCCGAAAAAGCCGCATAAAAAGAAAAAGCCCAACAACACCAAACCCGTACAGCCGAGCAAACATCACCACACACTTGAAGCACTCAATAAAGGGGATCGTTGTCCTGAATGCAAAGCCGGTACCCTCTACAAATACCAACCCGCCCAGTTGCTGCGCATCACCGGTCAAACGCCTTTTCTCCCCGAACTGCATTTGTCCGAGCGACTGCGCTGCAATACCTGTGGCCAGTTCTTTACCGCACCCTTGCCCGAAGCGGTGTTGGCCGACGGCAACAGCGATCAAAAATACGGCTATTCGGCACGCACCCTCATGGCCTTGAATTGAAAAAATGCACACTCGCACGGGGCTTTACGCCTCCGGTATCATTGCCACTCTTGAGGAGCATGACATCGTACTCTTTCAAACCAACATCGGTCATGC
>JAAETJ010000264.1 GCA_024228495.1 bacterium | reverse complement strand
CTGGAGGGTACGCCATCCAAGATGAACCTGATTCCATTCAACCCGTTTCCCGGTAGTGGCGACAGGGCCTCACCACCGGAGCGGATAGAGGCATTCCGACAGAGATTAAAGAAGGCCGGCATAATATCCATCACCCGCAAGACACGGGGCGATGATATTGATGCCGCACGTGGTCAGTTGGTAGGCAGGGTCAAAGACAAAAGTAAACGCACACTGAGTGCTGAAAAATCCGCCTGGGGAGGTATAGCAAAGTGAAATTGGAAGGTGCCAAGGCATTAACGGTTGCCGTATTGATAGCCGTTTTTGGTCTTACCGGATGTCAGCAGGGTGTAGTCAGGGCCGATATGGAAGATGACACCGGATCTCTCGGAACAACCGCGAAAAAGGGAACGGGTGACGTCTACGTACGACTGGCGGTTGTCTACATGCAACAGGGAAAGCTGGGGGTGGCGCTGCAGAATATCAAAAAGGGGGTTGCTGCTGATCCCAATAATGGTGAAGCCCACAATGTAATGGCAATCATCTATAACCGACTGGGCGAAAAGGGTTTGGCGGAAAAGCATTTTAAGCAATCCAAGAGACTGCAGCCCAAAAACCCCTATACCCTG
>JAAETJ010000263.1 GCA_024228495.1 bacterium | reverse complement strand
TCTAAAAGATTGTTGGTCCGTTGTGGTTGGATAGTGATGCCGCCGGCAGGCGTTTCGAGCTGGATGGGATCTGCAAAAAGCTTGTCCCAATACTTGTCAATTTGTTTGACCATTTTGCAGTAACCGGTATCACCCGAGGCCAATGCCGTAACGATGGCTGAATGGCGGAACTTCTCAACCCGCCCTTTAATTGTTTTGATGTCCTCATCGCCTTCATCATTGAGTCCCCGTTTATTCTCCGGGCATGCAATTCTCATGGCTTTTCTGAGTACTTCAAAGATTGATATTTTCTCCTGTATACGCAATACCATTTTCGACAGAGCAGCATCCCGTAATGTTCTGCTCAATGTGAGCAGAGGTAATCCCGAAACACCTTTTGCCTTCAGCTGTTTCAAAGCAGGATAGGCCTCTTGTAAACGCAGATAAAAATCAAGATGGGATTGGTCAAAGGGAAAACCGAACCCATGGGAAGCACTGCGAGATTCCAGAATCCACGCCACCAGCAGGTAGGCCGTCACCCTGTGGTCGAGTTTCTCTTTAGGGCAAATGGTTCCCTTGTCTTTTAGATAGGCTTCCAAGCTATCCGTCAAAGGCTGCTCATCACTGATAACGGTTTTTAGCTGTTTCGAGACTTTGTTTAGTTTTGTCCGTATGTTGTATACGCGGGTGATCCTGTGGATCGCTCTGTACTCGACACCAAACAGATCTTTGCCTAGATCTCGCAGAAAATGAAAATGACAGATGTAATCCGGTATGCCGGGGAACACCGTCGTAACGGCCTTCAGAATAGCGCTACCCATATCATGGACTAACGCAACCGGGTTGCCATAAGCCGCTTTCAGATCTTGCAGCAGGGGAACAATAAACTGGCTGTCTTCCGTTGGCATCTTCCTGTTGCCCAGTACGATATTGCTGATTTCATCCATACAACTGAACACATGCGGACTGTCTCCTTCGCAGGTGCCGTCCATATGCAGGATATACCCGCCCCTTGACTGCATGGCCTGCTTGAGTTCCCCCTGGCATTCGATATGCGTCAGCAGCAAATAGACAATAAACCGCTTGCCCAGAAAGCTGATTTCACTGGTGGAGATCGGAATGTTCCTGATGGCCAGTTCAGCCTGTATTTCCGCCTCATTGCAGCAGCGCACAAAGAGCGCCCTGCCGACCGCCTCAATGACATCAAAACCAAACTTCCCACGATGGGGCGTCAAGGCGCGCAATTCATCCGAGTGGTAAACATGCTGGCACTGTTTGCAGCTTGTCTGCGTCTCCGCCGCCCTGAATTCCCCGATCTCCAGGGTGGCGATGGTCTTGACGCTTGTTTTTAAAACCGTCGTCTCCCTGCCACATCCGCACCGCTTGTCGGCCGGATAGAATTTTAGCCGGGGTACTTTGGAAAACAGATTGCATGCTCCCATGCGCTGCTCTAATCTTTCAATAAGGCGGCGAATGAGCTTTATGATTTCAAAATCGGTTTTTTTTTATGTCGTAGTAGGTCAGCACATAGACAATGTCGGGATCCCC
>JAAETJ010000262.1 GCA_024228495.1 bacterium | reverse complement strand
GCTTTTCGACCTCAAGAACGACCCTGGTGAAACAACAAACGTGATCGCTCAATACCCCGAAGTCGTGGCTCAACTACGTGCAGTATACGATAAATGGTGGACCAGAATGCAGCCGGGACAGGAGAACGAAGATACATACCAAGCGCCCGCGAAATAAGTGTAACGAAGAGTAAAGATGGAACCAGATAACAATTTTATAAACAAGACTAAATAAAGGATATCACAATATTAAAATCATCACACTTCTAACACTCTTGCTCACGGCATATGTAGTGATACCAGCAAACAAGCCAGTTCATCTATTTATCCTCTCAGGGCAATCCAACATGCAGGGTATGGATCCGGAGACTGGTTTCATGCCGGAGGCCAAAACGCTCTTTGGAGACGAAGAGGTTGTCTATATCAAAGTTGCACAGGGCGGTCAGCCAATATGTCGATGGTTGGAGGAATGGGATGATATAGCAAAAGAGAATGGACTCACTGAGAGGGACAGAGAAAGACTGTGGAAAGATAAAGGGGTCGAGTTGTACCAGCCGATTCTCGATCAATACAAGGAAATGCTGAAAAAGCACCCCAAGCCGGCTTCAGTGACTTTTTGCTGGATGCAGGGCGAACGCGATGCCAACGGCGGGGGGCAGCCTGCCTATAAAGATGCCTTGAAGCAATTGATTACCAAACTGCGCCGTGATTTGGATCGCCCGGATATGAACATTGTCATCGGCCGCTTAAGCGATGCTGGTGGGAATAAAGAGAGTTGGGGGGCAATGCGAAAGATCCAGATGGAAATTGCCAATGAAGATCCTAGTGGCGCCTGGGTGGACTGTGATGATCTCAATGACAGAATGAAAGACGGTAAGACGCAGAACGCTGTTCACTACGAAAGGCCGGAGGGCTACATCACGCTCGGTCGACGCTTTGCGCGGCAAGGCCACGCACTTGTGATCGGAAAAGAACCTGCGGAAGACGGCAGACCGAAGAACTAACCATTATGTGCCATAAGGAACATTTCAATATGCCTTCATGCCTGATTCCTCGAAGTAACAGACTGGCCTTCGTATGTCTCTTCATCTGCATGCTCGTCTCTCCGTCAGACGCTTCCGAGTTCGAGAAGAGTCAACAGAAATCGGCTGTCAAAGAAAATGAACACCAGGCTCCGAGAACGGAGCAATCGTTTTTTAATGGCGAAGACCTGACAGGGTGGAAGGGAGATAGTGCTTACTGGTCTGTACAAGACAACGCCATTGTGGGCCACTCAGATGAACCGGTAGAAGGAAACAAATTCATTTGGTCGGAAGTGCCGGTCGACGACTTCTACCTTTCGCTGGACGTGAAGCTTACACCAGCCGAACGGAACGCAGGCATTCAGTTTCGCTCAGTATCGATCAACGAGCGAGGGCAGGCGAGAGGGTACCAGGCCGACGCGGGTGGAATTTTTTGGGGCAAACTCTATCACGAACATGGACGTAAAAAACTCGATTGGAACGACCGGGCGCTGGAGGTAATAAAACAGGCCGATTGGAATCACTATGAGATTCTCGCCGTAGGCGACCGTATCTGGACAGCCATCAACGGTACACTCTGCGTTGCAATAAAAGACCCGCAAGGTGAGCGATCGGGTCAGATAGCATTTCAAATTCATGGAGGTCCGCCACAAACAGTCCATTACCGAAATCCCACGCTGACTCATAATCCGCAAGTCAAAATAGCAGGAATGAATGAGGCTGAATTGAACGCAAAACTAAAGGCACCCGACGATGCCAACTCAAAACCAGTCGAGCCCAAATAATTAGTGCAAAAAATCAGTAGCACGAGGCAGTAGTAATAGAAGGGATGCCGAACACATGGCATTCAGCACAAGCAGACACCATCCATTGATGCATAAAAGCTGAGAGGACACACATGACACTCGCTAAAAGAAAAAATCAGACAAGGCGTCGCTTTCTCACAACAACAGCTGCAGCCGGTGCCGTCGCACCGACTTTCATCCCCGCTCGAGTCATGGGATTCGGCGGTGCGGTCCCTCCCAGTGATATGATCCGCCTTGCTGGCATAGGCATTGAAAGTCGCGGCACAACAGTTCTACAGACGATGCTCCCGCATCCTGACGTGCGATTTGTGGCAATAGCTGATGTTCGGGCCGATCGTCGCAAAGCTGTCAAGGAAATGGCTGATCAACGAAACGGTGATACCCAATGCGATACGTATCGTGATTTCCGTGAGATGCTTGAGCGTGACGACATCGATGCCGTGCTGATAGCGACTGGAGACCGCTGGCATGCACCCGCTTCAATGCTTGCAGCGGAAGCCGGCAAGGACGTCTATAGTGAAAAACCATGTGCCATTTCTATTGACTTGGCTGGAAGACTGGCCGATACCATCCATCGCACTGGCCGCATTTTCCAGTGTGGTACACAACGACGAAGTAACTCGAATTTTATTCATGCGATTGAGCTGGCCCGAACCGGCAAACTCGGCAACCTCCATACGTTGCACGCTTCAATCTATTCGCTAAGAGATAGTCACGACTGGCTTCCCGCGCAACCAGAACCTGACCCAGCCGTTATCGACTGGGACATGTGGCTCGGACCCGCGCCTTGGCGTCCATACAATGAGGCGTATGTGATGAAAGGGCAGTGGCGTGGCTACTACGATTTTGATAGCGGGGCACGGTTGCTCGACTGGGGCGCCCATACGCTTGACCTCTGCCAAGCTGCTGCCGGAGCAGATGGAACAACTCCTGTTGAATATGAGCCGCTTGATGTTGCTGGCGATAACGTCATTCAGTGTACGTACGCAAATGGTGTGAAGTTGATTTTACGGAGCACGGGGTGGCTTGGTCTGGGAACGTGTCCCGTTCGATTCGAGGGAGACGAAGGCTGGGTTGAAACGGGTGACACGGGCCGAATTGCCGTCTCACTCGATTCACTTCGCGCTGACTTACCCGCTCCAACAATTCGAGGAGGAATGCCAACCAACCATACCCGCAACTTCCTCGATTGCGTCAAATCGAGAGGTCGTACCACCACCAATGAAGACATCATGCGATCATCCCATATTGCATGTCATGCCGCTGCCATTGCCTGGAAGCTCAACCGCAAGCTGACGTTTGACCCAAGCACTGAAATGTTTGTTGGTGATAACGAAGCCAACCGGATGCGAAGCAGAGCAGCTCGTCAGCCGTGGGCCGTTTGATCAACACGCTCCCTAAAAACACCCAAACATAGAAGCATGACAAGGACAGCAGGCATGGCTCGTATTGATCACTTCAGAGCATTGTTTTTGGCTCTCTGTTTTTCAGTGATAGCCTCTCTCGGGTTGCTCGCTCAAGACTCACCAACAGGCACACCTGCTTCTTTGGTTACAGTGTTAACGTCGCCAGATGCATCAGTCTTTGAAAAAGCGAAGGCGTGCGAACGGCTGGCGATCTTTGGCGATGAACGCTCTGTACCGGCGCTAGCTGACTTACTGACAGATGACAAGCTGTCGTCCTACGCCAGAGATGCACTTGAAGCAATCCCAGGTGAAGCCTCCGACGCCGCACTTCGCGACGCGATTGCACACCTTGAGGGCGACCGGTTGATTGACGTACTCGCTTCGATCGGTGTGCGTCGTGATGCACAAGCGGTTGGTGTGATAGCCGCCTTACTCAGAAGTGATGATGAAGCCACCGCAGCAGCGGCTGCCCGATCCCTCGGACGCATTGGCAGCCCGCAAGCCGCTGACGAATTACAGAAAATGCTATCCGAAGCGACAGCGGGGTCGGGTATTACGTTGGCAAATGCATGCATGGTCTGCATCCAGCAACTGGCGAAGCAGGGCAGGGTGAAGGACGCCGTGACACTGTATGACGCGATCGAAGCTGCTGATCTGCCAGCCTCAATAAAGAGTAAGGCAACGTACAATATCATTCTTGCGCAAGGAGATGATGGCCTGCCAAAACTCATCGAACTGCTCGAGACTGATGACGAGTCCAATTTCCGACTGGCCCTGCAGGCTATCAGACACTTGAAAATTGATGCCTCACCTGAGCTACAGGCGCTCTTTCATACGGTTTCACCAGAGCGTCAGGTTCTCTTGCTTCAATCATTAGAGGAATTGGGCAACGAGACGGCACTTCCAACGGTTATGAAAGCAGCACAGGCAGAGGACTCTGCCGTTCGCATGCAAGCAATTCGAGCACTCGCGACAGTAGGCAATGAAACGGCCGTGCCTTTATTACTTGAAGTGGGGGCAGAATCCGACGAGGAGCTTGCCGAAACTGCTCGATCGATACTTGCAGCACTTCCGTTTGGTGGAATCGACACAGCGATTCTTAGTCGACTTACGAGCGATGACATCGCTACCCAACAAATGGCCATTGATGTAGCAGCACAACGGCGGATTGCCGAGGCTTCGGCCACATTGTTTCAGCTGGCCGCAAGTGATGACGACACAACCAGAAAGGAAGCTATCAATGCGTTAGCAGCTACAGTTCGAATGGAACATCTTGCTGATTTTATTTCTATGGTAATGAAGGAACAGCGTTCACTTGGCGATGTCGCCATGCGTTCCGCACTGACTGCAGCCTGTGTTCGCATGCCACAGGAAGGCTGTGCTAAAAAACTTACAGTTGAACTAGCCACCGCGCCGCCGACAGCCAAAAAACTTCTGCTGGAACAACTTGTGTCGGTAGGTGGAGCGACTGCATTAGAAACAGTTGTGTCTGCTGCCCGTAGTAATGACCCGACCATGCAAGACGAAGCAACACGGTTGCTTGGCGAGTGGCTCACCGCCGACGCCGCGCCTGCGTTACTTGACTTGGCAACGATGCTGACAGAACGTAAGTACCAGATCCGAGCCCTTCGTGGTTGCATTCGTATTGCTCGACAACTGAACATGACACCCAAAGAACGAATGGACATCTGCCGCAAGACTCTGGCGATAGCAAGTCGTCCCGAAGACAAAGCACTCGTCCTCGACGTGCTGAAACGCCACCCGAGCCGCGAGGGCCTCCAGTTGGCCGAAGCATTGCTGGAGGATCCAGAACTCCGGGCTACCGCACAACCAGCCATCCGGCTTATCAAAGAGAAAGTTGGCGAAGCGTCCGTAACGGAGCGGGGCCTCTAAAGAAGCGAACTCATCAACTTACAACTCGAAGCGATATGCATTCATCATTTCTGCACGCAGTAGCGGCCTTCACACTGCTTTGTATGATCGCCGTAGCGTCGGTGGCATCGCCGCTTGAACGCCCGAATGTGCTCTTCATCGCCATCGATGATCTTCGGCCTGAACTCGGTTGTTACGGAGTGGATTATATCCAGTCACCGCGCATTGATGCGTTTGCCAGAACCGCCCGGCTTTTCAAACATCATTATGTAACCGCTCCGACTTGCGGTGCCTCGCGATACGCCCTGCTGACCGGCCTTAGCCCGAGAAGCAACTACGAAGCAGGTAATCTGGCCTTTCAACAGAACATCCAATTCACTGCGCAAAGGGAAATTGAATCGTTCCCCCATCTTTTCAAAAAGGCCGGGTATGAAACGATCTCCATCGGAAAGATATGCCACGGGAAACAGGATACTTTGCCGCGAAGTTGGAGCCGAATTCTGGATCGTGAAACCAAGCATCCTGATTTTCAGAATAACGCCGGCAAAAAACAGCGACACGCCGTTCGCGGGCTTGATCTTCCGGACGCCGCCTACTTTGACGGAGCAATGACGGATACCGTCATCAAAACTTTAGGAACGCTGAAGGACAAACCATTCTTTTTTGCTGTTGGATTCGTCAAACCCCATCTGCCGTTCTGGGCACCGAAAAAATATTTCGACCTCTATGATCCGGAGAAGATTCCTCAAGCCGATTGGGGTGAGCAGCCGGAATCGCCGTCGTATCATCCAAGCTTTGAGTTGATGCAGCAGTATGGCCATCATCCTGATGATGGTCTGGAAGATCCGGACTACCGACGGAAACTGAAACACGGCTACGCCGCCTGCGTCAGTTTTGTCGATGCCCAGATCGGGCGCATTCTGGACGAAGTCGAATCACTCGGCCTGAATAAGAACACCATTATTGTGCTCTGGGGTGATCATGGCTGGCACTTGGGAGAGCATCGCCTTTTCGGTAAGCACACCAGCTTCGAAAGGGCGTTGAAATCACCTCTTATCATTCGAACTCCTGCAATGAAAAACAAAGGGAGGGCCACCAGCGCCCTGGTGCAGAGTATTGACATCTACCCAACCCTTGCCGGCCTCTGCAGTTTGACGCCTCCTGCGGATATCGACGGAAGACCGTTCCTTGATCTCCTCGAGGACCCGAATCTCCCCGGACCAGAAGTTGCGCTCAGTTACAACATGTCCTACGGCGCTCCGTTTCGAGGAATGCGCAGGATGTACGCCGTGACGATGCGGACCAAGGACTACCGTTACATTCAATGGCAGAAGGATCTGGGGCGAGGGGAGTTCATGTTCCAGGAACTCTATGACCATCGCGTTGATCCGGACGAGAAAGACAATCTGGCTGAATCGAATCCGAAAGTCATTGAGCGCCTTTCAAAACGCCTGGTTCAAATTCAAGCCGATCAAAACTAATTGAAGGAACGCTTGCTGTTTTTTGTTCTGTGAGGACCCTCCCGCTCATTCCGCTGAAAATTTTCCACTTTGTTGGAAACAATTGCCTCTTTCATTTCATTAATAAGCATGAGAAGACCTGCAAAGAAGTATCTCAGTATTTACCTCACATCGATTGTCTTGCTCGTAACTACGACGCCAGCGGTGGCTGAGTCCTGGGTGGTGGAGAGCCAGGACGACTGGACCGCTGCCCGGGGAGCCGCGGACAACGTGGAGCTCACTGACGGCTTCGCCAAACCCAAGGCTGACAAAGCCAGTTTCCAGAGTGTCGTCAAAACCTTTTCCAAAAAGCGCAAGCTGATCTCGGTCGTGTTTGAGCAATCTCCCGTCTGGGACAACTGGGAGGCGATCGATGACGTCACGCCTTCAGGAGCTGGAAACGCCTACGTGTTTCTTCCGGTTGCGCCGGGCGATTACTACTTTTTTGCGACAAGAACCTGGCCCCAAATGGAATACCCAGAGGGGCTCACCCAACAAAAGCGCACGAAGTTCAGGCAAGAGTGGAAGAAGAATCACCCCAGAGGCTATCACGCCTGGCATAGCACGGACATGAAAGACTGGAAACTCCTCGGCCTGGTTTGCCCGTCCAGTTGCATGACCACGGCAGAATACGCTGACGGAAAGTTCTACCTTTATTACGACAAGCCCAATGACGAGAACCCGCACCTGATC
>JAAETJ010000261.1 GCA_024228495.1 bacterium | reverse complement strand
CTTCCGGTAGCCGAACTCATGGAGCTGGTTGGCCATAAGGGTCAGCATTCGCTCGCGCATGACCTGGGTGGCATAGCTGCCCTCCCGACACTAGCGGCAGAGTTTCTTCAGTTGGTAGTTCAGGTCTCTCATAGTGTGCTTGCTTTCTGGTTAGTGTTTCTGACCTATCTGGCAGCCGAAGCTGACAGATCCGCTTTAGCGGAACGGTCATGGGACACAACGCCCATGTGACCTGAATATGCCTGGTCAGAGGCAACGCGGGATATCCCGGCATGGGAGTGGCTCCACGTAGACCAACATGCCCGAATAAGGGCGGTTTTTGAGTGTGGTTAAACCTCCGTTGAAGTCAGCGGGACAATCCCGCGATGAATGAAAGATGAGCGAGGCACAACAATCGCAAGACGCAATCATCGGGCACGAGGCTCGTGGTTTAAGGCAGGCGGATGCCTGCGAGGATGAACAGACCCGTTGGGTTGTTCTGATATGGAAGATGGACCGCGGCTTTCGCCGATGCACCTGCTGCACGATCCGAGAGGCGCCTTGCTTGCCACTTTTCCGTAGTGGCCACGGATAAATTCAATTGCTCCCGATAAGTATAGGCAGGCCACATACCTTTGTCATTCTCCAGACTGCTAAATTTCTTCCGCCAACGACACCATAATTCCGGCGGCATTCTGGCGTATCAGAAAATGTCGCCTGCGCGCTGCACACTTAGGTCCCGATTGCGTCCGCGTCACTACCGCGCTTCGCTGTGTAGTGACACGGACGCTCACATCTGGCGGCCGCTGGGTCAATCTATTGCCTGTCACACAGGCTGCATTTGCTTGCATCGGGCAACCTTCGGAACAGTTAGTTTGTCGTGGTTCCATTGAAATCACCTGCTATGCCGTGGATGCGCGCTTGGCCATGTCGGCAAGGCGGCGCACCAACACGCTGTCTTGGTTAACCGGACCCGGTTTGGGTGCCCGATCGATATAGGCACCGCGCACCATATCGTCTTCAGTACGCCGCGCCCAATCCTGAGCGTCACGCTTGGTGCGAAATGTCTTGATGGTTGTCGGCCAGCCGCGCTTGCGAATGATGGCTTTCCAGGTGCCTGAGGGGGTCTTTGTTACGGATGTCATTGCGTCTTCCGATACGTTAGGTGTACCGAAAGTGTACTGCGTGACCAGCTGATTAAAAAGAGTCAAATGCTAACTTATTGTTTTTATTGGAGCTGGCGACAGGAGTCGAACCCGCGACCTGCTGATTACAAACTATTTTCACCGCCCTTTTGAAACAATTCGACATTCTTTGAAATTGTTTTAAACCTGTTGTTTCTACTTGCTTTTTTCTTTGAATTGATTTTAAACTCTCCGCACTAACTTGAAGCGGGGTGTCTACATTGTGTCTACATTTTCAGAAAATCAGCCGGTCAAGCTGACCAAACGAGTGGTCGATCAAGCCAATCCACCGGAAGGAAAAAAGCAAATATTTGTGCGCGACAGCGTCCTTCAGGGGTTCGGCTTGCGGGTGACCGACCGGGGGACCAAATCCTTCATTCTGGAGAAACGCATCGATGGCAAGGTGCGCCGCCAGACCTTGGGCCGGTTCGGCGAACTGACCGTCGAGCAAGCCCGGCGCGAAGCGCAAAAACAACTCGGAAAAATCGCGATGGGCATCAACCCCATTGCCGAGAAGAAACAGAAAGCCGCTCAGCAGGTGACCTTGGCCGAGACCTTCGAAGCTTTCAAAAAAGCGCGCAAAAACCTGAAACCAAAAACCCTGAAGGGTTACACCTACCATCTGCAGAACCCTCTCAAGGAGTGGTATCACAAACCCATCACCGCGATCACGACACAGATGGTCAGCCGCCGTCACCGCGAGATCGGGGAACGCGGCGTCAAAGCGCAGGCCAACGCTGTTTTTCGCACCCTGAAATCGATCCTCAGTTTTGCCAAGCACCACTATGACGATGGCCAAGGACACTCCATCCTCCCGTACAATCCGGTGGAGATACTGGGTCATACCCGCGCCTGGTATCGGATTAAACCACGCAAGCGCGTGATCAAGAAGCATCAGCTCCCCGCCTGGTACAACGCGGTCCAGGCCTTGAAAGCCCCTGACAAGCCCACCTCTGCCTTTGTGGTAGCCGATTTCCTGACGCTGATGCTCTTTACCGGCCTACGCTTCAGCGAGACGGCACACCTTCGCTGGGAAGACGTCGACCTGAAGGACAAGACACTCACCATTCCCGATCCCAAGAACCGCGAAACCTTTGTCTTGCCCCTATCCGATGCTGTTATGGACATCTTCCTGGAGCGCCAATCGATGGCCGTCAATGAATATGTCTTTCCAGGCCGCGATGGAAAAGGTCATATCGTGGAACCTAAAAGGCAGGTGAAGCACGTAATCGAACAGTCCGGTGTGGAATTCTCTCCCCATGATATCCGGCGTACCTACGCCACCATCCTGGATATTTTAGATTTTTCCAGCACAACAAAAAAACGCCTGCTAAACCACAAATCCGGCTACGACGTCACAGATGATTACATTGTGACCGATGTGGAACGTTTTCGCGGGCCGGTCCAGCAGGTGGCAAGTTTTATCCAATCGGCTATCACGCCTGAAGCACCGACAAAAATCATTTCATTCCAGAAAAAATAGATCGACAGAAGGTACCTTACATGCCCAAGAATAGTGAAGCAGATGCTAGCCGAAGCAATCAGAAGAGTGAGTCTATCTATGGCTTCTGGGCACAATGCGACCATTGGCCACTGCAGGATGCAATCACTCTGGCCCTATCCGATCCACCCCCCCATGCTGGGCCAGTCGAATTTACCGGAGAAGAGAACCGAAACATGGAACGCATGCTATACCCTTGCGTTGAATTGTGTGGGTCATTCGCTTTCGGTTTTAGAGAATGACGCCTCAAGCGATCAGTACCGAGTCAGACCGCAAAACTTTATCCGCTGGGCGGAAAGCAAACAGATTGCTATACCCAATACCCTGCTACTGCGGGTCAATGAATCCAGTCCATTGTCAGAACCAACAAAAAAGCCTCGGAAACTACGTCTCGAACAGGAGCACAGACAACGTTGCCGGGGAGTTGCCGCTCTTCTGTGGGACGCATTACCCAGTATCAAAATTACCCGTATGGCAGAGAAAGAAGAACTTTACAAGTTTGGCTGTGAGGGTACAGCTTACAAAAAAGAAACCATCCAAAACTGGATTAAAGATCTCTGTCCAAATCGGTCACCAGGCCGAAGAAAACAGGGTTAAACCCCCCTACATAATTAGCAAAACCCTTTTACTAACCCTTATAAGGGAGATTAACCACACCCGTTTTTTCTTCTTAACACTTGCGCCAGAGTTTACCCCGAACTTTCAACGGAACTTCCAACAATTAAAGGTAAACTCATGGACAATCCACTTCTCACAACCAAACAAGCAGCCGCACGTCTTGGCCTCAGCCCAGCGTTTCTTGAACGCGACCGTTGGGCCGGTGCGTGCATCCCCTTTGTCCGCGTCGGCGCACGCGCCGTTCGTTACCGCAAGGAGGACATTGATGCACATATCAACAGCCGCATCCGTCATTCCACATCACAGGGGAACTGAGCATGTACATCGACTGGACAGCCCCTGGTACTATCGTTTCCCCACCGATACCCTTTGATACGCCCCAGGCTGAAATAATGCTCTGGGATTTACCTGATACCACTCCACTTGACCGACAGTTTCGACATGAGAAATTAAGCCGTTATCCAGAAGAAATAGCCCTCCTTCTGGCCCGTCGTTATAAATCTACCTGGGAACGTCAAGGCCGGTTCAATGCTAACCAGGCATTGCTACAAACAGCGGAAAAACTCCCCCGTAGCGCTGCCCGTTTGAGCGCTAGTTTCCAGGAGATCCGCGACTTGGCCCAGGCCCGTGCCCAGGCATGTCAGCGCATTGCCACTAACCACACAATCCAATGGCAAGCTCATGAAGCCCTATCCCAGTATGCCTTGGCCCAGCGCTTACTGCCGGAAAAGGTATCCCGCAATCGAACGCTGAGTGGCGCCATCAGCCGCATGTGTCATCCACGCTGGTGGCGGCGGCGCATCAAAACCAACGTAATCCGAACCTACGAGTCCTTGGCAGTTTCAAGCGGTGCGGTTCGGAAACCAATCTCACCCTACATCAGCCGGGAAACCCGGCAGCGCATGAAACAGCAAGACCTAACATTTAAGGAGATCATGGATAGCTTTCAGGCCATCAATGAGGAGGGAGATATCGTATCTTTGAAAGAGTTGATCGAAGGCTCGATATCAAATCCCACTGTCCGGCGTGCAGAGCTAATGGTGCGCATTGCTGGTTTTGAACAATATGCGAATCAACAAGGCCATGAAGCTGTATTTCTGACCATTACATGCCCATCGCGTTTTCATGCGGTAAGCAGTCAGTCAGGAAAGATCAACCCGAGTTACGACCAAAGCAGCCCATGTGCCGCCCAAACCTATCTGTGCAAAATCTGGCAAAGAATCCGCGCCAAACTGCACCGGAACCACATCCACCCTTACGGTTTCCGGGTCGCAGAACCTCATCACGACGGCACTCCCCATTGGCATATGTTGTTGTTCATTCCGGCTTGTGAAAAAACAACGCTGATTGATACCTGTCGATCCTATGCCCTGGCAGAAAACCCGGATGAACCTGGCGCACAGACGCACCGCTTCTGTGTAGAAGAAATCGATCCCAATAAAGGGACAGCCACCGGATATATCGCAAAATATATCTCAAAAAATATCGACGGATTTGGTTTGGACTCGGAAGAAACGGGGCAGGATCCGCAATCAGCTGCGCAGGATGTACGCAGCTGGTCGAGAACCTGGGGAATCCGCCAGTTCCAGCAGATCGGGGGGCCATCAGTGACTATCTGGCGAGAACTGAGAAGAGTGCGCACAGAAATCACGGATTCCGACGTACTGGAGCAGGCTCGCCAGGCGGCAGACGGAGCCGATTGGAGCGCGTTTGTTGAACACATGGGCGGATCTATCATGGCCCGTAAAGACCGACCAATACAACTTTTAAAAGCCTGGGTTGATCGCCCCGGAACTTATGGCGAACCGGTGGGCGATACTCTTATAGGACTTTCAGCGGGCGCGCATACACTCACGACCCACCTGCATACCTGGGTGATCGGTTTAAAGCAGACTTTAGACCGAATCGTTAATGGAGCAGCCTTAAGCAATCGGCCATGGGATGAATTCTTTAAGGACCTGGTTCTAGAGGGCGGCAGTCCAGTGCCCTGGGATGCCGATTGGCCTGAAGAAATCCCTTATAAGGGGAAAACCTCTTATAAGGATATTGCTTTTCGGAAAAGCTCTTCCGGCGTTACCTTGGAGTTCTGTCAATAACTGTACGCTGACTCCTGATGAACCCTGATTCGAAGTACAGCTTGCGGCTGACCAGGCGTTCATAATTGCACTGGGGAATTTTCGCCGAATGCTGGAAGCGGACTTTTCATTTGGCCTGACGAATGCGTCCTAACGACACAGAAGAGACGGTCAGCACTCATCCGAGAAATGACCGTTCATCAGCGGTTGCAGACCTACACCAAAGACTAATATACCTCGCCAAGGCAAATCATAGGGCGCTATTGGGGTCACGGATTACTGTTATAGCGCAGGTGGAAAATGCAGGTGCTCCTCG
>JAAETJ010000260.1 GCA_024228495.1 bacterium | reverse complement strand
CGGCTACCAAAACGATACCGACACCTTTGATGCTGGTTAAAAAGCCAGCTTGAGTTTGCGCCAACACAAGCGCTATTTCTGATAGCAGTTGGTCAATGTTTTCCTGCAAGCAGCGGTAATGCTTAATGTGATGTTGCAATGATAGCTGCAAGGTTGCGGCATACTCCTCCGGGGTAGTGATCACCTGGGCCGCATAGCTGTGAAGCTTGGCTGCTACGCTTTGAGCATCTGGAGTTGCACAGCGCTTGAGTATTTTAACCAATGTACGTTGTTGGCGGCGGCGGATTTGCTGCGCACTGAAACGATCTTCCATCAGAACCAATGAGCTTTTGGAAAATGGATTGATGCCGGTGTTTTTTTCATTCAAGAAACCGGGAAAGAGCCGATCGACCAAGGTATGCACGCGGTTTTTAACTTCGGTTTTCATCACCACCAGCTTTTTTCGATGTCGCACCAGTGTTCGCAGATTCCGATAAATGCCGTCTTGAGCCGGACTGCATTTTGCCCTAAGGTTGAGCAGCATCATGGCAATGCCCATGAGGTCTATACGGTCGGTACTGGCCGGCAGATTTTCCCGTTGCTTTTTGGCATCATGGGCATTGACGT
>JAAETJ010000259.1 GCA_024228495.1 bacterium | reverse complement strand
TGTTAAAATACACGATAGAGTTGTATTTTCCACTGATTTTCGCTTCTGTCGGTGTCGGGGAGCATATCAGGACAGTTTTGCGGGTGATTGGGCGGGATTAGCTGGACTTGTCGAGCAGGATTTCGCGGGCTAAAACCCTGGTAATAGCCCGCCCGGCACCCAAGGATCCGCGATCCAGATCATCGACGATCTTTGTCACAGCTTGCAAGGAGCGCTCCATGCGTTTGGACAAATATTCAACAAGTTGGGGTTCAATCTCGATTTGACGATCATTAAACTGCTTGATCATCACCGCTTTTAACAAATTTTCATCCGGCGCGTTGATCGAAACGCTTGGCAAGGCCAACAATCTGGAGCGAAGATCATTGAGTTTTAGCGCCAGATCACCAATCCCTTTTTGAGAGGTGAGGAATAGTTGCCCACCACTCTCATTGACTTTATTGAGGAGGTGAAACAACGCATCTTCACTTGCCAGTCCATCATGCAGATTTTCGATACAGATGCATTGATCAAGCGAAAGTTGTTGCAAATCAGTTTTATGGAGGTTGCAGGCCTCAATCACATGGGCTTGACTGCGCAAAATCCAAACATTGACGAGATGAGTTTTGCCGCTGGCCTCTGGACCAATCAACAGCTGGGCATATTGCGCCCAATGCGGCCAGTCATCAATGAGTTTGACAGCCAGTTCATTGCTTTGTGACAAGAAGAAATCTTCAGCGCCAAAAGCCGGGCGATGCGCGAGATCAAGCGCCAATTGCCTTGGGTTTTTCATCTAATCTCAACTAGCCCTTTTTGTTCGCTCTCTTTAATTCTCTGGAGCCGATATAAAGCTCACTATCAAGATAACGCTCCAGAGCAAATCGAACAAGCACACCAATGGCGGCGGCGAGCGGAATAGCGATAAGCATGCCCACAAGGCCAAACAAATAGCCTGAAACGATCAATGCAAAAATCAGCCACACCGGGTGTAGCTTGATTCTGTCCCCGATGATTTTTGGAGTAAGAAAATTGGTATCGACCAATTGGCCAAATGCAAACACCCCCAACACCCACAAAATGGATTGCCATTCAGGCCAGTATTGGACAACCGCCATGGTGCCTGAGATTAAAAAGCCGGCGAGTGATCCAAGGAACGGTACGATATTGAGAAGCCCGGCCGTCAGACCGATCAATAAACCATATTTAAGGCCAAGCATGGTCAGGGCGATGGAATAAAAAATACCGACAATGATCGATATGGTCACCTGCCCGCGCAAAAAACCTGAAATGGATCTGTTGATACGCTTTCCCAGCAATCGGATGATCGGCGCATGGTCGCGAGGCAACCAGTCATCAATTCTGCCAACAAACTGGTCCCAGTCTTTGAGCAAGAAGAAGGTCACAACGGGGGTGATGAGGACCAAGGATAAGAAGCTTAGCAAGGCTTTGCCACTGGTCCACACAGACTTCAAAACACTGGTCAGATGTTTGGCCGAATCGCGGGCGATATTTTGCATGGCCTCTTCGGCGCCAAGCTGGGATCCCGGAAACAGTTTGCCAAACCATGTTTCACTCCCGGTGACAATTATTTCGCGCAATTGAATGAAATAGCTCGGCATATCGGATGCGAGTTCGCTGATCTGTGCGAACAGATGTGGGCCGATCAGCAAAATGAATACAAATCCCAATATGCTGAACACCACAGCAATAAGAACCGTTGCCCAAAGCCGCGAGAGCCCATATCTTTCAAGAAGATTTGCCAAGGGGTCGAGAAAATAAGCTAGGAGCATGCCAAGCACGAAAGGCAGCAGAACTTCGCTCAAAACACCGATGATTAGTACAAAAAGAACAAATGTAGCCCCCCAGAAAAGAATCTGCCGCCCCGTAATGCTGTTCATGCCCTGCCCTTTTTATCTCATATTCAGCGCTAATGGGTGCCCGATCCAATCGCGAAGCGCTCTATTGATATGGCACCATATGCTTGAACCATCCTCGCAAATACGCGAGAGCCGAGAGAACCGTTGATGCCGCAACAATGAGAATAAGCATGTTCACAACTATGCCAAGTCCCAGTTGCAAACCAAGATCCGCCAGCACTAATGCAGCCAGTAAAATTTGTCCCACCGTGTTAATCTTGCTGATCATGAGCGGTTTCATGGCAACGGGATGTTCCATCAGCCAAGACAGCAATATGCCACCGACAATCAGTAAATCGCGAGAGACAACCAAAATGACCAGCCATGCTGGAAGAGCATCAAACAGGCCAAGGGTCACATAGATACTGACCAACAAGGCTTTGTCGGCAGCAGGATCCAGCCATGCCCCAAGTTCTGTGCTCCAATCATACCGTTTGGCAAGAAAACCATCGAGACCATCAGTGATACCCGCAATGACAAAAACAGCAAAGGCGCTGGTCATTTGATCCTCAATGATCAACAGGACAATCATTGGTACCATCAAAAGGCGCATTATCGTCAAAACATTTGGAATGATGTACAAGAAAGTGCCTCTCCCAGGCCGCGCGAAACGAACATATTCGTCTCTACATGCGCTTTTTAGTCAAGTCTATGGCCTAGTCTGCCGCACTTGTCAAAACGTCGTCCATTAATGTCGCCTATGTGATCACACAGCTGAATTATTTCACTGAACGCAAAACGGCGTCACTGCCCGTTTGCTCAAGAGCAAAGCGGTAAGCTGAAAGCTGGGATTGTAGTCGATCAATGCCGCCTGGATACTTCAGTCGCACATCTGCACCTCGCGGGGACAGGGAATTGACCTGCATTTTTTGCACCCCCGGGATGCGCTGTAATCGCTTCCTTATTTGCTGCCAGTTACGCAGTCCGCGAAATGCGACACGCAAGAAGACCGTTTCATTGATCAAACGCTTGCTGCTTTCTGCTTCATTCTGGTCGTTAGCAGAAGCAATAACAGCCACCACATCGCCGCTGATCTGTGGTTCACGCCAGCGCCCTTCAAGAATACCAAAAGCGATTTGTGCAACGACTTCATAGTTTTTAGCAAGAGTACCCTCTTTAACCGGGATTTCCTGCGAATAGTCGACACGACCGACATGATCCTTGCCATATATACGCAACTCAAACCTGTCTTTTTGGCTATTTAACTGGGCATCCACCAGTATCAGTTTGGAAGCTGCGTATCGATCACGCAATGTTTCATATTGTTGACGTTCTCCGCTAGATATTTTTTGCCAAAGTTCATGATCGGATTGTTTGGCCTGATAGAGCCGCGTGTCGGTCAAGGCGTGCTTAAAATCAATCGTCCGCCAAGCGCGCCACCATTGTTTACTTTTCCTGGTACCAGCAGATTGATCACCTGTTCCGCGAAAAACCGGCATAAGAACTTGTTTTTGCGAACGTTGGTCAAAAAACGGTACGCCTTTTTTTATCAGTAGTGCCTGCAGTTTTTTGCGCGAAAACTTATAATCGAGTAAGGCAATATAGTGTGTGGAGGAATTGCGTTCACTCCGTACTGCAAAGCCATCTACGACTTCATCAGCCTCAGCTGGCGTCAGATTCGCCAAGCGATCATAGGCGCGAAAAGGTGCCAGACGCTTGAAAATGAGTTTGAGAGCCTGCAATGGGCCCTCTTTAAAAGCCCGTTTTTTGGCGAGTACGGCATTGTCGGCGCGCGCATCAATTTTCACTTTGGCAATCGTGTAAACGGAGGCTCCCCGCGCCTGGGCGCCACCAGCGACCATCATTTGACAAGCCAAAGCCAATACAAACGAAAAGGCGATATTTTTGCAGTCAACCGTGCTGGCTGATAAAAGATGATATTTAAAAGTCATATTCCATATTCAACCCGAAAGGATCAAGACATCAAGCTAACTTATAAAGGGTCAGGCCATATATTGTAAACATCACGAGAAATAACGGCTAAATTGCGGATAACAGCCTTGACGATACGCTGAATAAAGGGCTTGCTGAGCGCACAAATTCAAATAGCGGGTAAGCTCCATTCATGAACGATAAAAACAAGCCTCCCCAGAACGGCCTGACCTATGCTGATAGTGGGGTTAGTATCGATGTGGGCAATGCCTTTGTTGAAGCCATTAAACCTCATATCAAGCGCACTAATCGCTCTGGAACGATGGGATCTATTGGGGGCTTTGGCGGTCTTTTTGATCTCGCGGCTCTTGATTATAATGACCCTTTACTGGTGGCCGCCAACGATGGCGTTGGCACCAAGGTCAAGCTGGCCTTCGAGACAGGGCTTCATAATACGGTTGGCATTGATCTGGTTGCTATGTGTGTCAATGATCTGATTGTGCAAGGAGCCGAACCTCTGTTTTTCCTCGATTATTTTGCGACTGGAAAATTGTTACCAGGGATCGCGGAAAAAGTCGTTGAGGGTATCGCTACGGGGTGTGAAATGGCGGGCTGCGCCTTGATCGGTGGAGAAACTGCTGAAATGCCCGGCATGTATGACACTGGTGAATATGATCTGGCTGGATTTTCCGTTGGTGCGGTAGAACGATCTGGTGTCCTGCCGCGCAAAGATATTGCGGACGGTGATGTGCTCATTGGCCTTCCCTCATCTGGTCCTCATTCCAATGGCTATTCGCTAATCCGCAAACTGGTCGCCAATGCAGGGCTCGATTTCAACGCTCAATCTCCCTTCACTGGCAATCAGTTGTCATTGGGTGAAGCGCTCATCACGCCGACCAAAATTTATGTACGACCTCTGCTAAAGGCGATATCCCAAACAAGAGCGATCAAGGCACTTGCCCATGTCACTGGCGGCGGGCTGACAGAAAACCTGCCACGCGTGCTCCCCGAAGATCTGGCAGCGCAAATTGATCTGCTTGAACTCGTCTCAATCAACAATATGGATCAAGGGGTGCGTGCTATCTTTGCCTGGCTGCAATCAACAGGCGGTATTTCAAAAGCCGAGATGCTGCGCACCTTTAATTGCGGTGTTGGCATGGTGTTGATCGTTGAGAAACAACAGGTCGCGGCGGTATTGTCTGAACTTGGCAATGAAGGTGCGTTCGTATTTGGGGCGCTTTCAAGTAAAAGCTCTGAATCCTCTGTCAATTATTCTGGCTCTCTGGACTGGAGTTGATCCTATGGAAAAGAAACGGATCGGCGTTCTCATTTCAGGGCGCGGTAGTAATATGTCGTCACTGATCGAGGCTTGTAAAAGCCCTGAGTACCCTGCTGAGATTTCAGTAGTTATCTCAAATCGTCCAAAAGCTGCTGGCCTTGAAAATGCGGCACGTGAGGGCATCAGGGCACTCACCATCAATCATCGCAAATATGACAATAGGACAGCATTTGAAACAGATCTGCATCAAGCTCTTGTGGATGCGCAGGTTGAACTTATATGCAATGCTGGTTTTCTACGTCTGCTGACCGCCGAGTTTGTTGACAAATGGCATGACCGTCAACTCAATATTCATCCCTCATTATTGCCTTCGTTCAAAGGCTTGCACACCCATCAACGCGTGCTAGATGCGGGAGTGAAAGTCACGGGCTGTACAGTCCATTTGGTCCGAACTGACATGGATGCAGGTCCCATCATCGCCCAGGCAGCTGTGGCAGTCGAACATGATGACGATGAGCAATCTCTTGCAGCACGCGTGTTGGCCGCCGAACATCAGCTTTACCCCCACGCACTCAAAATGTTTGCAATGGGAGATGCGTATGTCAACAATGAAAAGATTGAGATCCACGCAAAAATGGATCAGGCGTCATTGAGCCAGCAGCACGCCATTTTCTCTCCCCGATTGGGCAAAGCATAAATTCCTACTGGAATAGCCAGTTGAGGATTGATTTTTGTTTACGTCGCCTTGAGCGCTTTTTGGCTTTATTGGCATGCTGGGATTTACTGGCTTTGCGCCTGGTCGGGCTCCATATTTCTCCCCAGGGAGATGAAACATAGTCTCCGCTACCTGATCGATGTTTTGCTACTCTTGGACGCGCCTTTTTTAGAGCGACTTCGCTGGTCATACCATCTGGATCAATGACTGCTACAGTGCCATTTCCCCATTTCCAATTGGCTTTCTTGTCCCCCCATTTATGGGGTTCGATGGCAGCAAGTCGGGCCTTTTTGAGATTGATAATCGCCGTATATTCGAGCGACGTGGCATTTTCACCATCGCCCTTATTGCCTGCAAAGTAACGTAGCAGGCCGATACCCTTCCAGATGCCGTTGAGAGGGCTCCAGTTGAGTAATTTGGGATCGCCCTGCCCATAGGTTTCAATAAAGCCGTAAAAATAGGGGTATTTTTTATGATAGACGTAATATTTGCCGTCAGGCAAACGCGATAGTAACCACCCCGAAACGGGATCACCGACCAATTCGCCATCATAGCCAGGCAATGTGCCGGTCAGGCGTTTCAAACCTTCGCGAGACCCACCAAGAAAACGATCCGCTTTGAGCGAACGCTGATAATAATTAATCGCCTCGTCAGTATTTTTCCTGATCTCGTGCACTTGTGCGATTAGCTTGAGAGCTTCTGGATGCTCGGGGCTGATTTCCAAAACCGTCTGGAAATCATCAAGTGCATTGTCATAGTCTCCCTTGCGTTTGGCAATGCGTCCTCTGGAAAGATAAGGCAGGGCACTCGTGGGATCAAGTTCGACCGCCTTGTCGGCATCACTAAAGGCTTTTTCGTATTTTTTCACAAAACCAAAGCATAGAGCGCGCAAAGCGTATGCTTTGGCATGTCCAGGAGCTAGGCCAATGGCTTTGGAATAATCTGAGATTGCTGGAAGATAATCACTCAAACCTTGATAGGCCTGCGCTCGTTCAAAATAAAGCTGTGGCTCCATACGCGCCAGTGCGATCGCGTGCGTATAGTCCTTGACGGCATGGCGGTGATTTTTCAATTTCCTGAAAGCACGCGCTCTCGACAAAAAGACCATCCCGTAGTTCTTGTTGAGTTTAACAGCTCGCGAAAAATCTCGCAGGGCTGCATAGTTTTTGCCTTTGGATAAATAGGCCCGCCCTCTGCCATTATGAGGAACTGCATTCAGTGTTAAATATCTAACGGCAGAATTGAAGTCGTCGATAGCTTCGTTCAGATTGCCCAATTCGAAATTGGCGCTTCCCCTATTATTATATGCAACCCCATAGGTCGGTGCGATATCAATGGCTTTGGAAAACACCTCGAGCGCATCCTTGGCCCGATTGAGGTCCATATAAACATTGCCCATATTATTATAAACTTGGGGATATTGCGGGTTTAGCGTAACCGCCGTGCTAAAATCTGCCAGCGCTTTGTCCGTTTGCTTCAAACGCCAAAGAGCAACACCACGGTCGCTATGAATGCTGGCCTTGCGGATATCGGAAAGCTTGTCATATTCGAGGGCACGATCATATGCCTTGATGGCATGCTCATATTTACCGCGTAACAAAGCGGCCGCCCCTTGCCGAACAAGCAGCACTGAACGTTCTGCAACAGTCTCGGCAAAGACCCCCATTGGCGCAAAGATCAACGCAAAGGTGATGACGGCAAGCATTCTCATTGGATTGCACCTTGTCTTGTTTGCTGGCTCATCAATTGCCTCAAATAGCGGATTGATTCTCTTTTCCCGTCATCATAATCCTTTGGCGTACGAATACAATGACGAGGTTTTTGTTTTCTCGCACTCATAATTTGAATATGAGTATAGCTGTTTTTCGGCGATATCATGTTCCGATTGTCATCAAGAACAACCTTGTTTCATGAATGCTTGAGTTTTTAGCATATTGATGATTAATTAGGCACGGGCTGACAGAACATTTGCTGACTTGCTAGCCACATCAACGTAACACATTGATTTGTATGTGTTTATTGCATCATTCTGATTTGGCACAATAGGTGCTTGATAAGAGATTAACATAGTGCCTTAAGGGCTTGGCGTGACGACAAAGGTGACAAAGCGATATGAAGAAAATAGAAGCGATCATTAAACCTTTTAAACTGGATGAGGTCAAAGAAGCGCTGCAAGAAGTTGGCCTCCAGGGTATTACGGTCACTGAAGCCAAAGGCTTTGGTCGCCAGAAGGGCCACACAGAATTATATCGTGGTGCAGAGTATGTCGTTGACTTCCTTCCCAAGGTGAAGCTGGAAATCATCGTCAATGATGACCTTCTCGACAAAGCTGTTGAAGCGATCAAGGAGGCAGCTCATACCGGGCGCATCGGCGATGGCAAGATTTTTATATCAACCATTGAGGAAGTCATTCGCATTCGCACGGGAGAGACAGGTAGTGAAGCAGTATAAACTTTTTTCTTGCGATCACTATATCGCTCATTTTAGCTGGGTTGGATGTAAAATTTGATAGGTGATGATGAGGAAGCCAAGAAGCTTCAAGAACAAATTAGACTAGTATGCGAAAGCTTGCCAAAAGACAGTAACATATCAGAAGACAAAACTTTTTATGAAACTATTTTTAACAAGTTGACGGAAGTCGTCGACCTTTTTTCAAATGAACAGGTCGACCTTCCTGAAACTGGAAATCCAGCAAATGTGCTGGCAACTCCTGCGGTGCGTGATGCCAGAGGAATAGAGGCTGTTACTGCTTCTGCATCACGCACTGCTGTAACAATGGTTTTTGGTTCAGGTGAACCAGAAACAGTAAATAACACAGACCCGCAAGCATCAGAAAAGGGAACAAATATGTCAGATGCAAGTTCAGTCCTTGCCCGTATCAAGGAAGAGGAAATTAGATTTGTTGATCTTCGTTTCACGGACCCCAGAGGCAAGATGCAACATCTTACCATGGATATCGCCTTGATGGATGCTGAAGCATTCGCCGATGGTGTGCCATTTGATGGATCATCCATTGCAGGCTGGAAAGCCATTAATGAAAGCGACATGCTGTTGATGCCAGTTCCAGAAACCGCTCATATTGATCCATTCTATGGTCAAAAAACAATGGCTATCTTTTGCGATATCCTGGAACCAAATACTGGCGAACGCTATCCACGTGATCCCCGTGGTACTGCTCGCAAAGCGGAAGCTTATCTGGCAGCCACCGGCATTGGTGATACGGCCTTCTTTGGTCCTGAACCTGAGTTCTTCTTGTTCGATGACGTACGCTTCAATTCTGATCCCTACAATACAGGATTCAAGCTTGACGATGTAGAATTGCCAACAAACACCGGCCGTAAAATTGAAACCGGTAACATGGGCCATCGTCCCCGCACCAAAGGCGGTTATTTTCCTTGCAACCCTGTTGACAGCTGCCAGGACATCCGTTCTGAAATGCTCACAACAATGACTGCTATGGGTGTTGAAACTGAAAAACATCATCATGAAGTCGCGTCTGCTCAGCACGAGCTTGGGATGAAATTTGCGAGCCTGACAAAGTCGGCAGACTACGTGCAGATCTACAAATATGTCGTTCACAACGTCGCTGACACATATGGCAAGACCGCGACCTTTATGCCAAAGCCTGTATTTGGCGATAACGGCACTGGCATGCATGTACATCAGTCGATCTTTAAAGGCGGCGAGCCTGTCTTTGCCGGCAATATGTATGCTGATCTGTCACAGGAATGCCTCTACTATATCGGTGGCATCCTGAAACATGCCAAAGCGCTGAACGCTTTCACCAACCCTTCTACCAATAGCTACAAGCGTCTGGTACCAGGATATGAAGCGCCTGTTCTTTTGGCTTATTCAGCTAAAAACCGCTCCGCATCATGCCGTATCCCGCATGTTGCCAATCCCAAGGGCAAACGTATGGAAATTCGTTTCCCGGATCCAACTGCAAATCCCTATCTTTGTTTTGCTGCCATGCTGATGGCTGGCCTTGACGGTATCGAGAACAAGATCGATCCAGGTGAAGCCATGGACAAGGATTTGTATGATCTGCCACCTGCAGAACTCGCAAACATCCCAACAGTCTGCGGCAGTCTGCGTGAAGCTCTTGCTGCTGTAGATGCTGACAGAGCCTTCCTGACAAGAGGCGGAGTGTTCACCGACGATCAGATTGATGCTTATATCGAACTCAAAAAGGAAGAGTGTGATCGCTATGACATGACCCCTCATCCTGTTGAATTCGACATGTATTACAGCGTCTAGTCGATAAATATAATATTCATGAAAAAGGGCGATGCCATCCGGTAACGCCCTTTTTTTGTTTTTGGGATCATCGCTGTAAGTGAATTGGCAAAACTGCTATAGTTTGCCCATATCTCGAAAATGCCCTTGATGGAGACCAGGAATGAGCGACCTCCCCCTCGAAAATGATTATGATGTGGCAATTGTTGGTGCCGGTGCAACAGGTCTTACCGTTGCTTGCGCTATGGCGATGGAAGATCTCAAAATCATCTGCTTTGACAAAATGTTCGGGTTCGATGGTCAGCAAAAGGGTGATACCCGCACCATAGCTCTACTGCAAAACTCTATTTATCTATTAGAAAATCTGGGCGTTTGGGACGAGTGCAAACCATTCGCCGAGCCGCTCAATATCATGAAAGTGATTGATGACACTGGTCGGTTTCCGCCGGTTCCCGATGCTTCTTTTGATGCCAGTGAACTTGGCCCCGATCCTTTCGGTTACAATATAGCCAATGATCGTCTTGTTTCGATCTTGGCGGAACATGCCCGTAACAATCCCAAAATCACTTTATTGGAAACTGACCATGTAGCGAGCATAGAAAATCACGCCAAAATGGCCGTGGTCACGCCTTTTGAAGGTCAGCCCGTCACTGCCTTGCTGGTTGTAGGGGCCGATGGCGCCAATTCCCTTGCCCGCCGCGCTGCTAAAATCACCACAACTGACTGGAAATATAATCAAACCGCGATGGCTTGCTGGTTCAGCCACAGCCTGCCACACAATAACATCTCGACCGAATATCACCGAAAATCCGGCCCACTGGTGCTTGTACCCATGCGGGACAACAAGAGCGGTCTCGTATGGGTTGAAACTCCCGATAAAGCGAACCACCTGATGGCACTCGATGACACGGACTTCAAGGCACAGCTCAGTGAGGCCACACATGGAGAATTAGGTGATCTCATTGATTTGAGCAAGCGTTCAGCTTTCCCCTTGTCCGGGCTTGTTGCCAACGACTTTGGTAAAGGCCGGATCGTGCTGGTCGGTCATGCCGCGCACGTTCTACCACCGATTGGTGCGCAGGGCCTTAATCTTGGCCTGCGCGATGCTGCCATGATCGCAGACATTGCCTGCAAGGCCAATATACGAGGTATGGATCCTGGAGGCCCAGAGGTGATCGCCAAATATGACGAGTTGCGGCGCAGCGATATTCTGAGCCGTACTTTCACGGTCGATTTTCTCAATCGCTCGTTGATACATGGCTGGTTTCCCCCTCTGCAAGCAACCAGAACGATTGGCGTGCAACTGCTTAAACTCATTCCGCCACTACGCAAGGCCGTCATGCGCGAAGGCATTGCGCCGCAAAGCAATCTCCCGCCATCAATGCTTTCACGTTAACTCGTCATCCTTTTAAGCTATTTG
>JAAETJ010000258.1 GCA_024228495.1 bacterium | reverse complement strand
TGCTCACCGAGAAACTGGCGCGGATTACTCGCGCTTTTTCCCCCTGGGGCTACCCGCTGTCGTAGCCGATGGCGTGAGTTTGAATTTATCGGGCATCAAATTGAACAGGCCATTGTGCCGGTGCTGCCCCTGAAATTCGTACTCGAACATTGGCCGGAGATCGCCGCCTCTTTAGGCGAGCGCTCCCGCAAGCGCACCCCTCAAATCGATACCTATGAGCTCTCATGAATTTGGTTAGCGCTTATGGGGCAGAGCCCCCAAGAAGCGTTCAGAGGCGCACGGCTAACGCCGCTGGCACCGAGCTTTGCATTCAACAATATAGGAGGACTGCATTATGGCTGACGTATGGTTGAACCCACCCAAGAAGGTGGCCATCGAAGAACCGGATTTACTTAAGGCCGGGTGAGAAAAATCGGACAACTTGCTTGACAAACACCGCATGGCCTTACGGTGACAAAAAGGTTGTAGTCCTATCTCGGAAAGGTATTTCAGTTCCCGCAGAACTAAAAAATAAAGTCTCTACGTCATCTGAAAATCCAACGTTACTGGTTAACAAACTATCAACTGAGGGCACCCAACATATCTACATTGATGGCGGCAAAACCATCCAAAGCTTTTTGAGTACTGGCCTGGTTGACGAAATCACAATCACCGTAATCCCTATTCTTTTAGGAACAGGGTTACCATTGTTTGGCCATTTAGCAGCAGACATTCATCTAAAGCATATATCTACAAATGCCTATCCCTTCGGGTTCGTTCAGAGCAAATATTGCATATCA
>JAAETJ010000257.1 GCA_024228495.1 bacterium | reverse complement strand
CAAGAGCTGTTGGCCCTGTATCGGGTTAGCGTCATTTATTCGGGCAAGCATGGCAAGTATGGACGCCCGCTGGTGCGGGTTTACGTTCACAACGGTATGTGGGGCAAGCGCAGTGTGGCGCGAATTTTGATCAAGGAAAAACTGGCGAGGCCGTATGATGGCGGCAAGCGGGAGGGATGGTGTTGAAAGATCTGGAACATAAAGAGCAATGCGCAATTGTAAACCATATCATAGCCCGCAAGCGGCCAAAGGTATTCTGGTTCGCGGTTCCAAACGGTGGCAATAGAACAGCGGCGACCGGTGCTAGATTGAAGCGTGAGGGTGTGCGGGCTGGTGTTCCTGACCTGCATTTCCTTGTCAACAATCATTTCCTTTCCAACAAGGGGTGCGGGGCGTTTGCGCTCTATCTCGAATACAAGACTTTGGAGGGCGTAGTATCGGACCCTCAAAAAGAGATCAAGCGAGAGATTGAAGCAGCGGGCGGGATTTGGCACTGCGCTTACGGCATTGATAGGGCGTTGGAAATATTAGTTGATTTTGGGGTTATTTGGCCGGAAAGGCGGGGGTGAGTGATGGATATAGTTGATCAACTGAAACAGGTATGGGCCTGCCAGCGCTGCAAATGCAGGTCATGTGGCAGGGAGGGAGCTGGCGAGCTTCATGATCACGTCTGTACTGATGGAAAGCACTGCATTGAGACACGAGAGAGACTTCTGAAGATAAGATCAGCGGAGGCAATAATTGCGCGCCGCGCAGCAGCCGAAATCAAAAAATTGCGCAGGCAATTGTCAGAAAAGGCGGGTTAGTGATGGATGAATGGAGGAAGTTTTTGGCGATCACTGGCGACATTATCGTCTACAGCTTAGCTGGGGGCCTTATCTTTTCTTACCTTAGTGTCGCGGCATTAATATTGATCAGGGTTTATGAGCAATAGACCAAACAAGACCAACAGAAAGGGGGTAAGTGATGAAACTATTGGTATTGGTACTTAGCCTGTCGGTAATTAGCCAGTTGGCAGTGATGCTATCAGGCAAGTTTTAATCTTTTTAGCGGGGGTAAGACATGACACAAACAGCAATACAGCAGCCACACGATCTGAATAGGCAACAGCGTGATAATGGCCGCAAGACAGTGCTTAAAATTCTGGCAAGGCACAAGAACGGCGATATTCTCAAAGTCGGCAAAGAAATATCAACGCCAATCCGCCATTTATTAGCCAGCGAATATATCACCAAAGATCAAGCCGACGCCCTCGAATTCTATCAAGCGCAGATGGCACGGGCAGAAGATCGACAGGCGGTGATT
>JAAETJ010000256.1 GCA_024228495.1 bacterium | reverse complement strand
TTTATTGCAGATGTGACAACTGCCATTAATCAACTATCTTCTGAAGAGAAAGCTCAGGTGCCGTTTAAGCATGATTTCCATTTTTCTCCCTACGGCAATCGCCTGATGGCTAAATTGTTGGTTGATGAAATCAGGCAGCATCGTTGGCTTTCTGAGGGTGGTGGGGAAAACGGCCGTTACCCCATCAGCTCCAATGGTTCCGGCTCCCAATCAGATGCAGACAGATACATTCTCGGCATCTCATGCTTCTACCACAACTCGGCCGCCTGCCTGCTCAAAAACGGCCGAATTCTGGCGGCTGCCGAGGAAGAGCGCTTCTCCCGTATCAAGCATGACCGCAACTTTCCCCACCGGGCAATCAACTACTGTCTGGAAGAAGCCGGCATACAACAAAACGCACTCGACGCGATTGTATATTACGACAACGCCTACCAGACCTTTGAACGCCTGTTGCACACCCAATTAGCCATCGGCAAAGCGGGCGAAGAAGCGTGGATGCGCGTCATTCCATCTTGGCTGCAATATAAACTGGCAATTCCCGCCTACATCCGCAGCAGCCTGAAATATAAAGGAACAATTTTGCACAATGCACACCATCGTTCACACGCGGCCAGCGCCTTTTTCCCTTCGCCGTTTGCGCGGGCGGCCATCTTGACGATTGACGGCGTGGGCGAATGGGCAACCGCCTCCATTAGTCACGGCGTTGGCAGCAAAATCACCATGCTGAAAGAGATGCATTTCCCTCATTCTGTGGGGCTACTTTATTCAGCATTTACGCAGTTCATCGGATTCAAGGTGAACAATGGTGAATACAAAATGATGGGGCTGGCTCCTTATGGCACACCGAAATATGTCGACTTGATTACCGAACATCTGGTAGATATGAAGGAAGATGGTTCGATTGTGCTCAACATGGAATATTTCGCCTTTTTGTCGCAGCCTCGGATGACAAATGAGAAGTTTGCCGCGCTGTTTGATGGGCCGGCGCGGCATCCCGATGACCCTATTACGCAGCGAGAAATGGATATTGCGCGTTCTGTGCAGGTGGTGACGGAAGAGATTGTGATACGTATGGCACAGCACGCCTATGAGCTGACCGGGGAGAAATATTTGTGTCTGGCGGGCGGGGTGGCGCTGAACTGTGTGGCAAACGGCCGTTTGCTGCGCGAAGGCCCATTTGAGGATATTTGGATCCAGCCAGCAGCCGGTGACGCAGGCTGCGCCTTGGGGGCGGCCATTGATATTTGGCATACTTACTATAGCCAGCCGCGTCTTCTGCCCGAAAATGGCGGTTCATTGCAGCAAGGCTCCTACTGGGGGCCATCCTACTCAGATGCCGAGATCAAAGCATTTTTGCAAACCTTTAGTTTCCCATACCGTTACATTGTGCCAGAGGAGCGCGCACAAACCATTGCCCGGTTCATCGAAAACGGCAAAGTGCTGGGTCATTTTTGCGGTCGCCTGGAATATGGTCCCAGAGCGCTTGGCTCCCGATCCATTCTCGGTGATGCTCGCAACCAGGAGATGCAAACCACCATCAATCTAAAAATCAAATACCGTGAATCATTCCGCCCATTTGCGCCAACGGTGCTAGCCGAATGCATCTCGGAATAT
>JAAETJ010000255.1 GCA_024228495.1 bacterium | reverse complement strand
TAGGGTCAAAGGGATTGGCTGCCGATTTAACCTTGATATGACGTTGAATCGAAATTCGTGCCAGTGGCACAAGGTAAATGGGTTGCATACTGCCTTTTCTATCCCGTGTAATGCTGCCGGAGAAAAACCAGCGACGCCGCCCACGAGGGGGGAAGTATCGTTGGCGAATCCAAGTCGCCAATTTCTGCGGATGACGACGACGCGCCCATCGCCAGAGAGCAAAGAAGATTTGGCGTTCAGTCGAGACAAAAATACGCTTGCTAACCACATGGCGATGATAGTTTGCCCAGCCACGAATCATCGGGTTGAGAATGGCTATCAATTCACCAGTCGTCACATGCAAATGTGAACGGATGGTACGGCGTATCTTGTTCAGAAATGAATGCACACTATTCTTGCTTGGTTGGATGATGAGTTTGTCCTTGAATCTGCGGATGGTCTGTCCCAGAAAATCGAAGCCATCTTCAAGATGGGTGATGTGAGTCTTGGTTGGTGACAACTGTAACCCACGTTCGTCCAAGAATCTTTTCACGATTGGTTTGACTTCATCCTCCAGCAGCGATTTCTCACGTGCTGAAATAATAAAGTCATCAGCATAGCGCACCAAATAGACACTTTGACGTTTGTGACGCGGGAAGTGTCGCCGTAATTCTGCCTCAAGGCCATCCAGCGTCAGATTCATCAATACAGGCGAAATAATTCCACCTTGTGGTGTCCCTTCCGTTGTGGAGAAGGTCGTCTGTTTGTCGATGAATCCAGCTTTCAGCCATTGTTGCAGAATCGGTTTTTCGATGGGAATATGCTGATTGAGCCAGTCGTGGTTGATTTTGTCAAAACAGCTTTTGATGTCTGCTTCTAAAATCCATCGCGCAGGATTGCGATTGCTAAAGATAGTGAAACAATGTTCAATTGCGTCGGCTGCACTTCGTTGTGTGCGAAATCCGTAGGAATTCGGGTCGCCTATTGTTTCCGCGATGGGGTCGAGTGCCAGCTTGTAAAGAGCTTGCATGGCTCGGTCGCGCATCGTGGGGATACTTAATGGGCGTTGTTTGCCGTTTTTCTTTGGAATGTAAACACGACGAAGAGGTTGAGCATGATAGCTACATTGACGCAGCACTTTAATCGCCTTTCTCTTACTTTCTGGTGTTGACCAAGTAACCCCATCAACACCAGCGGTACGTTTGCCCTGATTTTCTGTCCCTCGTCTGACGGCAAGGGCTTTGCCACTAAACGAGCGGGTCAAAAGACGTTGCAGTGCTTTCACCTTACCCCATCTCTTTTCCTGGATAGCCTTCACAATACGAGTTTGGAGTCGTTTCACGTTGCGGGTGACTTTGCGCCACTCTATGTCATGCCAACCGTCCGCAACGGGGGTAGACGCACCAGTTAATGACTGTGATTCGAGGGTTGCTCTCGCTATCGCCAGTTGTTTCATTACTGCCATCTGCTTTCCTACCTACAACGATTTGTCAAACGCTCTTGTGATGAAAGACCTGCTGGAAGTCTGCCTGCTTTCGCTTGGCGCAAATTTTGAACGCCTATCTATACCATTACAGTATAGCCTTCGCTTTTTCCAGCATCCTTTACCCGCTGCTCCATCGGTTGGTCTTGCGACCCACCTACCCAGAGGGAAAACATCGGGCTTAACCTGTTCCGCTTGCTTACCAGAATGGGTTAGGCTCCAACTCATACGCCGACGGTGCAACATCTGCGGTAGGTATCACATGAGTACCTACACTTGACCGCCTACCTTTTGGTCCAAGTGTCTCAGCAGGTTTCACTTGTTCTAACTCACGACGCTTAAATTGGTTCATATACATTAGCCAAGCAACCTATGGTTGCACATACCATTCGACCCTAGCCCTCTATCCGCTTTCCTGCTGGCAGATAGCGGCACATTGTCCCGACAGCTTCACACCCTGCAATTACT
>JAAETJ010000254.1 GCA_024228495.1 bacterium | reverse complement strand
TCCCTTGTCGGCAGCACAAAATGTGCCGGCACACTGTTCTCTGATTGCAGCAGCAGCACCTTTCACCTCTGAAAGTGTAGAGCTTAGTTTTAAAGGGAAAAGTGTCCACCTTCCCGTCCTCGGAGTAACCGAAAATTTCGCAGATTTGAATAAGCTTGAAATTACTAAGGGACGATTCATTTCAGATCTTGATATTTTGATGCCATTTTGCGTCTTGAGTCAGAAGGCGTTGGACAAATTTGCCAAACTGGGGATGACGGACCCCATTGGAAAAACACTGTTGTATAAAGGGAAAGCATTAACCATATGTGGAGTGATCGGAGATGTCGCTGTGGGTGGGTTGCGGCCATACAGCGCCAGTTCTGGGATATTTGTCCCCATTTCTTTGTCTTTCAGGATGATGGCAGAACCACGGCTGAATTCGGTTATGGCACGTCTGCAATCCGGCACAGGCTGGGAGCGCGGAGCAGCGCAGCTCAAAGCATATTTCCAGCGTACGGCTGACCACCTCGAGGTGAAGGTCAGAAGTGCTGAGCAACTCATTCAGCAGGCGGCAAAACAGATGCACCTGTTTACC
>JAAETJ010000253.1 GCA_024228495.1 bacterium | reverse complement strand
TTCTCGCCGTATCTCTAAACTCGATGCTTACAAAGGTGAGCTATTGAGCCTATCCCGTGCGGGCGCTTCCGGCGCTGAACTGCAACGCTGGCTGAAAGAAAAACGGATCACATGCGCCCTATCCACGGTTCTAAGATACATCCAAAAAAATGGGTAAGTATGCCCAGCCTGAGAAGCAGGCCAGATCCGTCACTAATGCCTTACAAAAATCCGGCGCCATAAAGTCTTTTGGTACGGCCAGAGGGTACACTCATGCCCTCACTCGGGTTTGTGAATATGTGAAAGCTGGGCGCTTAGGCTCGTTACGTGACATCACCCCAGAGCAAGCCACCACTTACTTGAAGCAACGGGCCGAAGAAGTGGGTCAAAAGCAGCTTGATATGGAGCGTCAGGCGATGCAAAGCATGATGAAAAACCTTACGGGTAAACTGGAACCCAACGCGCGTCTAACGGTTATTAAGTCTGAGCATCAACAGGTTTTAACCTCCCGCAGCTACACCCCAGAGCAAGTGGCTATGGTGGCCGCCGCACAGCGAGGCAGCAACGCCCTATCCACACAAATTGCCTATGCCGCCGGTCTACGCGGCCACGAACTGCTCACGCTTCGACGCCTCGAGGAACGCCACCCAAACAAGCGACCGACCCGTGAAGAAAAGTTCAAAGGCCGCGAGGGGATCGCTTACAGTGTCAAAGGCAAAGGCGGCTTGATTCGGGAGGTGTCTCTTCCAACGCCTCTGGCACAGCAACTGGAAGCGAGGCGGTTCGATACGCCAAAGCGGGTCACCGATAGGGGGATTCATTACGCCCAAAACTATGCCATCAATGGCGGGCAGAAATGGTCTAGCTCCTTTGGGCAAGCATCGAATCGAGCTCTTGGCTGGTCAGCCGGGGCGCATGGATTACGCCATAGCTACGCTCAAGAACGGATGCACGAACTTCAAGCCTCAGGTTTGAGCCGAAATGTGGCGCTAGAAACGGTATCCCAAGAAATGGGGCATTTTCGCCCTGAAATTACTGAAGTTTATTTACGATGAGCTGGCGCCATGGGTTAATCCTTTTTCTGCTGATGGTTACGGCTTTGGGGGGCTACTGGCTCTACACCCATGTTCCTCTCTTTGCTCTGGCGGTCATGGACGGCCAGCAATGGAACGTGCTCGCTCAAGGTTGGAAAGTCTTTTATCAGGGTTGGTTTTTTGTCGTACCCAGCCTGGTTGTTGCCAGCCTCATGGCTATCACATTGGTGATATGGGCTTACAATTGGGCCGAAAAAGTAGATCATGAACGCGAGTTAGCGCATCAGAGACGCGATTTTGACTTTCACATCATCGGACTACAAGAAAGAGCAAACAACGCTGAAAAACGCGCTGAGAGCGCAGAAAGTAAGGCTAACGCCCGTTATGCCTCGGCCATGGCCGAGGCCAAAAAACAAACTTTAAAAGCCGATGCCGAAATCAAGAAGGGACGTTCGATGCAGGCTAAAGCCATTGAGCACACCAAACAATCCCTTCAGGAAGTCGAAGAAGCCTCTCAGAAAGCCCGTAGAGCCACGAAAAAGAAAAACAATGCTATGGCTGCCGCTGAGCGAATAAAAC
>JAAETJ010000252.1 GCA_024228495.1 bacterium | reverse complement strand
CGAGCCTTGTCGGCAAGCGCTTTGTGATCACCAAAGAACTTCAGTAGCCCCGCCGTGTGAGCCGCCAACAGCTTTTCAAGAAACAACCGTCTGAACAGCTTTGAGAGCACTTTGACATGCAGGAAGAAGTTTGGTCGGCAATGCCTTGCAGAAATGGCGTGGGATCGATGATAGCTTCCATCTCATCCAGATGAGATGCCCAAAGTCGCACATGGCCAAGTCTCGGTGTGCCCGGTGATTGCTTGAGCCTGTTGAATGGCGTGAAGTTACCACCGTCTGGCACCACAAGCAGTTTTTCCAGTATCTCCTGCTGCCCAGATGTCAAACCATCGGTCATGCGGGCATAGAGTTCGCCGTGCACCTTTTGCCGGACATGTCCGGCCAGACGGTCAAGCGTGCTGAAGGCGGGAAGCTCAATATTGGCCTTGATCAGTTCCTCGACGGCCACGTTGATCAAATCCGCCGGGTCGCTCATGATGGCGGCAGCCGTGCGGATCACTTGGCTTGCACGTTGGTGACCACCTGACATAAAAGCCTTGCTGCCGAGCGTCACTCGGATCGTATCTCTATATCGCTTAAACGATGTACGCAGTCGTTTCTCGTCAATAACAGCAGTTTCAAACGGATGCTCAAGCTGTTTTGAAAGATACTGTGTGATCTGATCCGGCACCTCACGAAGCGATGGGAAATAGCCAAGTTGTTGGCGGGTTTTGAGCAATACCGCCAATGTTACACTCTGTCTGCGACCCTTTGCCGACAAATTGATGAAGGATCGCTCATTTTTATTCAGTTCATAGCGATTTTCTAACTCTTGAAGGCTGAGCATTTTGTCAAAACGGGGATAAGCGGTGCGGTCAATAGAAGCCATGGTCGTGTATTTTCCTCCTGTCCGAGAAAGGGTTTGCCGACAGGGTGTAGAAAACCTTGTTTTTACAAGGCTTCAGGAGGTATAAAGAAGGTGACCGGTAACGTAAACTTAAACGGACATATTTTTGAAGCGTAGTTCCAATGAAATTAAAAAACCGCACAGCCCTCTATATGCGGATTTCGACCCCCGACCAGAAACCGGATTTGCAGATCGACAATCTGCGAGAATATTCAAGGCGTGCTGATCTTAAAATTGTTCACGAATATCTCGATATTGCTGTTTCGGGGCGCAAGCAAGGACGTCCACGCTTGAATGCGTTGATGAAGGCCGCGCGTGCTCATGAATTTGATCGGGTGCTCGTCTGGAAGTTTGACCGCTTTGCCCGCTCAACAAAGCATCTCTTGTCGGCACTCGATGAGTTCAACTATCTGGGTATATGCTTTATATCCGTGCAGGATCAGATCGATACTTCCAGTCCGATGGGCAAAGCCATGTTTACAATTATTGGTGCCATGGCCGAGCTTGAATCCTCTCTTATATCTGAGCGGGTCACTGCCGGTATGAAGGCTGCCAAGGCGCGTGGCAGACGGTTGGGTCGACCGCCGATCTCCACTCTCTTGCGGGGCGAGGCCGAGAGTTTGGCCGCATCCACCGATTTAAGTATTCGCAAAATCCATGCTGAAATGGGTGGCAAAGTAAGTCGCACTGTCATTGGCGACATTGTGAAGCAAGTACGGAGCGGTAGAACTGCAGGGTAGGTATATATTTTAAGGGGAAGGGTTCATGGCTGTTTTATTTATTTCACATGCCAGCAAGGATGACGCCGTAGCCAGCGCCTTGGAGAGCTGGCTGACGGCGAATGGTTTTAGCGATATTTTTATCGATCATCAGGCCATAGCTGGCGGTGACAAGTGGCGTGAAGCCTTGCGGACATCTGCCGGGTCGGCACGGGTTGTGGTTTG
>JAAETJ010000251.1 GCA_024228495.1 bacterium | reverse complement strand
TTAACCCGCGCCATCTGTTCGGCCAGCGATTGTAAGGCTTTGATGTCTTGCAGTTGCGCTTCACGTTCTCCTTGCAAATGGTAAATCTGTTCGCGGGTATGTCTGAGGGCATATTGCTGGGCCAGGTTGTCTTCGGGCGTGATTTCTAACGCCCGGCTTAGATAGCCGATGGCTTCGCTGTTGAGGAATTGGCGACGGGCATGTTCGCCTGCTATTTGAGCATAGTGTCGCTCCTGGGCCTCGTCGCCCACAATGCGCCAATGATAGACCAGCGAGCCGGCCTGTTCCGGCGCGTCAGGGTAGACAGTTTCGATAGCCTGCGCGGCTTGCTTGTGCCAGCCTGTGCGCTCAACGGCCGTTAAATGGTTCAAAATCCCTTCGCGCAGCTTGTCATGGGCAAATTCCCAACGGCCGTTGTCAACGTCAAAAATAGCAGCGTCAACGCAGGCGCTCAGCCAGGCTTCGATCGGCATGGGAAGCGCCGCGCTTTCGGCCAAATGAGCCATCAACGACAAATCCAACTGCCGACCAATTACCGCCGCTCCCGGCAACAACGCTTTGGCCGCTTCAGGAACCCCGGCCAACCGCCGCTCAACAATCGTTTCAATCCCGCGCGGGAATAGTTTTTCTGGCAAGGACATATCGCCAATGGCGCTCAGACGCCCCGCCTCTTCCGCCAGGGTGCGTACAACCTCGACCAAAAAGAAGGCATTCCCTTCTGTTTCTCGCTGGAGTAGAGTCAATACTTCTGGTTGTTGCCCCGCTTCACCTAACATGGAAGCACTCAACGCAGCCATATTTTGCTGATTGAGTCGCGGCAGATTCATCACCTGCATAATGGGCAATGTTTGCGGCAGATTTGACTGTTCATCATTACGATAGCTGCCAATAATGAGAACAGGGGAACTGGCAATTTGCCGGTTGAGATGGGTCAACAAAGTCAAACTTTCTTTTGTCCACTGCAAATCTTCCAAAATAAGCAGGATCGGCTGGTCTGTTTGCTGAAAAAGTTGGGCGATTGTACTAAAAAGACGCTGCCGAGCTGCATTTTGGTCTAATGTCGGCGGGGCGGGGATGTCTCGTCCCAGCAGTTGCCCCATATCGGAAACGATGGATTGGAGAACGC
>JAAETJ010000250.1 GCA_024228495.1 bacterium | reverse complement strand
CAGGGTCATCGATTGATACCAGGGTGGCCAGGGCTCGCTGGACAGCCAATTTATCAGCAATGGAGTTGCAATATTATACGGCAAATTGGCAACTATCTTTGTCGGAGCGTTTGGCTGACCAGAGCTGGATAGAGAAGTATAGTCAATATCCAGTGCATCCGCCTGGATAATTTCTAGTCTGCCCGGATAGGCGTCTGATATTTCGGCCAGCGCTCCGGCAAATCGATGATCGCGTTCGATGGCTATGACTTTGCGGGCATTTGATGCCAGTAAGGCGCGGGTAAGGCCGCCAGGTCCGGGGCCAATTTCAACAATGGTCGATTTGCTTAAATCGCCTGCTGCGCGGGCAACTTTCATCGTCAGATTCAGATCTAGAAGGAAATTCTGGCCCAGTGACTTTTTTGCTGTCAGGTCATGGCGTGAAATTACATCTCTTAAAGGTGGTAAATTGTCGATCCCGCTCATTTGCCACGGTCTCTTGTCCTGGCCATTTTGTCTGCCAGATTGAGCGCTGCAATAAAACTGTCTGGTTTGGCATTTCGGGATCCCGCAAGATTGAAGGCAGTTCCATGGTCCGGTGAGGTTCGAATGAATGGCAACCCCAGAGTGACATTGACAGCATCATCAAATCCTAATGTCTTGGCCGGGATCAGTGCCTGATCATGGTACATGCAAATCGCCACATCATAGGTTTTGCGGGCCCGTTCATGAAACATCGTATCGGCGGGCAGGGGGCCTAATGCATT
>JAAETJ010000249.1 GCA_024228495.1 bacterium | reverse complement strand
CTGCTTGAAGTCAGAGGGTGAAGTATATTGAAAGACCTCTTTGTCTTTTGGATTGAGGCCGATATCCAGACCCTTATCGGGATAGAGCCAATGCACGATGCCTGAAGCTTCCTTGATCCGCTGTGATGGTTCGCCAAACCGGTCTTGAATCAGATTTTCATCGAGGTCGGCGCCTGGAATATATGTCACACTGGTGATCTTGGATTGCTTCAGCAAACTGAGATCTGATGGTGCAAGTTTGACCTTTTTTGCACCACTGCCCAATTGGCTTATCCGCAGACCGCGCTCGAACATGCCAGCAGCACGAGTCTCATCTACATCAAGCGTCATGATAAAGTCGCCCCGCAAACCGCTCAGAAAGAGGCGATCAAAATAGGCCTCGATTGAAAAGCGTTGGTCAGGAGACACAAAGAGGTTTACCTCGCCATCTGTCTGAAAATTAAACCGGGCGTCCGCCAAATCACTCTCTCCCAAGGTGAGTCCAAATACAGTTGTTCTGCCTGCATCATCGACCGATATTGCCCATGGAAGCCTGGGATTCTCTTCGACTCGGCGTCCGCCGGGCAGGAGGATTGCGGTGGCCAGGGCGATAAAT
>JAAETJ010000248.1 GCA_024228495.1 bacterium | reverse complement strand
GTAACCCGGCCTCAATCACCGACCATTTTGAAGAGTCAATCATAATCGGCACGCGAGAAATATCTGGTTCAGCCGCGATCAGTTTCAAAAAGCGTTCCATCGCCGCTTCTGAATCAAGCATCCCTTCATCCATATTGACATCGATGATTTGAGCACCGTTTTCAACCTGCTGCCGCGCCACACTGAGCGCTGCTTCATATTTTTCTTCTTTAATCAGGCGCGCAAAGCGGCGCGAGCCGGTAACGTTGGTGCGTTCACCAACGTTGACAAAGTTGAGGTCAGGGGTAATGGTCAATGGTTCTAATCCACTGAGCCGCATCACAGGTTCTATTTCAGGAATTTGGCGCGGCGCAATGCCATCCACGGCTTGTGCAAAGGAGCGGATGAATGCGGGAGTGGTGCCGCAGCAGCCCCCCACAATGTTGAGGTATCCTTCTTGCGCTAGTTCGCGCAAAACAGGTGCCATATCGTCGATGGCCTGATCAAATCCACCAAAGCCATCGGGCAGGCCAGCGTTGGGATAGAAGCTGATATAGGTGTCGGACATCTTGGCGATAGCGGTGATATACGGCCGTAACGTTTCTGGTCCAAAGGAGCAGTTCATGCCCACAATCAACGGCTCTGCATGGCGGATGGCGTGATAAAATGCTTCCATCGTCTGCCCCGACAGGGTGCGGGCGCTGGCATCGGTGATGGTGCCGGAAATCATTAACGGCACATCTACCCCCATCTCT
>JAAETJ010000247.1 GCA_024228495.1 bacterium | reverse complement strand
TCATATGTCCCATGCCAATGGGTGTAGTCCGGTCCCATCATCGAAGCACCCATGCGTGCGCGGCGTCCTTCATGGTGCCAAAGTTCGAACCAGGTCCAATCCAGTTTGTTGCTGAATTTGGCCGGTTTCAGCAATGGTTTGGCGGCAGCCATCAGCGCTTTGCCGGGTTTGGCAAATTTCTCATTGTAAAGACTGACCAGGCTATCGTACTGGACGTAGAAAGCATCGATATAATCTTCACTATGACAATTTGAGCAAACATCTTTCATGTTGTCCCGGCGTGTTTCCCAGTTGATATCTGCTGATGGCAAATTCATTTTCGCATCCGTCGTTTCGGGCCGAACTGAAACAGGCGGGCGGTTATTCCAAGAAATACGTAACCCCACATTGTGGTTGACTTCCTGGTTTTTCGTTGCGCTCATATGGCAGGTGGCGCATGTTGGGGCAGTAAAGTAATCTTCACCAGGAATCCACTTGGGATTATCGAGGTTGATCTCATCCTTGTGTGCAGCATATTGGATACCGTGCTTGGATTCTTCGTAGATCTCCTTCTGCGGGTGATCAGGGCCAAGATGACACTTACCGCATGCATCGGGCTCGCGAGCCTGGGCTACAGAAAATTCATGGCGTGCGTGACAGGCTGTACAGGCGCCTTCCGAGCCGTCGGGATTGATACGGCCAATGCCTGTATTGGGCCAGGTTGCAGGGTCAAGACGTCCCTCATCCAGCACTTTAACCTGAGAGCCGTGGCATTGCCAGCATCCCAGTACCGCTGCCGATGAATTTCCTTCCGGAAAACCTTCGGTAATCATTGCACTATTGCCTTCAATGACCTCTGCCAGAAGGTTGTCCAATGAGCCGATAATCCGCCCTGCCTTAGCATGATGAGATTCTGTGGTCTGTTTAACCTCCTTGGCATGACAGTTTGCGCAGTCCTTCGGCGAGACAATGATCGAAATCAGCTTTTTTACCTTCTTGTCATCATGGATATAAGCATCCGAATCGCCTTCATCAGCTGCGTGACATTCATAGCAACCGACATTGGCGCGGTAGTGCTTACTGGCGCCCCACT
>JAAETJ010000246.1 GCA_024228495.1 bacterium | reverse complement strand
TTATGTCAAACCCGAGCCTGGTGCCCTGGCTATCGGCGGGTGGGAAAAACAAACCCGCAAAGTTGACCCGATTGATGGCTTCCCATGGCAAAACAGCAATCATTTGTTTGATGGCGATATGGACAGGCTGGAAGAGTTTTTGCTACCTGCCATGCAGCGAATTCCGATACTTGAGGAATTGGGCGTTCGTACCATTATCAATGGCCCTATTCCAATTTCACCTGATGGTGAACCAATAATGGGCCCGGTTCCAGGCGTTGATAATTTCTTTGCCGCCTGTGCCTTCACCTCCGGGATAGCGGCATCGGGTGGTGCCGGAAAAGCTGCATCCAACTGGATCCTGCATGATGATCCCGGGCTTGATCTTTGGGCATTTGATATCAGGCGGTTTGGAAAATTACAGGCCGGGCAAAAGTTCCTGCATGAGCGTGCAGTGGAAAGTTATTCCAAATATTATTCTGTCAGTTGGCCAGGTGAAGAATTACAATCGGCAAGAGGAATTCGGCGAAGTCCATTATACGCTTTATTGAAACAACAAGGAGCAGTTTTTGGATCGAAATTTGGTTGGGAGCGGGCCAATTGGTTTGCCCATTCTGATATTCCACAAATTGAAACCCATTCTTTCGAACGCAGTGTTCAAAAACAGACGGTGGGTCGAGAACATCTGGCCGCGCGCAATGGTGCTGTATTGATCGACATGACATCTTTCACCAAATTTGAGATCAGCGGCAGCAAGGCCTGTGCTTTTCTGCAATATCTGGCGGTCGCCAACATCGACAAGCCCGTGGGTGGCGCAACCTATACGCAATTGTGCAACGAACAGGGCGGCA
>JAAETJ010000245.1 GCA_024228495.1 bacterium | reverse complement strand
TTCGGGATGGCTGGCCAATCGGCTGTAAAGTGACCCTGCGACGGGAACGCATGTACGAATTTCTCGATCGCCTAATCAATATCTCCATCCCCCGTATTCGGGATTTCCGTGGTCTCAGTAGTAGAGCATTCGATGGACGGGGTAATTACAGTATGGGGGTTAAAGAGCAGATTATCTTTCCCGAGGTGGATTACGACAAGATTGATACCCTGCGCGGTCTGGATATCACAATCACTACTACGGCAAAGACGGATGAACAGGGGCGCGCATTGCTTGAAGCGTTCAGGTTACCCTTCAAAAACTGAGCAGAACTGAGATGGCAAAAAAGAGCATGATTGCACGCGAATTGAAACGGGCCAAAACCGTCGCGAAATATGCAAAAAAGCGGTCGGATTTGAAAGCAACAATAAGGAATACAAACAACACACCAGAGGTAGTGGATGCGGCTGTCAATATGCTGCAGAAGCAGCCGCGAAATGCCAGCTCATGTCGTCAGCGGAGACGCTGCCGTGTCAGCGGACGCCCTCATGGTGTATATCGTAAATTTGGTCTCTGTCGAAATAAATTACGGGAGGCGGCCATGCGTGGAGATATCCCAGGGCTGGTTAAAGCCAGTTGGTAATGAGACCTAGAGGCTTGTAAAAAATGAGTATGTCCGATCCGATCGCTGATATGTTGACCCGTATTCGCAATGGTCAACAGGTTGGTAAGATGGTAGTTTCCATGCCATCCTCAACTAAGAAGGTGGCAATAGCGAAGCTCTTGCAAGATGAAGGTTATATCTCCGGTTTCAATATCATTGAGGAGAACAACAGGCCTTTTCTCAGCATCGAGCTCAAATATTTCCAAGGCAAACCTGTTGTCGAAATGATCCAACGGGTAAGCCGCCCCGGCTTGCGCACATACAAAGGCAGCAAAGCATTGCCGAAGGTGCATGGCGGACTGGGTATT
>JAAETJ010000244.1 GCA_024228495.1 bacterium | reverse complement strand
GTGTGGCTCAGTTGGACTCTGAGTTGACCCGCTTTTCATCCCGCTTTCCACGATTGATGACCATTCGCACGCAGAAACATGATGCTTTTCCCCGTCCACTGCGGATTGGGAATTACACCCAACATCGGACAGTCAGTTGTCAAGGTTCTGGTTAAGCCAATACCATTACCTCACTGCTCATCCCCCGGCCAAACGACCGGTTTCGAGCAAACGAATCGCACGACTAGGATCGGAACCGAAAACGGCCACCTACTCCATTAATCCGAAGGTTTTTGAATCCCCGACAGACCGAAGTAAAGATCTCAATACAGCTCGAAATAAGATTCCTCGCCCAAGTGTTGCACATAGACTTTGACTAACTCTGGAAGCGTTCCTATCTTGCCAATACCAATCCAATCATCAATCGAACCTAAAAAACAGTAGCGCCGCACTTCAAACTCTCGTTTCACCTTATCCATCAGCACAAATTGAAGCATTGGGGAATAAGATAACGCTGTTTGTCGTATCGCTTGTATCTTTGCATTTCTTGTGCCAGGCAAAAAGCTGAGTGAATCAGCTAAAAAATCAACATCCTGGTCTGGGGTATAAATGACAATGGCGTTCTTTTTGACATCAATAATGAAGTCTTTCACGCGGCAATATTGCCGCATACCGGCATCAACGATAGCAACTTCCTCATCTGTAATAATGGGAGTTCGCTTGCGTCGTAGAAAAACCTGGGCGTTAGGATTTTCATAAATTTCATAGCCTGGAGGGATGGATCCTGCCAACTCGCCCTTGTTGCGCAACGCGAAAAAATACTTGGGCTTACCTGTTTTGGTTGTTCCCTGATGCAAATAGTAGGTCTTGCCTTTTCTATTTATGTGTGTCACGGTCATGATTGCCTATCCATACCAATTCCTGAATTATTCATCCATCGCTCGATGCGATGTCGCATCTTCATCAACCCAATCCTCTTCTTCCCAAACCATACCTTTCCGACCAGGCACTTTACGTGTCGGGCCGGCTTTGTAGTTCCCACAAGATTTAGGACCGTAGCAAAAGGTCTCGGAACGATACCGTTTTTGTTGTGGATTCCAATGATCAACGATTATTTCTACAGCCATTTGGCAGCCCCAGATGCAATCAAGACATTTTGTTTTATAGGTGCGTATGCTGAGACGGCGGTGGCCGCGCTCACGATAAATCTTCATCTCAGGCGGTGAGCCATGCCAGGGGGGAGGATCATGTTCGCTGGCAGATGTGCGTTTTGAGAGCTTTAGCGCGGCCGTTTTATAGTAATCAACTGGCTCTAACTTTGGGTTAGCAACAGGTGCAGAACGGCCACTAACTGTGTCGCCAACGCTAAATTGATGCTTGGCCTGGGCGGCTTTACCTATCCCAATCAAGAACTCACCAGGTTCGCCATCAATTTGCCCTTGAATCCGTAATAGATAGCCCAGATAGGTATGATACCGCTCATCGAAAGAACGCGTTAGTCGAATACGAGGCTGTACGACAATGATTGTGCCTTCCCAGTCCAATTTACTCATCAGATATTCCTCTCTTTACGCCGTCGCCAAGCTCGTAACTCCGCATCAGCGCTTTCATCAGATTTTTCAGCGTAGCGAAGAGTCGTTTGGATGTTCTTGTGGCCCAATCGTTTGCGGATCGTTGCCAAGCTAACCCCCTCATTCACCATTTCAGTAGCATGGGTATGGCGTAACTGATGCAATGTACAGTCAATCCCCGCCTCTTCACAATACTTCTGCCAACGGTACTGAACAGACTGGTACCGTAATGGTCCGCCCCGGCTATTTTTCTGGGCGCGGAACAGGGGGCCGTGCTTGTAACCGGCTTGTTGAAGATAGCGGCGTAATTGAGCAACCAGCTTGGAGTCATCTAGCAAAACAGTACGACGCTTTCCCCCCTTGCCCCGAACATAGATATGCTCATCATCAAGGGTCATGTCAAGGTCTTCTACATAGAGTTGGAGCGCTTCGCCAACGCGCAATCCGGTTTCAAAAATCAGACGGAACAGCAGTTGGTCTCGTGTCTGTTTGGCCGGAATGACCGCCAGAATTCTTTCCGCTTCTTGGCGTTCCAAGGCTCGAATTTGCGGCTCGTCCCGTTTCACCGCTTCTATCTTCGCCATGGGATTAGCCGCTATCAAATTCTGGCGATAAGCCCATTGAAAAAAGCTGTTGAGGGCAGCTTGTTTACGAGCGCGAGTGGCTGGCTTGAGATGAGAAAATGTGTCCAAAAAATCGCGCAGATTATCCACCGAAATGACTGTGGGGGTGCCTTCATAAAACGCAACCAGCCGGTATAAATCAGAGGCGTATGCGCGCCGTGTATGCGGTGAGCGATTGGCGTTTTTCAGGTCTGTAAGGAAATCAATTATCCATGATTCCAGCGAAGTTTGTGGCTCAGTCACGGTTTTTCCTGTGATAACGACAAGATTAATAGCCAATATCTATCTTTGTCATCCAGAGTAAAAGGCAGTTTTGTATCTCTTTTTGTTGCGATAACGGTCATTCTCTCAGTAATATGAGGCACTTTTATAAACCCTCATTTCATAAGGAGAAAACAATGCCTGTTAACTTTTTAAGCTCCGAACAAATCGTCCGATATGGTCATTATGCGGGAGAACCCACACCCACGCAACTAGCAAAATACTTCCATCTGGATGATGGCGATCTGCAAACTATCAGCACTTTGGGTAAGTTATATACCCGGTTAGGATTTGCTGTACAGTTAGGTACTGTGCGTTTTTTAGGCACATTCCTGTCTGACCTGACAAGAGCGCCTAGCGGCGTTGTCAATCATATGGCAGAGCAGCTTCAAATTGATGTCGCCGACTGGACAAAATATGGCACACGGTCACAGCGTCGTCATAAAAAGGTGATTCGACAACTGTACGGCTATGAAGATTTCCATAAAAGCGAGATCCCATTTGCATTGCTACGGCAGTTATATGCCCGGGCTTCTCTGACACAGGAGAGCCATCTTGTCCTTTTCGATTATGCAACGGCTTGGTTAGCGCAGCACAAAGTCTTGCTGCCAGGTCCCCGAATATTGGAACGATGGATAGCCCGAATTGTCAGCCGAGCACAACGGCGGGTGTGGCAGCGATTGGCTAACTTGTTATTGGAGAACCAACAGACCCGGTTGCAATCGTTGCTCATTGTAGATAAAGATGCACGCTTTTCGCGGCTGGAGTTGTTGCGGCAACCAGCAACCCGGGCATCTTCTCCGATAATCAAGCAGAGTTTGCATCGCTTGGAAAAAATCCGTGCTGTAGGCGTGAGCGGTATCGATCTGACAGGTATTTCGGTTGGTCATATCAAAGCGATGGCTCGATATGGGCGCAACGCCTGGGCGGCTGCGCTTGAAGACCTGGGCAAGAATCATCGGCTGGCGGTTTTGCTGGTCACAACGCAGGAACTGGAGGCTGTCATTCAGGATGAAGCTCTCGATTTATTGCTATTGAACGTAGCCGAGAAATTCAGGGATGCGGAAAAATCCGGTATCAAAGCACGGCTCAGCACACTGGCTCAAGTAGATATGGCCACCTTGCAATTATGTGCCGTCTGCCAGTTTGTCCTCGACGAAAAGTTGTCAGGTCAGGAAGTGCGTCAGGCAATTTTTCAAGAGATACCCCGAGAAGAACTGGAAAAAGCGGTTGCTTTGGTTAACCAGGAAACCTCAATCCATGCACCTCATTATTACAATTTGCTAACCGACGGCTATCGCTCAATTCGTCTGTTCCTGCCCATGCTCTTAAAAACAATCGATTTCAAAGGAACTGGGGTTAGTGATGACATTCTGAAGGCGTGGCAGTTTCTCTACCGGCTGGATCACACTCGTCCTCGACCGGATATGGAAACAGCCCCACAGTCTGCAGTAAATGGCAGTGCTTGGCGGGCTGTTGTTTACGATCAGGAAAAACAGGTTGACCGACGTTACTATACCTTTTGCGTCCTGCAATCGCTCATTGCTGCGTTGGAGCGGCGTGATATTTTCATCGTCCCCAGCCATCGTTGGCAAGACCTGCGAACCCAGCTTTTGCAGGGGGATGCCTGGAGAAAAGCGCGTCCTCAGATTTGTGCCGCTTTGGGCAAGACGAGCGATGGCGAAAAAGAAGTTAAGAAATTGGTTAAGCGATTGGATGCCCTTTATCAACAGGTTGCCAAGCGCTTAGCTAACAACAAATCTGTTTCCATTAAAAAGGACGGCGACCACGAACGTATCCACCTAACACCCTTAAAGAAAGCACCTGATGGGAAACGGTTGAAGCAGCTAAAAGCGGCCGTGAGCCAGTTAATGCCAGAATTGGATTTGCCGGATTTATTACTGGAAGTCCATCAGTTGACCGGATTCGCCGATGAATTCGACCACATCAGTGAAAAACAAGCGCGAGCCACTGACCTGCCGCTATCAATTTGTGCTGTTTTGTTGGCTGAGGCGTGTAACGTCGGCATTGATGATGTTGTCAATCCCAGCATCCCGGCTTTGCGTCGCAGTCGCTTACTCTGGGTGCAGCAGAACTACATTCGTGATGAAACTTTGACCCGAGCTAATGCCGCTCTGGTAGCGGCTCAAGCTAAGATTCCTCTAGCCCAACAGTGGGGAGGCGGTCACGTTGCTTCAGCTGACGGACAGCGTTTCAGGGTTCCTGTTGAAAGCCTCACAGCCGCCCCAAACTACAAATATTTTGGCGAAGGGCGTGGTATTACCTACTTCACCTTCATCAGCGACCAGTTTTCCTCTTTTTATGGCACTGTTATTCCTGGTGCTGTCCGGGAAGCCCTTTACATCCTTGATGGATTATTGGAACAACAGACCGTATTGGAACCAGTCGAGGTGATGACCGATACAGCTGGATATACCGATATCGTGTTTGGTCTTTTCTGGCTGCTGGGTTATCAATTCAGTCCTCGGCTCAAAAGTATTGGCAAAACTCGCTTTTGGCGGTTCGATAAAAAGGCGCGTTATGGCCGGTTGAGTAAGGTGGCCCGGCATAAGCTCAACGAAGCGCGCATGGCGGACAATTGGGATGATCTATTGCGAGTAGCCGGCTCCCTAAAACTGGGAATGTTAACCGCTTCGGAGTTTATGAAAACACTCCAGGCTGGCAAAGGCTCATCAGAATTAGCCAAAGCGATTGCTGAAGTTGGACGGGTGGCGAAAACAATGTACCTGCTCAATTACATTGATGATGCCAGCTATCGTCGCCGTATCTTGGTTCAACTTAATCGGGGTGAACAACGACACCAATTGGCGCGGGCTGTGTTTCATGGCGGGCGTGGACAGGTTTGGAAGAAGTATCAGGATGGACAGGAGGATCAGCTCGGTGCTTTGGGTTTGGTAGTGAATATCATTGTTTTGTGGAACACGTTGTACATTCAGAAGGCACTTGACCATTTGCGGCATACGGGGATGGATATTCGTGATGAGGATATTAGGCGGCTAACGCCGCTGGGGTTTGGTCACATCCGCCTAACAGGACGCTATGATTTCACGCTAACTGCCAAGCCGGAACTGGGTGGATTGCGGTCGTTGCGCCGAAGCTAACCCATATTTTCTCAGAAAACGGCCGCTGAAAACCGCTGCAATTTGGGTACAAGGTGGCCGTTTTCGGTTCCGATCCTAGTCGTGCGATTCGTTTGCTCGAAACCGGCATTTAGCCGGGGGATGAGCAGCAAGGTAATGGTATTGGCTAACCAGAACCCTGACAACTGACTGTCCGATGTTGGGTGTAATTCCCAATCCCCAGTGAACGGGGAAAAGCATCATCCTTCTGCGTGCGAATGGTCATCAATCGTGGAAAGCGGGATGAAAAGCGGGTCAACTCAGAGTCCAACTGAGCCACACCTGCCAGCAGGTATCTAGGGGTAGGAACACGAACAAATTGAACCATCGTAATCGGAGACAAGCCAACGTGGACTAACAGGCTTGACCAAAACGGTACAGGATAGGGGCCTGGCGGATGACTAGCCGACCAGGGTTCACACCCGCAAAATCCGGTGGATAATTTGACCCTACGGATACGTCAAACGGACAGTCGGAACGAAGTAACCTGCCTTGCGCTCTCATTCTGAGCAGGCAACCAGCCGCAAGCAATAGGCGAGCAAGATTCTCCAAAAAGCCAATGCCGAAGGTAATGCTTCGGATATGCAGACGTGGAGACACAAGATTGGAAGGTAAAGATGCCAGTAGGAGTTTAGACGTTATGAACACGGCAACGCGACCGATGTATGAATGGCAAGAATTGCCCTGGAGAAAAATCGAACGGGCAGTCTTCAAGCTCCAAAAACGTATTTACCAAGCTTCTCAACGTGGCGACACGAAAGCAATCCACAAACTCCAAAGGCTCTTGATAAGTTCCTGGTCGGCTAGATGTCTGGCAGTGCGGCGAGTGACCCAAGATAATCGTGGCAAAAATACGGCCGGGGTAGATGGCGTCAAAGCTTTGACCCCACCGGAACGATTACAACTGGCTCAAACACTGACCCTGTCCCAGACAGCTTGTCCTGTACGGCGGGTTTGGATACCCAAACCGGGGAAAGTGGAGAAACGGCCGTTAGGCATTCCCACTCTTTCCAACCGGGCAGAACAAGCATTAGTCAAATTAGCATTGGAACCAGAATGGGAAGCTCGCTTTGAGCCAAACAGCTATGGTTTTCGACCAGGGCGTTCTGCTCACGATGCGATAGAAGCCATCTTCAAAAACATCTGTCTCAAGGCTAAATATGTCTTGGATGCAGACATCGCCGCTTGCTTCGATAAAATATCGCATTCGGCTGTATTAGCCAAACTGCAAACCTATCCTGTCATGCGGAGAGCCATCCGTGCCTGGCTTAAAGCTGGCGTGATGGATGGTGAGGAGTTATTTCCCACCACCGAAGGCTCGCCACAAGGGGGCGTAATTTCCCCTTTGATTGCGAATATCGCCCTGCATGGATTGGAAACGGCCGTTGCTGAGAGATGTTCAAAAGCAAAAGTGATTCGGTACGCCGATGATCTAGTCGTTTTACACCCCGAACTGGCAGTGATAGAAGCAGCAAAACAGGTGGTATCGCAATGGTTAGACAGCATGGGATTGGAACTGAAACCAAGTAAAACACAAATCACCCATACATTGAACCATCATGAGGAAAAAGTTGGCTTTGATTTCCTGGGTTTTCACATTCGGCAATATCCAGTGGGAAAAACACACTCAGGTAAGACAAGCGGACGATATCCGAAACTGCTTGGCTACAAAACGCTTATCAAACCCAGCGAAAAAGCAATTCAGAGACACTATCGAGTTATCTGTGCCGTTATAGATGCCAACCTGGCAACACCGCAAGCCCGGCTCATTGGGCAACTCAATCCTGTCATCCGAGGCTGGACAAACTATTATGCCACAGTGGTCTCGAAAGATGTTTTTGAAAAATTGTCACACTTAACGTTTGTCAAATTGCTTCGCTGGGCAAAACGTCGTCATTCAACCAAACCCAGCAAATGGATTGTCCACAAATACTGGCGTTTGGAAACAGGCTCTTGGAACTTTGCTCCTAAGGAATGTGTCTCACTTATTCGACATTACCAAACACCTATCCAACGACACATTAAGGTGCGCGGAAACAAAAGTCCTTGTGATGGCGATTGGGTCTACTGGGCGACGCGACGCGGTCGACAACCCGGCTTACCTAAAAGAGTG
>JAAETJ010000243.1 GCA_024228495.1 bacterium | reverse complement strand
TCAGCCCTTCAGCCACTTTTGAGAATTCTTTTGCTGCATTCTGGTTGCGTGATCCGTGACCGCAAACCATAATGCCGATTTTCTTGCCATTTGTAGTGAGTTCACCGGGTGAATTGGTCTGTCTCATTTGCGTCGTCCCTGACAGGTTCGAAAAATAAAATCGAAGTGCCATCAACGAAACTCCCACGCATGGGTAAATTCCGTTTACGCCTGAGACAGTCTCCGTCTTGGTCCCCTGCTTGGGTCAACCGCACCGGATTCTTTTCCAGCCCTTGATCAGGGCACCGTCGATTGACTTGAAATTAGGCTTGAACACCTGCCAGTGTCAAACCGAAACTGACTATTAAAGAAAAAAATCCATGGCCTCAAAAGGCTATGGAACTGATATTACCCTGTCCAGGGCACATCCGGCTTATTCTGGGGTCATTTGACCGGCTTTTCGCCTCTGCTGGCCTTTCCTTGTGGTCATTAAGACCACGGCAGAAATCCCGCCGCGCCGGTAAAGCTCAAAATGGCACTCGTGACAAACAACCCGAGGCGGTCATTAAGCTCCAAACTGAATGCCCTGGCAATTCGTAAGAGCTCACAAGCAACACTACCGTCACCACCGAAATCTTTTACGACCTTTTCCTCCAATTCTCACCATGCAGTAATCAACCTCCACGCGCCAGATCATCTGTAGCAAGATTGATCCCCTGCTCAAGGATGTCAAACATTTGATCGATCTGGGCCTCGTTGATAATCAGAGGTGGTGAGAATACGCACATGTTGATGAGTGGACGCAAGATCAGGCCGAGATTCTGACAGTGGGCATCGATCCTGTAGCCCAACTCGCGGTCCATCTGCAGCGCATCGCCATTTTTGCTGTCAGCCACACATTCAACACAGCCAACCAGCCCCATGCCGCGGGT
>JAAETJ010000242.1 GCA_024228495.1 bacterium | reverse complement strand
AGTTACCTAACCCGGACGAGCCGGAACCAAAAAAGGCATCATTGCAAAATTTCTTGCTCAATGTACAAGAAATTCACTGGTTAGGGCCTAATGTTCGACCAATCATTTTGCCCTCAACCTTCAACATCAAGCTTGCGGTAATTTATTGTATTATATCACGATTCGGTAGAGGATGAAATGGCTGATCATTTTGAACATTACGGTCGTTACACTGAGTGTATGTCATTAGTATGATAGCGCAACTGATGTAAAATAAGAAACGAACCTGGTAGATCGATTGTCATTAGGTCAAAAGACCGTCTCAGAGCTTGGATCGCCAGGTTGAACAAAAAGAAAGCCCGAACAGTTGAGGGGACCCTACTAATAGGAGTCCGAATACGTGCTAGTGTGGGCGACCCAAAATAATCAGGAGCGGAAAGAAAAATGACAAAGCAAGTGGTAGGAATAGATGTAGGCAAAGAAAAGTTGGATGTCGGGGTCAATGGCGAAAAGAGAGTGAGAGAGTTTGCCAATGATGAAACAGGACGAGTAGCGGTCAGAGAATGGGTGGCCGAACGAGAGCCGGAATTAGTGGTGGTCGAAGCTTCAGGCGGATATGAGGCGGCCATCGTGAGTGAGTTGGTGGAAGATGGGCAAGAAGTGGCGGTGGTCAATCCAACTCGGGTGAGAGCCTTCGCCCGAGCGGAAGGGCTGTTGGCCAAGACAGACAAGATAGACGCCCGCCTGATAGCCCGCTTTGGAGCCACCATGAAGCCCAAAGCCCAAGCCAGACGAAGCGAGAGCCAATTAGAACTCAACCAATGGGTCACGCGGCGCCGACAACTGGTACTGATGGTCGGGGCTGAGAAAAATCGGTTGGACACGGTTGGCCCAGCGATGCGGGCGCATATCAAGCGGCACATTGCTTGGTTGCAAGCCGATATTGAGGCCTTGCAAGAACAAATTAGCCAAGCCATAGCCACTAACCCGCTGTGGGCTGAAAGGGCCAAACAAGTTGAGAGTGTGCCGGGCATTGGCCCCATCACGGCCGCCACCTTGCTGGCTGACCTGCCTGAATTAGGCCAACTCAACCGCCAAGAGATTGCCGCTTTAGTCGGGGTGGCTCCCTTCAACCACGATAGCGGTAAACACCGCGGCAAACGGCGCATCTTTGGCGGACGGACTTCTGTCCGGTCGGTTTTGTATATGGCCACCTTATCTGCCACGAGACATAATCCTGTTATCAAATCTTTTTATCAACATTTATTGAAACAAGGCAAAGTCAAAAAAGTTGCGTTGACTGCCTGTATGCGCAAATTACTTGTTATTCTCAATACTATGGTCAAATCTGGGCAGCTCTGGAACCCTCCTAAAATCTCTACTGCCATTTGACTTTGGCTCAATATGGGTTTCAAGGAGCTAAACTAACAACAAGGAAAGGAGGGAGGGTAACAAAGCCTGACCACGTTTTCTGGT
>JAAETJ010000241.1 GCA_024228495.1 bacterium | reverse complement strand
GTCATGATAGGTGTTGACATTGTAACCTTCATTTTCGAACAGTACACTTAACGAACCGATTATATTCTTGTCGTCATCAACCAGTGCAATCGTTGGCATAGTTTCAACCCTTTTATCAGCGCTCAATCATGCCGTCATGTTGGGAGGCGCTGGGTGTTTCATCTTTATTATGACACTGTTTTTAGGCGTCTCTTGCCAGTAAGTCAAAACCTGAACAAAAATGATCCCCACAATGACCAAAAAAGATAGCTCCTCGCCTTCGTCAAGACCGCCACTGCCTCCCCCTAGCGAGGTTGCACCAATAGCCAGAAGGGTCGCTTCTGGCCGATAAAGTGGCGCTGGCGAGTATTGATCTGGAAAATGGAGGCCCGTTCTTGTCCCTTACCGGGGTTGCAGGTTTGATGGACGTCACGCCGACCTTGTTGATTGCGGATATTTCACGCCATATCAAAAACCTGGCCAAAGACTCGCGCGTGTCTTTGTTATTCGATGGTACAGGCGATCACGCCAATCCACTGACCCGCTACCAGGGTCGGGTGCAGGTTTACGGACGCATCATAAATGTATGTGTATTGAAGACATGCAACGCTTCATGGCTAAGCACCCCAAAGTATTTTATGCGCAGTTTGCTTATTTTTCGTTTTATGAACTGCAGGTTGAGGACGCCCATTTCGCGGGGGGCGGTACTGCCCCGTCAGTCCCGGCAAATTTCTTTGTTTGGAAAAAGTGGCACTACAGGAACTTCAAGAGGCTGAGCAGAGCATCTAGACTCATATGAATGAGCAGCATGGGGAAGCTTACGTAATATGGCGGTCAATCTGTTGCAAGGCGGTGAAGGTCCCTGACAGTTGATCAGCATCGACCCTGAAGGTTGCGACTTCATGATGCGTGTGGGACGATGCCGTCTTGACTTCAGCTCACGCGTGTGGAGACACCAGATGACGCTCATCAAAAGTTGGTCACGCTGGCCCCAAAAAGCCAGATCATAATCTTAACGGCGACGAAAGACAAGATCCCCACGCCCACTCGTGCTTCTCAAAGTGATATATTGGCGATTGCCTTTGACAACAATAGTGATGGAGCCATGAACATCATATTCACTATTTGAGAAGCGGCCGCGATAACGGTTTTTACCGACGCTTCTAACGGTTGCTGATTGCTTAAGAAGGCCAACGCTGGCTACTGAGCATCGGGCATAAACACTATATCGACCAGACTTTTGCGCGCGGAACTTTGCGCGGCATCTCGTTCTCTCCTTGCCACCAGATGAGGTGGTAAAACTACCGCCGCCTTTCCAGCTTCCAGCAAGCGAGCGAGATTTGGCATATGACTGGGTGGAGCTTAAAACAAAAATCAAACCGAACACTGCGGTCATTATCATTTTCATGACATAAATCCTTTTTGGTATAAGGGTGCATTATGCACAGTTATCATTCATTGATACAACCAAATAAGTCGAATTCTAGCAGTTGCAAGTGAACACATTTTGAGGGATAGTCAGGTCAACTACATCCCATTGGTCGCAGGGATGTTTCGCCCGACATCTTCTTTAGAAACCGAAGGGAGTCCCCTATAATGACACTATCTCACGATGGAGCTTCACGCACAAGCAACAATGAATTGATCAGCTGGGTTGGTGAGGTTGCAAAGATGTGTACCCCCGACAAGATTGTCTGGTGTGACGGGTCAAAGGCCGAATATGACCGATTGTGCGCGGAACTTGTAGAGGCCGGTGTCTATATTAAGCTTAATGAAGAAAAACGCCCCAATTCTTATCTCGCCCGCTCTCACCCTTCTGATGTAGCCCGTGTCGAGAACCGCACTTTCATGTGTCATGAAAAAGAGGAAGATGCCGGCCCTACCAATAACTGGATGGCACCAGCGCAAATGAAAGCTGAAATGCGCAAGAGTTATGAGGGCTGCATGAAGGGGCGCACCATGTATGTGATCCCGTTTTCGATGGGTCCCATCGGCTCCCCCATTGCGCAGATCGGTATTGAGATTACCGACAGTGCCTATGTGGTCACCAATCAGCACATCATGACCCGTGTTAGCCAGCAAGTGCTGGACACGCTGGGCGATGGCGAATTTATTAAATGTCTACATTCTGTCGGCGCACCACTGGAACCTGGCCAAGAGGATGTGCCGTGGCCGTGCGAAGCCGAGATTGACAATAAATATATCACCCATTTTCCGCAAACCCGCGAGATCTGGTCCTATGGATCAGGTTATGGCGGCAACGCTTTGCTTGGCAAAAAATGTCTGGCGCTGCGGATCGCCTCTACCATGGCGCATGAAGAAGGCTGGTTGGCCGAGCATATGCTAATTCTTGGTCTAAAAAGCCCTGCTGGAGAAAATACCTATATTGCTGCTGCGTTTCCAAGTGCCTGTGGCAAAACTAATCTGGCCATGGTGCTGCCGCCAGAGGGCATGAAGGATTGGAAAGTCTATACGGTTGGCGATGATATTGCCTGGATCAAGCCGGATAAAGATGGCACCTTGCGTGCTATCAATCCCGAATATGGTTTCTTTGGTGTGGCACCTGGCACCAGCTATGACAGCAATCCCATGGCCATGGAGAGCATGAAAGAAAACTGTATTTTCACCAATGTGGCGCTTACCGATGATGGCGACGTGTGGTGGGAAGATATTGATGGCCCTGTGCCGGATCATCTGATCGACTGGACGGGCAATGACTGGACACCAGCTTGCGATACGCCAGCCGCTCATCCAAACTCACGTTTTACGGCACCAGCCGGTCAGTGTCCAAGCATCGATCCGCGATGGGAAGACCCTGAAGGCGTGCCAATCAGTGCCTTCTTGTTCGGTGGGCGTTTATCAAAAACCTTTCCGCTGATCTATGAGGCCTTTGATTGGGATCATGGCGTCTTTCAGGCCTGCACGATGGGATCAGAAGCAACGGCCGCCGCAATTGGCGTCTCGGGTATCCGCCGCGACCCGTTCGCCATGCTGCCGTTCATTGGTTACAATATGGGCGACTATTGGCAACATTGGCTCGACATGGGGCAGGGCCGCGAAAAGCAGGGCCTCAAGAACCCGAAAATCTTCCGTGTCAACTGGTTCCGTAAGGACAAAAACGGCAAATTCATGTGGCCGGGGTTTGGTCAGAACATGCGCGTGCTGGAATGGGTGGTCGATCGCGTCAATGGTAATGTAGGAGCGTCGTTAAGCCCGTTTGGTCTTGTGCCAAGCTATGAGGACTTTAACTGGAGCGGTATGCCTTTTGAACCAGAGCTGTTTACGCACCTCACTGAGGTATCGCGAGAAGCCGGGCTTGCCGAAGTCGCAGACCTCAAGGTTTATTTCGAGCAGTTCGGCACTCATTTGCCTGCAGGCATCGAAGCCCAGCGCGTCGCAATGGGAGAGCGCCTCGAAAACGCTCCTGCCATGTGGCGTGTCGAGGACGCGGCTTAGGTTGGTTTTATTTAAAATGCCTAATGTTTAGTCCCACGTGATTATTGGCCAATTTTATTGGCTGATGACCCCATATCGTGGGGCGAGTGATTGAGCTTCCTCCAAAAGGTGGAATAGGTTCGCGATCCAGCTTTTTTGCGAGGGAGATGGGCATTGCAGCGTTCAAATTTAGCGGCTGGTCAATTATTGGTCACCGCCCGTTAGATCTCGATGATCTTCATCCGTGGCTTTTTAGACAAATACAATCGGGACCAAAGCGCCGTGTCGACATGGTTGCAGCGAAGTTCTGGCAATGAAGCAGGGAAAAAAACGGACAGGCTGGGAAAGCCCGTCCGTTTTCATTTGGTTACATACAGCCAGTGGTTACGCAGCTTCACTTTCGATGAGTTTGGGTTCGTCGTCGCTCACAGAAATTGCAATGGTACGCGGCTTCATTGCTTCGGGTAGTTCGCGTACCAGTTCGACATGTAGCAGCCCGTTCTTCATTTCTGCTTCGTTGACGAGCACATGGTCAGCAAGCTGGAAACGGCGCTCGAAATTACGCGTTGCGATACCGCGATGAAGATAGTCGTTCTTCTCGTCGTCAGATTTTTTCTGTCCCATGACGGCAAGCACATTTTCTTTGACTTCGATATTAATCTCGTCTTTGGCAAAGCCTGCAACGGCCATGCTCAAGCGATACTTGTTCTCATCGAGCAGTTCGATGTTAAAGGGAGGGTAGTTTCCGCTATCACGATCAACGCCGCTCATATTGTCGAGCATATTGGCCAAATGATCAAAGCCGATGGTGGATCTGTAAAGAGGGGAAAGGTCAAACGTTCTCATAATATATATCCTTGTTGATAAGCGATATGTTGAGCTCAAGCAGCGTGCCTGAGCCACCGGTATCGGCCACTCCACCTCTATGAGAGCGAAGAGTTAAAGGCCGTGTTGCACACCCATGCAACGGGCGTGTGCTACCTCTATCTGGGGATGGGCTGGTGTGAATTCAAGAGCAGGGAAGTGGGATGGAAGAAATTAAATTTACCTTACCAGCAACCCAGATTGTACGGGGGAATGGTTGTTATCTATGGTGGTTGACAGGAAATTATCTATAATTGCGGGTATTAATGCGCCTTGAGGTTGAGTAATGGAGTTTTTCAAGATGATGCGTCGTATCACCAATTGGTTTATCGTGGCTTTGTCCTTATTGTTTATTTTGCCAGAACAGGCACATGCGGGTGAGAAGGAACTGGTGATGTTTGGCTCTAGAAGCTGCGTTTATTGCCAGATTTTCAACCGTGAAGTGAGGCCCAATTATCGCTGGAGCGTGCTTGGCCACAAGGCTCCATTGCGGGAAATCAATATCGACCGACATGGTACGGGCGGCTATCCTTTGCGCCGCATTATTTCGGTGACCCCGACCTTTGTGATGTTCACAAAGGGTCGCGAGGTCGCACGTATTCGTGGCTATCCCGGAAAGAAAAATTTCTATAAAATGGTCAAACAGATACTCAAAAAGGTAAAATAGCTGGCGTTGGCTCAATAAGACGAGTGCCGCTTAAGCTGTTTTCGTCAAAGTCAGGGTGCTACCGACTAGAATCTATTGAGAGACTTGTGAACTGGTTTCCATATTGGTCGACAGAGATGGATATTCTGGCTCATGGTCTGGATCAAAGCCATACATGTAGAGTACCCATCCAATTACGCCCCCTTTGACGCGTTTCAATACCGGTAAGGTAAAGGCACCGATCACCAAGCGGGATGCCTGTCAGCGCAGAAACGCAGTAGGCGGGCGAGAAATGGGTCTCGATAATGAGTAATAGCGGCGCAATAATATGCCCGAGAATGAGAATGGTGAAATAAGTGGCCGCATCATCTGATCTTTGACGAAGCAATTCCTCATCACAATGCCCGCAATTGTCAGTCACTTTCAAATATCTCATGGAGCGAATTCCCGGACGAAGACGCATTACTTTAAGTGACGATATTCATTCTTGTCTCTAATGTTTGGCTTGGGCATGCCGTTCTTTTGTGGGTTATTTCGTACTTATATGAGCGGGGATGGCATCTCTCGATGATTGCGCAGCTCGGGCGCTTTGTTTTTCCGGCATGAACCATTTGAGCTTGTCATGCAGAGTGACGACGGTACCGACTATGGTCACGGCTGGGCCTTCAATGCCAGAATCCTTGACCTTGTCAGCAATGGTCGACAGCGTGCCAATGATGACGCGTTGATTGTGCCTTGTGCCATTGTCGATGACAGCGACTGGTAAATCCCTGTCGGCGCCATTGCCAATAAATTCACTGGTCAAAATCGCCAGTTGCGCGAGGCCCATATAAATGGCGACGGTCTGGTGGGGCTTGATGAGCGCTTCCCAGTCGAGGTCCACCTTGCCATCCTTGCCATGGCCGGTCACGAAGATGCAGCATTGGGCATGATCGCGGTGGGTGAGGGGAATGCCCGCATATGACGAGCATCCAGCCGCTGCGGTTACACCGGGCACAACTTGAAAGGGTACCCCATGTTCGGCGAGCATTTCGATTTCTTCGCCGCCGCGGCCAAAGATAAAAGGATCACCGCCCTTGAGGCGCAACACCCGCTTACCCTGTTTGGCGAACTCCACAAGGCGTTTGGTAATTTCTTCCTGGTGCATGATATGGTCTTTGGGCAGCTTGCCGACATAAATCCGCTCGGCATCGCGGCGCACAAGATTGAGCAATCCCTTACCGATCAGACGATCGTAAAGCACCACATCGGCGCGCTGGATGAGGCGCAGAGCCTTGAAGGTCAAAAGATCGGGATCGCCGGGGCCAGCGCCCACTACATAAACTTCCCCCATCAGAGGTTTGCCATCTGTTTCAATTGAAGCTTTCAGTTCGGCACGCATTTGCTCTTCGGCGCCGCGCAGGTCGCCAGAAAGCGCCATATCGGCCACGGGACCATCAATGGCTTTTTCCCAAAAGCGTAATCGCCCGGCTCCCGATTTGATATTGTCCATGACATCGTCGCGAAAACGACTGACAAAACTGGCCAGCTGACCGTAAGCAGCGGGGAACAGGGTCTCGAGCCGAGCCTTGATAACCCGCGCCAGTATAGGGGAGGCACCGCCCGAGGAAACAGAGATGACCAGTGGGCTGCGATCCAGAATGGCGGGCATGATGAAATCGCAAAGTTCGGATTTGTCAGGCACATTGACCAGTACGCCAGCCGCTCTTGCCATATCGAAAATGCGCTTGTCTTCGTCCACTTCTTCGCAGGCAGCAAAGATCAGCGCCACATCGGTAAGCTCGTCGCTACAGAGGCGTGTATTGACGTGGGTGAGGGCACGGTTTTTTACCAGTTCATGAAAGTCAGGCCCAAGCTTTTGCGCATGGACCGTGACCTTGGCCCCCGCACGCAGTGCCAGGTCAACCTTACGAGCCGAGCCGGTGATGCCACCTGTGACAATGACCTTGCGACCTCTAAGGTCAATATTTATGGGCAGATATTCCATTCAAGCCCCTTTATTTTGTACTTTGTCGGCCCAGCACTGCAGCGTCTTGGCGAGATTTTCAGCTGTATCACTATCAAGTTCAAGGACGGTGATACGTCGCCCCTCGCGGATGCGCATTTCCATAAGTGGCACGTCATCAGATGGCTTGTCGATCAAGGTAATAACGGCATTGCGATAAGGCGCGTGAAAACTGGCGAACTCGTCTTTGTGTTCTCCAACGCCTTCAAGCTCGGCTCCCCCCATGCGTCGTCCTGCTCGTTCATCGCTCATTTGCTTCAGCCTTCTATTTGTTTTCTTTTTTGGCGGCGTTTTCGGCTGGCGGGAGGATTTGGTCGCCCCAGTAGAACGCAGCTTCCAGCTTGAGTTCCCAATTGCTTGGTGTGTCGCGATAATCCGGCTTGATATCGAGATGCAAAAAGCGTTCACCAGATTGAGCTGCAGCAACAATAAGTTGTTTTAGATCGTCAAAATTTGTTACTTCCGGGTTTGAAATAATCAGATCACTTAAATGCATGTTTTTGTCCCTTCTATGGCAAGGCTTCCAAGGGGGGCTGTTGCCTTTTTTTCGTATCTATTGTGGGGATTTTAACAAGGTTGGCGTCTATTGTTAAGCGCCGCTCAGTCGCAGGTACCCTCAATACGGTCGAGATAGCGTGCGCGCATGAGCAGACGGCCTGCTGCGGGCTTGTTATTGTCCTCAAACGCGGAGCGGTTATGCAGGACATTGTTACAGATAATGCCCTCGCCAGCGTTCATTTTATATTTAAGGACATGATCGTCATTGGCAAGCACGTGGCGCAAAAAACCGACAGCTTCGGCTGTTATGTCATCTTTGCACCATTCGATATAGCGTTTGCGATCGGTGAAGCGCATGTGGAGATTGCCGGTATAGCGATCCCAGGTAAAGACGGGACCAACAGATTGAGCTCGTGTAGTCCCATCCTTTTCCGCGAAAGCTGGTATCGTCAGAGTGCGGCGATGGGACAAAGCGTTGATATAGTCGGGATTTTCGTCGCGCAGCGCGATATAAGCGAGTTCGGGATCAAATAGCTCATTGATGCCGCCCTCTGGCGCTGAGCGCACGCAATGCAGGATCATCGCCTTAATGCGCGAGGTCGTTGGATTATAGTAGCCATCGGTGTGCCAGCTGATTGGTTTGTCGGTGTAGGGGATAAAGCCCGCACGGCCCTCCGTGCTATTGTCGATGATCTCAATTGATACCAGCCCGTCCGGCGTCATGGAGCGGTGCTGTTCGACCCGGTGCAAGCCAAAATGATGGGCAAAGGCATGGGCCTTGTTTCGTACCACCTGTTCTTTGTCGCATGCACTATTGCAGCGGTACAGCGCCATATTATTATGGCAGCAATGCTTGAGGATCTCGGCGCTTTCAGTCGGGTTCGGCGCACTGATATCCTCTATCTCTACGAGTATCTCGCTAGCATCAATCGAGGCATGCGACAGCTTGTCGTCGCGCCAATGTTTATAAACCTCGCTCCGATCAAGCCGATAGATGGCTGCTTGCTTTTTTGTTCCAGGTTTCATTTTATACTTGTGTCCAATACCCTGTTACGGTCTGTTTTCTCGAAAATAGAATTCGGGACATATTGCCTCATTTTTGCCAATTCAAACTATATCGTATCGCTTGAAAGGGAGATAATCCTTCCACATAGCAGCGCAAGAATGGTTGTTTTAAGCTGTATTCTTGTTTTTATAACCTTTTGTAAATAAACGCATTTTTTACAATTTTTCTTCATATGCTTGGTTGTTTGAGACTATTTGACAGCGAGTTTACATGCAAATTCATATTAGCGCTTTTAAATATTCTACTTCAATGATATAAACCGCATATTCAATGGACTGCAAGTGATAAAAATGTGGTGCAGGATTTGTTTTGATGTGGGTTCATACGATCTGATATCGAGGTTGAACTTCGCGAGCCAGTGAGATGGGAATTAAGCGCCATGTCAGGCCAAAAACAACCTATATAGTGCGCGCTCATTGTTGATGGCGATGGTTTGCGGGATTGAGTCGATACGCCGGAGGAGGAGCGAATTGAATAAGGAAAGTTTACTAAGGTCTATTCAAGATTTGCGTAATAAGGCTGTTGAAGAACTAAAAAAAGATGAAGAACAAGCGCGTTACTTCACCGCTCTGGAGCGACTCGATGAGATAGAAATACAGCTTGAAGCAGGCGATGCGATTCTTGAATTTGATGTTCAGGGAAACGCGATAGGAAATGCCTCACAGCAAATTGAAGAAGCAAAAAAAGAGATATCCGAAGGAGGGAACGACAATATGTCAGATATGAAAATTCACTCAACCGACATGCTTGATGAGCTGGAAAAAGGTCCATGGCCTAGTTTTGTGACGGCGCTGAAACGTCTGCGCGACAGTGGCAAATCTTATACGCCAATGGTCAATGACATTTTGGGACAGCTTGAGCATTCTTATCAAGAGCGCCTTGGTTTCTGGAAGGGCGGCACGGTTTCGGTGTTTGGTTATGGCGGTGGTATTATTCCTCGTTTCTCCGAAGTAGCTGATGTCTATCCAGCAGCAAAAGAATTTCATACTCTGCGCATCATGCCGCCAGCTGGCATGCATTACACTACCGATCTTTTGCGCTCCATGAGTGATATCTGGGAAGAGCATGGTTCAGGTTTGATTGCGTTTCATGGACAATCTGGTGACATTATGTTCCAGGGTTGTACAACCGAACAGACCCAGCCAGCTTTTGACAAACTCAACGCTCTTGGTTTTGACCTTGGTGGTGCTGGCCCTGCTCTTCGTACGAGCATGAGCTGTGTTGGCCATGCCCGTTGCGAAATGTCCTGCTATGATGAGGCCAAAGCCATGCGCATGATCATCAATGAATATCTTGATGAAATGCATCGTCCTGCGCTTCCCTACAAGTTCAAATTCAAATTCTCTGGTTGTGGTAATGACTGCGTCAATGCCATCCATCGCTCCGATTTCGCCGTCATAGGTACCTGGCGTGATGATATCAAGATCAACCAGGAAGAGGTCACTGCTTACATAAAAGAAGCGGGTCGCAAATATTTCATAGACAGTGTTGTGACCCGTTGCCCAAGCAACGCCATCTCGCTGAATGACAATGATACCGTCGAGATTGACAATCGCAGCTGTGTTCGTTGCATGCATTGCCTCAACGTCATGCCAAAGGCTCTATCTCCTGGCGATGACAAAGGCGCTTCAATCCTCATGGGCGGCAAGCGCTCACTGAAAATAGGCGATCTCATGGGTACCATGATCAAGCCTTTCATCAAGCTTGATAGCGACGAAGATTATGACGAATTGGTTGAATTTGCCGGTGAATGCATTGACTTCTTTGCTGACAATGCCCTTGAGCATGAACGCGTTGGTGAAACTATCGACCGCGTTGGTCTGCCGGACTTCCTGGAAGCTCTGAGCATCGATCCAAACCCCAATATGATCGCGCATCCACGTACATCGAGCTATGTTGATACATCCGATTTCGATGAGGAGGCCGCTAAATATTTCGTCAAAAAAGGTGAGGCAGAAGCTGCTGAATAGCAAACAATATTGATCTGGTGGATCCTTGTTTATCAGATCTTTCAATCAGAATTCCAGAGGCTGAAACGGGTCTCGACAAGAGGAAGATCAAGGAGAATTTAATATGAATGATAGACCACCACCGCCAAAGCTACCCGATGAGCACGGTGTTCCAGATCCCATGCCATATATGCACCCGATTATGAAAGCCAATTACGGAAAATGGGACTGGCACGACCGGCCACGCCCAGGTGTTTTGCATCATGTTGCAAAAAGTGGCGATGAAATCTGGACTGTCAAGGCGGGTACAACGCGTCAGATGGATTCATTCCAGATCCATCAATTGTGCGATTTGGCTGACGAGTTTTGCGATGGCTTCCTGCGTTTTACCGCGCGTAGCTCTCTTGAATTCTTGTGCGCCGATCAAAGCAAGGTTGATCCACTGATCGCCAAACTTGGTGAAGCTGGCTATCCCGTTGGTGGTACCGGCAATTCGATTGCCATGGTCTCCCATACGCAGGGTTGGTTGCATTGCGACATTCCAGGAACAGACGCTTCTGGCGTCACAAAAAGTCTGATGGATATCTTCCATAAGGACTTTATTTCTGAAGAGATGCCTAACCGCGTCAAGGTGACAACATCTTGTTGTCAGATTAACTGTGGTGGCCAGGGTGATATCGCCATCAATGTGCAATATACCAAACCACCACGGATCAATCATGATCTCGTCAGCAAGGTTTGTGAGCGCCCATCTGTTGTGGCTCGTTGTCCGGTTGCGGCTATTCGCCCAGCCATGGTCAATGGCAAGCCATCGCTTGAAGTTGACGAAAAGAAATGCATTTGCTGTGGTGCGTGTTTCGCGCCTTGTCCGCCTATGCAGATCAACGGTAAAGAAGAAACCCGGATTGCAGTGTGGGTGGGTGGCAAGCATTCAAATGCGCGCTCCAAACCAACGTTTCACAAACTTGTGGTTGCTAACCTTCCCAATAATCCACCGCGTTGGCCTGAAGTTGAGGCGGTTGTTCGCACAATTCTATCCATTTACAAAGCTGATGCGCGTGATTGGGAGCGTGTTGGAGAGTGGATTGACCGTATCGGTTGGCCTGCCTTCTTTGAAAAAACCGGGTTCGCCTTTACCAAGCATCACATTGATACTTGGGTCGGCGCTCGCAATTCAATGAACCACTCGGCGCATATCCGCTTCTAGTCGAGAACTTATCGACTAGAGCGAAGACAAGTAAGTAGAGGCGTATTTTGTATGCCTCTACTCTTTGCGGTCCTTTTGATTTTGAGCTTGCTCATTTTGGGTATGGATTGCGTCATAATGAAGCGAGGCGGATAAGCATAGTTGCTTTGAACGTCTGACATGAGCGAAATTACAACATGGCGAAAGCCTGTTGAAAAAAACGTAACTTATCAAGTTGGGGGATGACGCTTTGAAATTTGGTATTCTGGTCAATGAAGGGCCGTTTCAGCACCAAGCATCTGATAGCGCCTATCTGTTTACGAAGGCTGCATTGGAAAAAGGGCACGAGATTTATCGGGTGTTCTTTTATTATGATGGTGTGAATAACGCCAATAAACTGTCCGAGCCACAGGCTGACGACAGGGACCTTGTGAAACTCTGGTCAGCACTTGCTGAGGAGCACAAAGTGGACCTCGTTGTCTGTGTTGCTGCTGCGCTACGTCGCGGTATCAAGGATGACATTCTGGCACCTGGATTCCGTATCTCGGGTCTGGGGCAGTTGATTGAATCCGGTATCGTTGCAGACCGACAGATAACGTTTGGTGATTAGGAGATATTTGATGGAAGAAGAATGGGATGAGGACGGACCAGAAGTTGTCAAACGCTTCATGTATGTCAATCGCAAGGCCCCTTATGGGACGGTCTATGCTCTGGAAATGCTTGAGAAAGTTTTGATCGCTGCCGCTTTTGAACAAGATGTGCATGTGGTTTTTATGGATGATGGGGTCTATCAGCTCAAGAAAGAGCAAGAGACCAAAGGCGTCAACATGAAGAATTTTTCGCCAACATTTCGGGCACTTGAAGGCTATGACGTTGAAAAACTCTATGTCGAAAAAGAAAGTCTGGAAGCACGTGGTCTGACCGTCGAAGATTTGGTTGTGCCGGTTGAAGTTTTGAGTTCTGATGATCTTAAATCTCTGATGTCGAAACAAGAAGTAATTCTGACAGCCTAAAGGAGACTGAATATGCTACTACATACAGTGAACAAGTCGCCTTTTGAGCGTAATACGCTCGAAAGCTGCCTGCGGGTTTGCGAGGACGGCGCTGGTATCTTGCTGATCGAAGATGGCGTCTATGGCGCTCTCGACAATACTGCGGTCGCCGACTTTATCAAAAAGCGCATGGGCAATATCAAGTTCTATGTACTTGGTCCAGATGTTGATGCGCGCGGTCTCGCCAATCAGACCATGATCGATGGCATTGAAAGTGTTGATTTTGGTGGTTTTGTCGACCTGGTCGAAAAGCACACAGCAACACAGGCATGGCTGTAATACCTTGAAAATCTGACCTGGCAATGGGTTGGGCTTGGGAATTGAGCGGAAAAGGCTTTTGTAAAAAAGAATTCCCGCTTTCGGTTGTTTCTTGATTTAAGAAGCAAAATGACGGGAATGATAGAAAACAGGAGAATTAAAATGGCTTATGAAATTGGTGGCGAAAGCATTGAACATGACGAAGAAGGTTATCTTTCTGACATCAATCAGTGGACTCCAGAACTTGCAGGTTTGCTTGCAAAGGATGAAGGCATCGAGATGACTGATGAGCATTGGGAGGTGATTAACTTTTTGCGCGAATATTATGAAGAGTATCAAATTGCTCCTGCTATTCGCGTGCTTGTTAAAGCGCTTAAGAAGAAGTTTGGCCCTGAAAAAGGTAGCAACAAATATCTCTATGAGTTGTTTCCCTATGGTCCTGCCAAACAGGCTTGTAAAGTTGGCGGTCTGCCAAAACCAACTGGCTGTATCTAGTCAATGAAATTGTGTCTCGCTGGTTGGAACGCTCCGATCGGTGGGGCGCTTTGAAATTGCCCGTTGTTTTTTAAATGAAAGCTTCAGGTATTTTTGATTGGGGACGACAGGCGTTTCAAACCTCTCTTTGTATTCAGGATCAAATGTTCTGCCGTATAACAGGGTAGGGGGGATACGTTGTTGTTTTTTCCAGGGGCCGGTGAGCGTGATTTGCGATTAAATCAAGTGACCGGGACGATTTGGGAAAGCTCGTATCATCGATTGAGCTGCGTCCAGGACCGCTCGCTTGATTAAATTGAATTATGTGTTTGAGAAATTAGAACAAATGTCGTTAGAAAAGCCATGTGACACTGTTAATGACAAGTCATTTCAAGCTGAAAACGATAGAAGTCGGTAACGGAGGAACAAACTCGTGATCACCACGATTTATGCCCTTGCATTCTATTTCGCGACAATCCTGCTGGTTGTCGGGATTGCTTATAGAATCTTTGAGTATGCAAAAGTACCGGCCCCCCTTAATATCGCGACCACGCCTGCGCCGACTACGGTTTCTGGGGTCTGGTTGCGAATGTTCTGTGAAGTAGCTCTGTTTGAAAGCCTGTTCAAGTCCAATAAATGGATCTGGATATTTGGCTATCTGTTTCATGCTGGCCTCTTGCTGGTGCTGATCCGTCATATTCGCTATTTCGTCGATCCGCGCCATGTGCCTGACTTCATTTGGCTGGGTATCGCCTATATTCAACCGATCGGTAAATATGCTGGCTTTGCTATGGTCTTTGGTCTGGCGGGATTGGCCATAAGGCGGATCGTTGTCAATCGTGTGCGCTATATTTCATCGCCCTCTGATCATTTGATGCTGTTGTTGCTGATCATGATCGGTGTCAGCGGGTTCATGATGCAATATGTTGATCGCACCGATATCGTTTCAGTCAAAAACTTCTTTTTGAGCCTTGCCTATTTGAACATGTTTGACTGGCAGCCGCTGCCTGACAGCCTGCCCTTGATGGTTCATCTGACACTGGTTCTCATATTGATGATCATTTTCCCCTACAGCAAGCTGCTGCATGCACCCGGGATCTTTTTCAGTCCGACCCGCAATCAGGTCGATAATCCACGCGAAAAGCGGCGTCTGGCTCCCTGGGCCAAGGCACTTGAGAGCGGATCCGATAAGAAATAACGACTTTTAGGGAGGGCCGTTGTGTCAGAACTCGATAAATCAGAGCTGGATGAATTGAATAGCGACGCTGATACAGCCTTGCCTGATCCACTTGAGATGCCAGTAATGGTGCCTGATGCGATGAAAGACCTGCACAGTTTTGAAGCGGCTCCCAAACATCAAAATGACCTGGGCTTTCCCGGTGAGCTGGTTGATGACTGGCAGGACGTGGCAATTGCCAAAATCGGTGATCTGCGCCAGAAATATCGTTCCTTTCGCGTCTATCTGGACAGCTGTGTCAAATGCGGCGCTTGTACCGACAAATGCCATTATTATCTTGGTACGGGTGACCCCAAAAACATGCCGGTGGCCCGTCAGGATTTACTGCGCAGCGTTTATCGCCGTTATTATACGATCCCTGGAAAAATTGCTCCTTGGCTGGTTGGTGCCCGTGATCTCACGGAAGATGTGCTGAGTGAATGGTATAATTATTATCACCAGTGTTCACAATGTCGTCGCTGTTCTGTCTATTGCCCTTACGGTATTGATACCGCTGAAATTTCCATGGCCGCTCGCGAGATTATGGATAGCGTTGGCAAGGGCCAGAAATATTGCAATGAGATTATCGGCAAGGTTCATTCCATTGGTAATAATCTGGGTATGCCAGCCAAAGCCATCAAGGCGACGATGGAAGATTTCGAAGAAGAGCTGGAAGAAGACACCGGTATTCCAATCAAGTTACCGGTGGACAAGAAGGGTGCCGATGTTTTGTTGGTAACGCCCTCCGCCGACTTTTTTGCAGAGCCGCACATTGATGGCTTGTTCGGTTATGCCAAGGTTTTTCATGAGCTGGGCGTTGATTGGACTTTGAGCACAACGGCTTCTGAAGCCGGTAATTTTGGCATGTTTATCGGTTCGTATGATAATATGCGCAAAGTATCGCTGCGTATTCGCGAAGCGGCGTTGGAGCTCGGTGTCAAGCGCATCATTTTTGGTGAATGTGGCCATGCCTGGCGCGTTGCTTATGCTTTCTTGAATACGCTGGCTGGTCCCTGGGATTTTCTGGATCCAAAATATCCTGTACCACAGCATGTTTGCGAATTCACCTTTGACGCCATCAATGATGGCAAGTTGGAATTCGACAAGACGCAAAATGATCATATGACGCTGACCTTCCACGATAGCTGCAATATTGCCCGCGCGACGCGCATGGGTGACAAGCCCGGTGGTCAGTTTGAAATTCCGCGCGCTGTTATCAAGGCAGTGTGCAACAATTATCACGATATGGATGAAGATACGATCAAGGAAGGAACGGTCTGCTGCGGTGGCGGTGGCGGAATTCTGACCGATGATTTGATGGATGTTCGTGTCAAGGGGGCTCAGCCTCGCATGCGGGCTTTGCGCAAGGTCACCGAAGAACATGGTGTCACCAATCTGGCGGCGATCTGTGCGATCTGTAAAAGCCAGTTTACCAAGGTATTGCCGAAATATGATTTCGATATGGAAGCTATCCAGAGTGTGCATCAGTTGGTGAGCAATGCTATTATCATGAGCGATGCGCCAAAAGAAGAAGAAACGCCGGCTCCAGAATCCCCAGCAAAAAGCGAGGATGAGCCATCCCCTTCAAGTGAAGCAGATAAAAAAATGGATGATCCGCACCAGAACGACCGGATCGGATAAGCAGAATTAAGCAGTTGGCCGGTAAGAAGCGCGGTCTCAAGGGAGAAAGAACATGAGCGACGTGGCAGATATAGAAGCAGAAGGTCACACCTATCACCGGTTTGAAGAGGGTGATACGGAATGGGAATTGCAGGATAAAATCTTTAAAGCAGATATGTCCCACAAGTGCCCGACTTACATTCACAAGACGCCTCCGTGTCAGGGTAGTTGCCCGTCAGGTCATGATATTCGTGGCTGGCTGGCGATAGCACGCGGCATGGACAAGTCACCGGTTGAAGGCCAGGCTTGGGAAGAATATGCGTTTAACCGCATGGCAAAAGCCAATCCGTTCCCAGCCACCATGGGCCGCGTTTGCCCTGCGCCTTGTGAAGATGGTTGTAATCGTAATGAGCTTGATGACACCGTTGGCATCAACTCGGTTGAGCAATATGTCGGTGATTATGCCAATGAGAACAATCTCAAACTGCTTCCAACTGGAGCTGATACAGGCAAGAAAGTCGCGATTGTCGGGGCTGGTCCCGGTGGCTTGACGGCCGCATATAATCTGCGCCAAAAAGGTCATGCTGTGACAATCTTTGATAGTCATAGCAAACTTGGTGGCATGATGCGTTACGGTATTCCAAACTATCGCACCCCGCGTGAAATGCTTGATAGTGAAATCAATCGTATTATTGATCTTGGTGTTGAGGTTCGTCTCAATACAACTGTTGGCAAGGATGTCAGCATGGAAGAGATCAATGAATATGACGCGGTTGTCTGGGCGATTGGTGCTCAAAAGGGCCGTGGCCTGCCAACCGAGGGTTGGGAAGGTACTGAGAACTGTCTCGCCGGTGTTGATTTCCTTGATGCCTTTAATGAAGGCTGGGTAGTTGGTACGGCCAAGAAAGTGGTTGTCGTAGGCGGCGGTGATACCTCGGTTGACGTGGCCTCCGTTGCTCGTCGTCTTGGTCATATCACCAAGGTTGCCAACAAGGATGTGGCTGGTGCCGAAGTTCTTGGCTATACCGCTCATGACGTCGCTGGCAATTTGCATCGCGTAGGAGTGACGACGGTTTTGACGTCCTTGTTCCCCATCGAACAGATGACGGCTGCTGAACATGAGCGTGAAGATGCCAAACGCGAAGGCATCGATATCAAGGGCGGTGTTATGCCGGTCAAGGTTGTAAAAAATGACAAAGGTTTGGCTATCGCGCTGCGTGTAGTCGATTGTACCGTTGATAATACAGGTATTCCCTCTGCCGTTGAGGGTGCGGAAGAATATGATATCGAATGCGATATGGTCGTCTCGGCTATTGGTCAGTTTGGTGATCTGGAAGGTCTGGAAGAAGGCCTCGACAATGGTCGCGGCTTTATGAATGTTGATACGTTCTATCGCGTCAAGGACAAGGAAAAACATTTCGCCATTGGTGATATTGTGCGCCCTCATCTTCTGACAACGGCCATTGGTCATGCCAACATTGCCGTTGAGGCCATCAATGATTTCCTCGACAATGGCAAGGTCAATGCGAAAAAACGCCCCAAAGTGGACGTGCATCACTTTAACCTGTTGAACGAATTGCATAACCGTGAATTGGATCCAACCGAGCATGACAATACCCAGACAATGGGTACATCAGATAGCGACTGGGCGGTTCACAATTATGAAGATCGCTCATCCACTAGAATCATTGCGCATGATGATTTGTTCCTGGGTCATTTCCAGTTCGAAGATCGCAACAAGCGTGATCATGTACTGGTTGATGCCGATCACGTCATGGGCAACTTTGAGGAGCGGATCAAATCTCTTTCTGGTGAACAGGCCAGCAAGGAAGGCGATCGCTGTATGAGTTGCGGGATGTGCTTTGAATGCGACAACTGCGTTATCTATTGCCCGCAGGATGCGGTCTTTAAAGTCAAAAAAGACAAATCCGCTTTGGGCCGCTATGTAGACACCGACTATACCAAATGTATCGGTTGTCACATCTGCGCCGATGTTTGCCCAAGTGGTTATATTGAAATGGGTCTTGGCGAATAAGTCAGCCCCGATACAAATGATCGAGGTAGCCGCAAGTGGTCACCTCGATCAGGTTTTGATGCTAAGAGAAGCTTGGTCCTTAACGGACTGGCCGAAGGAGGACTGGCAAAGACGATGAAAATTGTACTCATCATGCAAAAGCTGATCATAACACTGCTTGGCGTAGCATTCATTGGTGTGAGCTTACTGGCGTCAGTCGGGCAGGCAAGTGCACAGCCTGAATGGATGCCAAATCCACCTAAGGCGATTGGTGGACAATGTGATCTTGATCCCAAGGAAATGCGCAAAACGCATATGACCTTGCTTGATCACAAACGTGATCAAACCATGCGTGACGGTATCAGAACAAAAAAATATAGTCTTAAGAAATGTATTGCCTGCCATGCCGTCAAAGATAAGAGCAATAAATGTGTGACGGTTAAGGATGAGCGCCATTTTTGTCGCTCCTGCCACGATTATGCAGCCGTACGTATTGACTGCTTTGATTGTCATGCCTCGCGTCCTGAAGACTCATTGAACAAAGCGACCAAGGCTGCTGGCAATTCCCATGACAAGTTGGCGGGCCTTTCCTCGATTGGCAAAACGGGCGATACAACGGACACGACATTGCGCAGATTTATTGCAGGAGAAGTCAAATGATCTCCTTGAAGCAAGGTCAGATAGAAGCGGGTGAACACAAAACGGCACCTGTCGATGAAGCTGGCCGCCGTAAATTTCTAAAGGGGTCGGCTGCAGCACTTGCGCTCGCCCCTGGCATGACATTGTTCGCTTATGGCGAAGCGATCACCAAGCCAGCCGAACAAGCTGTGACCACCAAATCACGCTGGGGATTGCTGATCGATGCTGCAAAGTTTAGCGATGAGGATGTCGATGCCTGCGTCAAGGCCTGTCAGGACGAAAACGGCTGGCGTGATACCGGCAAACCCATGACAGATGCGCAATGGATCCGCCGCGTTAATCTCAAAAACAAGAAGACCGATGAGCAATTCTCTTTGCCGATGATGTGCCAGCATTGTGCTGAAGCCCCTTGTGTGGATGTGTGTCCAACGGGGGCATCGTTCAAGCGCAAGGATGGGATCGTACTGGTCGACAAGCATATTTGTATTGGTTGTCGCTATTGCATGATGGCTTGCCCTTACAAAGCACGCTCCTTTGTACATGAACATATTGAAGATCAAAAAGAACATGCCCCGCGCGGCATTGGCACCGTCGAAAGCTGCACCATGTGCGTGCATCTGGTTGATGAAGGCAAGGAACCTGCTTGCGTGAAAGCGGCCCCCGAGGGTGCCATGGTATTTGGTGACTTGAATGACAAGACGAGCAAGCTTGCACAATTGATCAAGTCTGTGGCTACCCAGCAGGTGCGTGCAGATCTCAATCTTGATCCTGGTGTCCGTTACAGAAATATTTGATGTTCCCGTTCTCCTTGTCGAGAATTGATGGGTCGCAATTTTGAATGTGAGAAGAGAAAATGGCAGAGACATATAGACAGCTTCGCGAATATAACTACGGTTTCAATATCTTGTTGGTGCTGCATGTTTTGATTATCGCGATCGGCTTGGGTGCCGCCTTTTATATGGAGCACAATGGTCACGTCGTCACTGGCATGAATAATCAAATTGTCTGGGGGCTGCCACATGTGTTCGCGGTTTTCTTGATCGTCTCTGCGTCCGGCGCTCTTAATCTGGCTTCTGCTTCTTCTGTTTTTAGCAAACTGGCCTACAAACGTTTTGCACGTTTATCTGCGATTTTGGCGATTGCGCTGCTGATTGGTGGTCTGGTCGTTCTTTTGCTCGACCTTGGTCGCCCGGATCGTTTGATCGTTGCGATGACCCATTATAATTTCAAATCCATCTTTGCGTGGAATATCATCCTCTATACTGGCTTTATCACGATTGTCGGGATCTATCTGTGGACCATGATGGACAAGACCGTTACCCGCTTTAACAAGGCCGCTGGTTGGGGCGCCTTTATTTGGCGGATTATTTTGACTACTGGTACAGGCTCCATCTTTGGGTTTCTGGTCGCACGTGAAGCTTATGATGCAGCCATCATGGCGCCGTTGTTTATTTCCTCCTCCTTTGTTTATGGCATGGCATTCACTGTATGGGTGTTGATCACCATGTGTCAGGCAACGGGTCATCGTTTGCTCACTCAAGGGGTTTCGGAAAAACTGCGCGAGCTGTTCATTATCTTTATTGCCGCCATGTTGTATTTTACCCTAGTTCATCATCTCACCAATTTGTATGCGGCAGAGCATATCGGCGTTGAGCGCTATATCTTGTGGAGTGGCAGTGTCTTTACCTGGTTGTTCTGGGGCGGGCATGTGTTCCTTGGTACCGTTTTGCCACTTCTGATTTTGATGAAATCTGATTTTGGATCCTCAAGAGCAGGGCTGACCTTTTCTTCCATTTTGATGCTGCTTGGTGGCATGGCTCATACGTATGTCATCATCATTGGTGGTCAGTCATATCCCTTGAGCCTGTTTCCGGGGATGGGGGTAACCAGTACCTTCCAGGATGGCGTATATGCCAACTATATGCCAACTATGCCAGAGCTTCTGCTCGGGCTGGCGGGCGTTTCCATGGCGATGTTTATTGTCGGATTTGCCCTTAAAATATTGCCGTTCCTGCCAGCTCCCGTCACGGAAAATCAGTAGTCCTTAAGGCTGTCGAGTTTATTTTGGCGCACCTTTATATATCAGCGGCTCACAAGTCATCGGGCAAGACCACTTTGTCAGTGGGATTGGCGGCTGCGTTAACAAGACGCGGCTCTAGGGTTCAGACCTTCAAAAAAGGGCCGGACTATATTGATCCACTATGGCTGCAACTCGCTTCAGATCACCCGTGTTATAATTTGGATTTCAATACTCAGAACACCGAGGAGATCATGGATTTGTTCGCGCGGAAACTGGCTGATTCCGAGATAGGGCTGATCGAGGGCAACAAGGGTCTTTATGATGGCGTGGCCCTCGATGGTCAGGATTCTAACGCAGCTCTGGCGGTCAAGCTGCAAGCGCCGGTCATTCTGGTAATTGATGTCATGGGCATTACGCGTGGGATCGCACCGTTGCTGGTAGGCTACAGCACGTTTGATCCAAATGTAAATATCGCTGGCGTCATTTTTAACAAGGTTGGCAGTCCTCGCCAGGAAGATAAACTGCGCACTTCGGTAGAGCGCTATACGGATATATCGATCGTTGGTTCCGTGCCGCGCGATAATAACCTGCTGGCACCAGAGCGCCATCTTGGTTTGGTGCCACCCAGTGAAAGCGATCATGTATCTGAGCGTATCACTGAGCTGGCGAAGATGATGGAAGCATCCCTGGATATTGACCAACTGAGTGAAATGGCACAATTGGCACCGCCGCCCCCAACATCGAAATCTGTCCCCGTTGTTGAAACCATGCCCCACAAGTTACGCATCGGTATCGCTCGCGATAGCGCCTTTGGCTTTTACTATCAAGATGATTTGGAAACGCTTGAAAATGCGGGGGCGGAGCTGGTGTTTGTGAACACACTTGAAGAACAAAAATTGCCCGCTATTGATGGCCTGTTTTTGGGGGGAGGCTTCCCTGAAACCCATATGAAAGCCTTGCAGAACAACAAGTCCCTTCGTGCTGATATAAAAGTTGCGGCGCAAGGCGGCCTACCCGTCTATGCCGAATGTGGTGGTCTGATGTACCTCTCAAAGCAGATCATCTGGAGAGATGAGATCGCCGAAATGGTTGGCTTTATCCCTGGTACTGTCACCATGCATGACGCGCCGCAAGGGCGTGGTTTGGTGCTTTTGCAAGAAACCGGGCAGGGCGCTTGGCCCGAGCAAAGTGGTGATGAGCAGCCCGCGACCATCAAGGCTCACGAATTCCACTATGCCTCATTGGAGGGTCTGCCAGACGATACGGTATTTGCGCATAAAGTGCTGCGTGGCCATGGTATCGATGGTGCTCATGACGGCATTGTCTTGGACAATGTGCAAGCGGGCTTTTGCCACCACCGTACTACTGCTCAAAATGACTGGGCCGTGCGCTTCGTTGATTTCGTGCGGCGTTGCAAGCGTGATTGAACAGCGAGATAGGCTGTTTATTTTAGCTCTTTTGACACAGAAAATGCACCACGAATATCGCCACGTTTAAAGCCGATGGCCTTGTCACTTGGATAATGAGCTGCAATCTTTTCTTTCACTGGTGCTTGTATCTGCTTTCCATGACAATGAAGACAGGGCGCGGCAGTAGGAATGGCCTTCATATAGCGGAATATTTTTTTCCCATCTTTTTCGATGATAGCAGAATATTCCAGCTTTTTAGGGTTTGCTCCGGCTGCTTTTTTCGCCTCGAAGTCTTTTAGAACCGCGAGTTCCCAGGCATCAGCCCCATTGGAGGGATTGCGCAGCTTCAAAGAGGTCCGCCCAATATCCCAACCGGTTTCCCTGGCATTTCTCATCGTGATCGGACCGGCTTTGGTGTTGCAGACTCCAAGGGCATTCACGGGTCCGCCTTTTTTCATCGCCGAAACCAGCGTTGTCTTGAGTTGCTTGCCGACACCTTTCATGACGGTTCTAGCTTCCTTTGTCAGCTTGTCTTGATCACTTCCATAAGCAAGGGTGGCGTGCAAGGTGAAAAAAGTACACATCAATCCGGCAAAAATTTTCTTCATTTTTTTTCCTCACGCATTTATTAAAGATATCGGCATTATAACTTGTGTATTATATGAAGCAAATATATTTACTGGTCCATATTTTGGCTCTATTGATCTCTACAAATTAATACTCAGCAGAGCATCGCGCATTTGCATATAGGCGATCATGAACTCGAACAGCAAACGCCAACACAGCTCCATAAAAATGAACAGCCAGATGAATAGCAGGATCATTTTCGTGCGCCGGGTTTTGCCAAAAGGCTGGCCGGTCAAAGGTTTTTGTGTCGATTAACGAAATCAACGATTTTATATTTCTGTATGACCCATTTTGATAGCGACCAGATTAATAACGGCAGGACGACCGCACCAATATACTAAAAAACAATGAGCACTTCAGTGCTGATAAAAGCCTTGAAAGTGAGGAAATCCATAAGAGGCATGTGTGGGTTTTTCCAATTGAGTTGGCCAGTTATCTATATCAATGACCCTATCACTTATTAATGAGGTTTAGCCAATCCCTTACCCTTTGTTCCGGGTTAGCATGGAAGACAATATCCGTGACAACGGCAATTGACATAGCGCCGGTTGTGAGGGTCTTAGGTGCACGCTCCAATGTAATGCCACCAATGGCGACGACGGGAACGGGTGATTTTTGCGCCCAATCTTTCAGACGCTCAAGCCCCTGGGGTTGCCATTTCATTTTTTTGAGGCTGGTTTCCCAGATCGGGCCAAGCGCTACATAGTCAGGCTTTACGGCTAGGGCGATATCAAGCTCTTCATGAGAATGAGTGCTAAGCCCAAATCTAATGCCTGCATTGCGGATTTTTTCAAGATCGGCAATCGCCAGATCTTCTTGACCCAGATGAATGAAACCGCCTCCAAGTTCAATCGCTTCGCGCCAATAATCATTGATGATGAGTGTGCAATCGTGGCGATCACAAATAGCAATGGCCATTTCGATTTGGCGTTTTACTTCGCCCGCTGGCTCATCCTTGAGCCGTAGCTGGATGGTTTTGACTCCAAGTGGCACGAGGCGCACGAGCCAGTTGATGTCTGGCACGACAGGATAAAACGGGTGCAATAAAGGCGGCATACTTAGTCCAGTTTAAAAAACGGTGTACCGGCAACCGGGGTTGAGGGAGAGGCCATGTTCCGCGGTTCCATGACGCCAGCTTTATAGGCGGAGCGGCCCGCGGCAATTGCCCCGGCGAAGGCTTCGGCCATATAGACCGGGTCTCCTGCCTTGGCGATCGCGGTGTTGAGTAGCACCGCATCATAGCCCATTTCCATCGCTTTGGCGGCATGGGACGGCGCGCCGACTCCCGCGTCGACAACAAGGGGAATATCTGGGAAATAGGCGCGCATACTTTCCAGTGCGAACGGATTATTGAGACCGCGTGCCGAACCGATGGGCGCGCCCCATGGCATTAAGACTTTGCATCCGACCTCAAGAAGCCGTTCGGCGGCGCCCAGGTCTTCGGTTGTATAAGGAAAGACGTCAAAGCCGTCGTCGCATAAAATCTTGGCCGCTTCCACAAGGCCGAACAGATCGGGTTGCAACATATCGTCATTTGCGATGACTTCGAGCTTGATCCAGTTTGTTTCAAATAGCTCGCGGGCCATTTTCGCAGTGGTCACTGCTTCCTTGACGCTCTTACAGCCAGCTGTGTTTGGTAGTAGACGCACATTAAGCTCACGGATCAACTCCCAGAATCCCTCTCCAGATTGAGCGGATTGTCCCAATTGAGTGGTGGCGGCTTCGCGGCGTACAGAAATCGTGACAATGTCAGCATGGGAGGCTTTCACTGCTTTTTGCAAAATATCGGGGGAGGGATAAAGAGCCGTTCCCATGAGCAGTCTCGATTGGACTTTTTGCCCGTAAAACTCAAGCATCATGGAGCTCACCCACCTTGCCTTGGCGCAACGATCTCGATATCGTCGCCGTTGGCAAGCTGGTAATTGGCGCGCTGCATCTTGGCCATAAATTCTCCATTGACGGCGGTGGCGATTTTGGCATCGCTATCATAGCCCAACTGATCGCAAAGTCCGGCCAGGGTTTTGGCATCGGTTTCCGCATCCGCGCCATTTAATCTAATGTTCAACGACAAATACCTCCTCGTTGACCGCCTTTGTCTCCAAATAGTCGGCGACATAATGGGCAAGCGCCGGTGACGTCAAAAATCCGTGTCTGTATAGACCGTTAACATGAAGGACCTTATCGCGCACGATGATTTTTGGGATATTATCGGGAAAAGACGGGCGTATATCGGCCGATAGTTTGATAATTTCCGCCTCGCCAAATGCTGGATGCAGGCCATAGGCCGATCCCAGCAATTCAAGTCCAGAGCGTACGCTGACAGGAGCGGTGTCATCGCTTTCAATAACAGTGGCGCCGATCATGAAATAATTTTCTGGCCAGGGTACCATATAAAGCGGGAAGCGGGGGTGCAGCAGACGGATGGGACGTGAAAAGCTGATCTCGCTAGTACGAATAATGGCCATCTCGCCGCGCACGCCGCGCAGGTTCGGTAACTCGTCTTTCGCGGCTATGCCCCGGCAATCAATCACATAATCGCTATTGGCTGGAACGTCGGTGGATCCAAACTTTGTTTTTGCTCCCGCGTCCGCGGCTTTTTGCAAAATATGTGCGAGCGCCCAGTGGGGCTGCAAATGGGCTTCTCCCGCAAAAAACAATCCTGTGCGAAAGCGCCCAGCAAGGTCCGGCTCCAGCTTTTCGAGCTGCACGGCGTCAAGCGTCGTATGCTCACTGGTCTGGCGGGCAAATCGTTTCAAGTCGCTTGTGTCGCGCGGCTGTGCCACCACCAGCGAGCCATTGTTTTCGATATGGGGGAACGCCTCTTGCCACAAAGGTATGGATTGGAGACCCAGACGGCGGATAATGGGTTCAGCGCTTTCTGTCTCGCAAAAAGGCGCCAGCATGGCCCCGGCGATCCAGCTTGATGCTTCGCTAAACGGCTCTCTTGTTTTACTGACAAGAGTGACGTTATGGCCCTTTGATGCCAATACAAATGCCTGCCAGACCCCAACAATGCCGGTGCCGCGCACGGTGATATTGAGTTGTTTTTCACTCATCGGCCTTTCATGGAGCAATTGTCAGGATAGTGCAAGGGCCTAGGTCAAATACTGGGAAAAAATGATTTGTCCTGAGGTCGTCTACAAAGATATAAAATTAGTCGCCGAGCGGTACGCCTTCGCGGCGGGGGTCAGCCGCCCCAATCAGGGCGTTCTCCTTATGCAAGATCAGATGCACGCCGCTGGTCATCGTGGTAATGCGGTTCTTGTGTCCAAGGGTTTGCAGACCGGTATCAATCATTTGCACGCCGGGACCTTTTTCCAGCTCCAGCGGGCCGTTACGCGAGCCAAAATTGGGTATTTCGATCAGCGCTTTCGCATCCAGCCCCCAATTAATATGCCCAATGATTATTTTTAGCACATAAAGAATGATGCGACTGCCACCCGGCGAGCCGACTACCATGTGAAGACGACCATTCCGATCGAAAATCATGGTGGGAGCCATGGAGCTGCGCGGTCGTTTCAGTGGTTCAACGCGGTTGGCGATCAAGCTGCCTTGCTTGTCTTTGGGGCGAAAAGAAAAGTCTGTCAGTTCATTGTTTAGCAAAAACCCCGATACCATCAAGCGTGCCCCAAATGCTCCTTCAATGGAGGAGGTCATGGAGATGGCATTGCCTTGCACATCTATGATCGATATATGGCTGGTGCCATTATTTTCTGTGGTGGCATCAATGCCCGTACGTTTTTGCCTGGCGACAGGTGTGCCCGGTTTTGCCTTGCCCATTGTTTTGGTTGGTTTGATGAGGGCGCGCCGGCTTGTCAGATATCGTGCATCCAGCAGACCTTGTGGAATCTCAATAAAATCGTGGTCTGCCATATAACGTTTGCGGTCTGCATAGGCGAGTTTTTCAGCTTCAGCGATGAGATGCAGAGCCGTTCGATTGAGGGGGATGCGGCCAAGATAAAACGGCTCAATGATTTTCAGCACTTGCGCGATGGTCAACATACCAGAAGAGGGAGGCCCCATGCCGCAAACATGATATGTGCGGTAGGGGACGCAGATCGGAGAGCGTTCAAGGGCTTTGTAGGTTGCAAGATCTGTGGGTGTCATGTCGCCTTTATTGGCGTGCGAGGTCTGCACCGCTTTGGCGATCTGCTTGGCGAGAGGTCCGTGATAAAAATAATCGGCTCCATAACGGGCGATGCCCTTCAGGGCTTGTGCAAAAGCTGGATTTTTGAGAATGGTGCCAACAGGTTTTGGACTTCCTGTTTTATCGAAAAAATAGGCCCGTGCGGCCCCGTTAAAGCTGTGGGCGTCAGCTTTTTTCAAGAGGGTGTATAGGCGCGGGGAAAGGGCAAAACCGCGTATAGATAGTTTGATGGCAGGATCGAATAATTGCGCCCACGGCAGACGGCCATGTCGCTTGTGGATTTTTTCAAGCATTTTTAAAACGCCCGGTGTACCAACGGAAAGACCGCCTGGCACGGCCTCGCGAAACTTCATGGGCTTGCCGTTTTTCATGAAGCGGGTTGGTTTGGCGGCAAGGGGGGCCGTTTCACGGCCATCAAAGCTCGTTAATTTTCGCTCGTTTTGGCTCCAGTGCAACAAGAATGCGCCGCCACCGATCCCCGAAGATTGTGGTTCCACAAGATTGAGCACCATTTGTACGGCAATCGCTGCGTCAATGGCGGTGCCGCCACGGCGCAAAATAGCACGCCCGGCCTCGCTGGCATGAGGGTTGGCAGCAACAACCATATGATACCTTGCTTTTACGACTTTGCTTTGAGGGCTGTTGTTAAGTTTGCTGCTTGTTGCCCCCTCTGGTTCCGCGCGTGGATCAAATGCGGTGGCTGGGTTTGTGATACAGATAGACGATAGTGCCAGCAATGTGAGGGACAATATGGAACTTAGGTTTGGGGTCATAGTTTGTAATATAGGAGTTTTACGGGTCGTTGAAAACATTCATTGTGCAACATGATAAATTTTGTGTGATGTTTGTTTTAATGAAAGTCCCGTGATTTGGGAATGATGCGGACATTGCGCGGGTGGCTGCGGCGAGCGGCGGGGACTTCATGAGGGTGCGAGGTGCGAGATACGAGGTCCTGTTGTGCCTGCTCTTCCAGCAGTGATAGCCAATCCGTTTGGTCATAAAGGCGATCGGCCACTACATGCAATATGTCTTTGTGACGTTGTAAACGCCCTTGCACTTCTATGAGCCGCGCCGTCATGATGGTCTTGCGGAATTTTTCCATGACCTTGCTCCAGATCATCAGATTGGCGATGCCGGTTTCATCCTCGATGGTCATGAACACTACGCCCTTGGCACTGCCGGGGCGCTGGCGGATCAGCACCACCCCGGAAAGTTTGACAAAGGCCCCGTCATGCAGGGACATAAGATCAAGGCAGGTCAGGGCTTTTTGTGCTTGCAAGCGGTTGCGCAGAAAAGACAGGGGGTGAGCTTTGAGGGACAGGCGCGTGTTGCGATAATCCTCCAATACATGCGCCGACAAGGGCAGGCGTGGCAGCTCGACTTTTGGTTCGAGTGATAGCTCGCTAGCACTGGCATGAGCGAACAAAGGCAAAGGGGTAGCGTCGGCAAGCCCTCTTATATGCCAAAGAGCGGTGCGGCGCTCCAATCCCATGGAGCGAAATGCATCAGCCCCCGCCAGCTTCTCCAATGTCTCGCAGCGGACATGGGAGCGGGTACGCAGTTCTTCCATGTCGTGGAATGTGTGAGGGTGAGTAAAAGATCTGGCCTCCACAATCTTTTCCGCTTCATCGCGGCGTAATCCGGAGATCTGCCGCATACCAAGGCGCAAGGCCCAGGTCTCGTCGCCGTTTGCTTCCAGCGTACAATCCCAATCGCTGGTCGAGACATCAACCGGCAGCACTTTGATACCATGTTCACGGGCATCGCGAACAATTTGCGCGGGGGCATAAAATCCCATGGGCTGGGAGTTTAGAAGGGCACAGGCGAACACATCGGGATAATGGCATTTGATCCAGGAAGAGATATAAACCAGATGTGCGAAGCTGGCGGCATGGCTTTCTGGGAAGCCATAATCACCAAATCCTTTAATCTGGTTGAAACAGCGCTCGGCAAAGTTGCGTTCATAGCCGCGTGTTACCATGCGCTCGACCATTTTATCTTGCAGTAATTCAATGGTGCCTCGGTGGCGAAATGTTGCCATGCTTTTGCGCAATGCATTGGCCTCGGCGGGAGAAAAATCAGCAGCCACCATCGCTAGACGCATGGCTTGTTCTTGAAACAGGGGCACGCCCTTGGTTTTGCCAAGAATGGTGCGCAGCTCATTAGGGGGACCAAAACGGGGGTCGGGGGCGGGGTAGATTTCTTCTTCCAGCCCGTCGCGACGGCGCAGGTAGGGATGCACCATATCGCCCTGAATGGGACCGGGACGGACAATCGCCACCTCAATGACCAGATCATAAAAAATGCGTGGTTTAAGGCGTGGCAGCATGTTCATCTGCGCCCGGCTTTCGATCTGAAACACCCCGACCGTATCCGCCTTGCACAGCATGTCATACGTGTCGCTGTCTTCGCGCGGCACGCTGGCTAGCGTCAAGGACCGGTCATAATGCTGCTCAATAAGATCAAAGGAGCGGTGCACACAAGACAACATGCCAAGCGCCAGTATGTCGATCTTCAAGAGACCCAGTGCGGCCAGATCGGTCTTGTCCCATTCGATGACGGTACGGTCTTTCATGGCTGCATTGCCAATCGGCACCATCTCGCACAAGGGCGAGTGGGTGAGCACAAAGCCACCGACATGTTGCGACAGATGGCGGGGAAACCCCATGATCTCAGTTGTCAGTTGCAAGGTACGAATGAGACGCGGGTCATCGGCATTGAGCCCGGCTTCACGTACCCGCTTGTCGGAAATATCCTTGCTCCCCTTTTTTGAGTGGCCATGGCCCCATACCGTGCCCGCCAGGCGCGAAACAATATCTTCGCACAAGCCCATGGCCTTACCAACATCGCGCACGGCCGAGCGCGGGCGATAGGTAATGAGGGTTGCAGCCAGACCGGCATGCTCGCGACCAAAGCGCTGATAGATATACTGGATCACCTCTTCGCGGCGCTCATGTTCGAAATCGACATCAATATCGGGGGGCTCGTCTCGCTCCGCTGAAATAAAGCGTTCGAACAAAAGATCGATTTTGGTGGGGTCGACATTGGTGATACCAAGGCAATAACAAACGGCAGAATTGGCCGCCGAGCCGCGCCCCTGACACAAAATATCCTTTGAGCGGGCAAAGTTGACAATATCATGGACGGTGAGAAAGTAGGGGGCATAGTTCAGTTCATCAATCAGCTTTAGCTCATGCAAAAGACTGGCTCGGACTTTGTTCGGCAAGCCTTGCGGATAGCGCCAGTTGGCTCCCTCATAGCTCAGTTTTTCCAGATGTTGCTGAGTGGTTGCTCCTTTTGGCACGGGTTCGCGGGGATAATCATAGGCCAGTTCATCAAGAGAAAAATGACAATGATCGGCGATCTCCATGGTGCGGGCAAGCGTATCTTCGTAACCCTTGTAAAGGCGCTGCATTTCGCAAGAAGGCTTGAAATGGGCTTCAGCGTTCGGCGAGAGCCGCAGGCCCGCCTCATCGATGGTGCATTTTTCGCGGATGCAGGTGAGTATATCAGCAAGGGGTTTGCGGGCGGGTTGATGATAAAGCACGTTGCTCGCTGCAATGAGAGGCAGCTTGTAGAGCGTGCCAAGCTGTCGCAGGGCATTAAAGCGGGCTTGCTCATTGCCGCAATAATTATGGGCAAGGCCGAGATATAAGGGTGCCGTCAGTTGTTCTTTCAAACGGCCTAATTGCGCGCCAAAGGAACTCAATTCAGATTGAGAGGGGGGAGGGACGATAAACAGCTGTCCCTTTTGATGAGCAGCAACATCTGCAAGGGCAAGATCGCACAGGCCTTTTTTCGTCCGTCTCTGCCCAAGGCTTAACAGCCGCGACAAGCGTCCATAAGCGGGGCGGTCTTTCGGGTAGCATAAAAGATCAGGCGCATCGTTCAAGATAAGCCGCACGCCAATGATCAGGCGCATATCCAGCTTTTTTGCCGCGACATGCATGCGTACAATCCCTGCCAGTGTATTGCGGTCCGTGATAGCAATCGCCGCAAGGCCTAGACGTTTCGCGGTTTTTACCAGCTCATCAGGATGAGAGGCTCCGCGCAGGAACGAAAAATTTGTGGTGACCTGCAGAGCGGCATATGGGAACGTGTCGATCATGTTTTATCTCATTGTGGAGATGCGCAATTCAATGTCCTTAAAGGATGGCATCTAGCACAGATGGCGCTGGGGACTAGTCCCCAGCGCCCCTGATTTTATAAAATGGGGATGAAAGGGGCTCGCCCTTGTCCGCCATCCGCGTAGGACATTATTTTTTCATCCAAAAAAGCCGTGTATGAACCATTGCGGGGGCGAGCGACATTCTTCACTCCCTTGGTAAAGCCCGTTGCGATAGAGCCAGAATGTGCCGCCTTCTCTGGTGCTGACTTTATAATAATCGCGGGGGCGGCTGGGTTTTTGCCCAAGCTCTCGCCACCATTCGCGGGTCAGGCGTTCGGGGCCGTTGCTGGTAATGACTTTTCTGGTGACGCGGCGCCAGGTAAAGGAGAGGGGCGGGTCGTCGGGCAGGGGCGCTAGTACGTCAATACTTTCTGGAGGGTTCAGCAGCAAGAAGGGCCGGTCATATATGACAGAAGGTGAGGCGGGGGATGCTGCGTGCAAGGGGGGCATGGTTTGAGGCGGTGAACTGGTTGTCAGGCTTTGCGCCCGCTCGGGAATATGGCTTGGGAGGGCTTGCAAATAGCCAATTTTTTGCGCACCAAGATGGTTGCGCAAACGATCAATGAGTACAAAGGGGCTGCGAGAGCGATCTGATTTTTGCCTGCTTTGAAGAGAGATCTGTTTTACTGACAGCGGTTCTGCCTTGGCGACAAAAAGCGCGATCACATCGATGCCAAATCCTGGTTCGATCCGGCTTATTTTTTCCTTGAACAGGTTGAACAAATGGGCCTTGTCGCGGCAAGGTTGCGCGGTGCCAATAGCAATATGGCTGGTGCTGCCATCAGAGCGCCACAGGCTGAATGTGAGGCTACGGGCACCCTGATTTTGACGTTCAAGCTGCCAGGTTACATCGTCAAGAAGGCGGGTGAGGGCTCGTTCCAGTCCATGTTTGGAAAACAGCGCTTGGGCAAAACGCAGGCGGCTGGAAAAAAGCACAGGCGGAGTGAGGGGCGCAAGAGGTTCATCGCGCAGCTCCAGGATCTGATCGAGCCGGAACAACACGGAGCGGGCCTGATCAGGCGAGGGAAAGCGGCGCTTCAGGCTTTCTCGTGGCAGGTCCATCAATTGCCCCAGCGTCATCAGGCCAAGGCGATGCAGCAAGGAGCAGGTGTTTTCGTGCAGACGAAGGGCTGTGACCGGCAGGGAGTAAAGGTAATGTTGTAATTGCGTAAAAGAGCTTTGAGACGGGATGATGGGTGCCTTCGCCTTGTCATCAAATACAAAATGAGAAAGCGCAAAAGCGGCGGCAAAACTACCCGCAAGTGCGAGTTTTACGGTGTAGCCCTGCTGGCGAAAATCTTTGCTGATGGCTGCCAGTAGGCCTTGTTCGCCCGCAAACAGATGGGTGCTGCCGGTGACATCAATCCACAGGCTGTTATCATCATGGACATTGCTTAGGGGGCTGTAACGTTCGCACCAGCTGGCCAGTTGCAAAAGCCTGCGAACATCTTTTTGCGGTGCCGCTTGCTTTGTGGCAAGCGAGGGGCAAAGCGCCAGAGCATCGCTTAACGCCATATTGCGAACAAGACCCTGTTTGCGGGCGGCCTCATCAACAGCCCAAAGCCTTTGACCTTTTGAGATAAGATCAACAAGGGCAAAGGGCGCGTTTTGTCTTTTATGTCCTTCAGGCTGCCGCTCGTGATTTTCGATTGCGAAATGGGGAAGGAAGAGCGAAACGAAACGCTTCTTTGGAAGATTTGTGGAGAGGTTGTTCATAAGATGGAAACTCCAGATGCCACTTTTTATCTGCAGGTCCCTGGCTATTGCGGGTGAGGGCGACCTGCCAGGATAGTTGAGGAAGGGCTAGTTGAGGAAAAGAGGGAGTGGTAAAAAGAGATTGATCGGCGCGCAGGCTGGCGACCTGCCAGCGGGTAGTGGCATTTTTGATACCGGTATCTTCTGGTTTTGTGACCAGCAAGGCGGGGGTCTGCCCCTTGTTGGCCATCAAGGACAAACGGCGTGAAGCGGTTAATCCTGGCGCTGCTATCAAACCAATGACCGCGCAGAGACTGGCTGATTTCAAGGCTTCTTCAAGAACAAATGCGGTCTCATTATCGTTTTTTGTTTCAATCAGAATGAAACGCGCAGGATCAAGATTAAAGCGTTGCAGCCCTTGCCCGTAAAGTCCTCCAAATTCGGATTTATTGGCACGTGAAGAGCACCATAAGAGAGGGCGTTGATCAAAGCTGGCCCGCTTGGAGGCCAGAGCCAGAGCAAAAGACAGAGCTGCCCAACAATCTTTATAGGCAAGGGGGTTGATCTCATGCAGGGCATGAGGGGCAAGGCCGTGTTCCAGACATTGATCGACCTCTTTTGCTCCAAACGACCAGGCGGGTAAGGAAGGCGAGGGGGGGTGTCGTGCAGGTAAGCTCTTCCTTGCCCCTTCAAGAAAGGCGGTATGCCCTTCAATACGCTTTATTTGTGTACGTAACTTATCAAGATTTTCAAGTGGCATTTATGATATTTTCCTTGCGCGCGTTCCTTGTTTGTTCTAATAAAAGGAAAGGGCAGAGTCAAGAGAGGAAATAAACGGTGAGAAAACGGATCACGAATTGTTTATTCGTATATGGGGAGGAGAGCTTATAGGTTGGTGGAAAATTACAAATAGATCTAGTGTCCGGGAGCTATATGAAAAACTTTATTGCAGCATCCAGTATGGCGCTCGCATTGCTTGTACCAAATATGCATGCCACAGGAAAAGATAGCCATGAGATGACTAACAGGCTTGCAGGAGCGGCATCCCCTTATTTGCGGCAACATGCCAACAATCCGGTTGACTGGTATCCATGGGGCCCCGAAGCTTTTGAAGCGGCGCGCAAGCAAAACAAGCCGATTTTTCTGTCTGTTGGCTATTCGACATGCCACTGGTGCCATGTGATGGAGCGTGAAAGCTTCGAAAATGAGGGTCTGGCAAAAATTCTCAACAAGCATTTTGTGGCCATCAAAGTGGATCGCGAACGCCGCCCCGATGTCGATGAAACCTATATGATAGCAACGCAGATTATTACCCGCAGTGGCGGCTGGCCGAATTCCTTGTTTTTGACCCCTGAACTCAAGCCATTTTATGCTGGTACCTACTTCCCGCGCGAAACCTTTGCCAAATTGCTAACTGAAATTGGCAATCAGTGGGTCATCAATGAAAAGGCCTTGATCGCGGATGGCGAAAAAATTTCAGATGTGATCAAGCAAATCCTCAATCGGCGGGTTGAGGCGCGCACTATCACGCCAGAGGTTCTGGCCAAGGCGGGGCGAGAGATTATCGCTAGTGCCGATATTTTCAATGGCGGCTTTGATACCGCTCCCAAATTTCCCAACGAGCCGACCTTGATGTTCTTGCTGCAACTGGCAGCTGGGCACAAGGATGGTGACGCGCTTGAGGCGGTGACGAGAACGCTTGATTTTATGCTTGATGGCGGCATCCATGATCATGTCGGTGGGGGCTTTCACCGCTATGCCACGGACAATGAATGGCGGATCCCGCATTTTGAAAAAATGCTCTACAATCAGGCGCAGATGGTCCGGGTTTTATTGCATGCCTATCGATTGACCGGGCGCGAACGCTATGCGCGAGCCGCCGAGCGGACGATTGCTTATGTTGAGCGCAAATTGATGTCAAAGAAGGGGAGTTTTTATTCTGCCTGGGATGCCGATAGCGAAGGGGAAGAGGGGACTTTTTATGTCTGGACCCCCGAGCAGTTCAACAAGGTTTTAGGGAAAACAGATGGCGCATTGGCGGCAAAGATATTTGGTGTCACGAAGGATGGTAATTTTGAGGGCAAGACTATCTTGCATTTCCTCGAAAACCCACAAAAGCTGGCAGCTACGCTCCAAATTAGCGATGAGCAATTTACCAAAGTTGTGACCGGTTTTCGCGCCAAGCTTGATAAGGTACGTGAAAAGCGTATCGCTCCGCATCTTGATGAAAAAACGGTGCTTTCGTGGAACGGCATGATGATTGCCGCCATTGCGGAAGCCTCGATCATTTTGAATAACCCGCATTATGTGGAGCTGGCTGAAAAGGCCCTGTTCTTTATTGAAAACAACATGAAGACGGCAGATGGTGGTTATCTGCGTTCCTATTTTGGTGGCAAGGCCGAACTTGAAGCACAGCAGGAAGATTACGCCTATCTGGCGCTGGCCTATGTGCACACTTTTGACGCCACCAAAAATCCTGTACATTTGAAAAAGGCGCAAGAGCTAACCACGCATATGATTAAAAAGTTTGGCGATCCAGATACCGGTGATTTTTTCATGGTGGCGAAATCTGATACCTTTATTCGCGGCAAGGCCCGATCGGACGGAGCGATCCCTTCTGGCAATTCAACGGCTCTAGAGGTTTTGTCCATGCTGACCAATCGTAGTCCGGATCTTGAAACGCGCAATCGCGGTGATGCATTACTCGCGGCCTTGTCGGGGTTAGCCGTAGAGTCACCACGCTCGGTTGCCTATGTGCTGCGCGGCGCCAATATGATGCGCAGCGGAGAAGTTGGCCCCGTGCAATATTTCGCCCAAGGCAAAGTACGGGTTGAAGCAAAAATTGATAAAGCCAATGCCACTGCCATCGTCTCTTTGAAGATTGCACCGGGCTGGCATATCAATTCTGACAAGCCGCTCAGTGAAGATTTTATTCCCACCAAACTGGAAACGCAGAGTAAAAAGGCGTTGAAGGGAGCAGTTCAATATCCAGCAGCCGTTAACAAAAATCTGAAATTTAATGATGAAATATTGGCTTTGTATGAAGGTGATGTTGAAATCATTGCCCCTCTTGCAAAAGAGGTCGGCGATAGTCTCAATCTCAAATTGACACTGCAGGCCTGTTCCGATGAGATATGTCTGGAACCGGTCGAGGGGAAACTGTTGGCGAGATAGTACAAAGAGGGGCGAGCGTTTGTCGCTGGCCCATCATGTCGCGCGTTTTAATTGCGGCTATTTTGTGACAAGAAACCCACAGTTGTCGGAAAACTGGCCTGTGATAAAGAAAATCAAGAGTATAAACAGGGCGGAACTCTTGAATTAGCTCCCCGGCTGTGACCAAATAATCCAAGAGTTACTTGTAGGTATTTTGTTGGTGCAATGAGTTCAGTGCCTTGTAGAGCGCCGTATGGTTGCACGTTGTCAGGTTGGTAAAATGTTTGCAGATCAGTTGCACGACTTCAAAAAAGTGCTTGTATGCTCGTTCATACTTGTCGGGCTGACTTGTCAGTTTTCAATGGCCCAATCTTCAACGGCTGCCACCATAATCGATCTTAAAAAACAACAACCACTTGGTGCGATGACCACAAATACTGTGGGAGATAGGGTCACCTTCAGCCTTGGCAATGGTCGGGCTCTATTGATCCATGTTACCAGCAAAAAGAAGCATAATGGTTTTGTGATGCGTGATCTTATGTTACGGCAAGATGCGACGGACATGAAGGCAAGATCTGTTGCTGCAAGACGATTTAAGAGAAATTTGAAGTGGTAAGAAACGTGGTATTCCTGAGCTCATATTGATGAAGAGCAAGTCAGGGAAACCGTCGGTCGGGAAGAAATTGTACTGAATTGTATGCGTTCGCAAGGGTGAATTGTCGGGGGCCATTGGCACAGGGAAAAAGAGCAAAGTAACAAGATGGTAACCTTAATGAGGTATCAAAGGCTTGGCTCTAGTATTAAGTAAGCCCTGTAAAGTGTAAAAAAAGGTTAGTGGTATGAAGTTAGTTAGTTTGAAGTCGTTGATTGTTGGTGTTTGCGCTGTGTCTTTTGCTGTTGGTCTTCCAGCAGATAAAGCAGCGGCCCAAAGCTGGGGATGGGGTTCTTCCTCCAAAGCTGAAAGCAAGCATATTGTTTCCTTCAAAACAAGACACACTCCTGGCACAATGGTTGTCAGCTTCAGTGATCGTCGTTTGTACTATGTCCTTAAAGGTAAACGTGCAATCAGCTATCCTATTGCTGTTCCCAAAGCCGATGCAAGATGGTCTGGGAATTTCAGAATGACGTCCAAACGGGTTGATCCTACTTGGACACCAACGCCATCAATGCGTCGTAAAAATCCCAAACTGCCATTGGTTGTTCGAGGTGGAGATCCTAAAAATCCACTTGGAGTACGTGCTTTGTATGTCGGAAATACACTTTATCGGATCCACGGCACCGATGCCCCTTGGCTGATTGGTGAAGCGGTATCTCATGGTTGTGTGCGGATGTTTAACAAGGATGTTGTTGATCTCTATAATCGTGCTTCTGTCGGAAGCAAGATTGTCGTGACTTATAACAGGTTTAAAACAAGCAACCCGACTTATGCTTCTTATAGCAGAAACAGGAAACGCAGAGCGAACTTCTCGCGCTCGGTCTTTAACTTTGGTTTCTAAGGGTTCTTGAACCTTGAAAATCAGGAAAAACGGCTCTTCGAAAGGGGGGCCGTTTTTTTGTTGCATCCAGGCGTCCTTTGAAGCGTTCACTGATCTCCCGTGCGGGTCACGCTATTTGCTATAAAATGCTTGGAGAGTTTGAGGCCTTGCGCTTGATAATGGGAGCCAATATCGGTGCCATAGAGCTGCTTGGGCGCTTCGCTCAGGTGTTCATAGATGAGATGGCCAATGATTTGTCCATCTTCCAGAATAAAAGGGACTTTGTGGCTGCGCACTTCAAGCACGCCTTTTGAGCCGCTTCCCCCCGAAGAGCTATGACCAAATCCTGGATCAAAAAAGCCTGCATAATGCACGCGAAATTCCCCGACAAGCGGATTGAATGGCACCATTTCGGCGGCATATTCTGGTGGCACATGCACGGATTCCTTGGACGCGAGAATATAAAACTCATCTGGATCAAGGATTAAATGCCGCTTGCCACGTGAATAAATAGGTTCCCAATAATCATGCACTTCGCACGAGTTCGGGGCATCCATATCGACAACGCCGGTGTGTTTCTTGGCGCGATAGCCGATCAGATCATCCTGGCCCTTGCCAAGCAACTCTACCGATAAGGGGATGCCGCTCATATGCATTAAAGTGTCGTTGGCTTTGGTTTGCTCCAATAGTGCGGGGTAATCAGCGAGCACTTGTTTGCCGTCTGGATTTTCTCCCTCGAGACGAAGGCGGATTTGCGATAGTCTTGATCCCTTGCGCACCAGCACCGGAAAAGTTTGTGGGCAAATTTCTGCGTATAGCGGTCCTTTATACCCAGCCCCGACCTGGTCAAAGGCGCGTGACTCATCGCAGATGACCCGCGTAAATACATCAAGGCGCCCCGTAGAACTTTTGGGATTGGTAAATGCGCAAAGGTTGTCGTCCAGATCAAGGCTTTCTTGCAAGGGCACGATATAAACGCAATCGCGCTCAAGTACGGCACCACCGCTCGTCAGATCAATTTCGTGCATTTTGAGGTCGCCGATGCGATCACCAACCAATGTGCCAGGGCCTGGCAGGAAGCTGGCGCGCACCCGGTAGGCGACATCACCAAGCCGTAAATCCAAAGAGGCGGGTTGGATTTGCCCGTCAGCGACGGGCGTATCGAGGGAGATGGTTTTTTGTTCAATCAAACGCTCAATAGCGTGGGCTGGCAAGATGCCTGTCATATTCTGCCTGTTATGCTGGTGCCGGATTGATCGCTTGGTTGGTACGACCGGCAGTGATGTTATTTGCTGGAACCCTAAAGCTTTTCCCTCTTGACGCCAAGCTGGAACTGGTTCTTAATCCCCAATCTATAATAGTTATTATAGATTGAATTTATGTGGTGATTTGGCCGGTCGGCTTGCAGCCACTATAAATAATTCGCTAAAAGGCCGAGCTACAAGCACTTTTGGAGGGTGTTTCCCCCAGCTTGGCCTCGGTCCGGTTTGGGGGCTTTTTTATGCCTTTTTGACAAATATGCCGATTGGCAAAAGGAGTTTTTGAACATGACTAACAACAAACCCGACAATTCAAAAGAGCAATATGGCAACAATTGGTGCTTTGATACGCGCTCTGTTCACGGGGCGGGTGAGATGCGTTCTCAATATGGCGAAACCTCCGAAGCGCTTTATCTGACGTCGAGTTATGTTTATCCATCGCCAGAGGAGGCTGAAAAACGCTTCAAGGTAGAGGCAGAGGGATATATTTATTCGCGTTATGGCAATCCTACTGTTTCTATGTTTGAAGAACGTATGCGTCTGCTGGAGGGAGCGGAAGCTGCTATGGCGACGAGTTCGGGCATGGCGGCGGTCAATGCGGTGTTCATGAGCCAGCTGTCGTCAGGTGATCATATACTGGCGGCAAAGGCTTTGTTTGGTGCCTCGCTCTATTTGCTCAATGAATTACTGCCGCGTCTTGGAGTCGAGACAACGCTGGTCGATGGCGGCGACCTTGATGCCTGGCAGGCCGGTATTCGCGCCAACACCAAACTGGTCTTTCTGGAAACGCCGACCAACCCGACACTCGATCTGATTGATCTCAAAAAGGTTGCAGATATTGCTCATTCGGTGGGGGCCAAGCTGGTGGTTGATAATGTTTTTGCGACGCCGATTTTACAACAGCCCTTCAAATTTGGCGCTGATATTGTGCTTTATTCGGCGACCAAGCATATCGATGGGCAGGGGCGTTGCCTCGGCGGTATTGTGCTTGGGTCAAAAGACTATATTGGCGGTGATTTTCGCGAATATGTACGCCAGACCGGCCCGTCGCTGAGCCCGTTCAATGCCTGGGTGATGCTGAAGGGTCTGGAGACCTTGTCGCTGCGCGTACGCCAACATGGCAAGAACGCTGCGAAGGTCGCTGATTTCCTGGGGGAACACAAATCGATTGCGCGCGTCATTTACCCCGGCCGCACCGATCACCCACATTATGAGCTGCATAAAAAACAGATGGGGGGCGGGGGACCACTGGTCGCCTTCGAGATCAAGGGCGGCAAACGCGAAGCCTTTGCGTTCATGAATAAATTGTCGATCATCAAGATCTGCAATAATCTTGGCGACGCCAAAAGTCTGATTACGCACCCAACCACCACCACCCATCAACGCTTGTCTGATGAGGAGCGGTCTGAACTTGGCATCACCCCGGCTCTTATGCGTTTGTCTGTAGGCCTTGAAGACGCGCAAGATCTGATCGAAGACCTAGTGCAGGCACTTGGAGCCAGGGAGTGATCAGGCGAGCCGCAATATCACATATTGATGCGGTTGAAAAACGTGCTGTTGACGTTTGCACTCGTTACTAACGGCGCATAGGCAAGGAACCAGCACCAATGGTTGCGGACTTTCTTGCCATTCAGGTAGTGGGTTTCAATGCTTTTATCCCATCGATAATTCCATGCATCTAGAGAATGTTTCGGTGTTGCCAAGCGAGCACGGCAAGGGTTACGATTCGCGGCTTGTTGAATTTGCCGAGTTAGCAGCCGTGATCAAGGCTGTGAAACAATAAAGCTCTACACCAACGAAAAAATGACTGAGAATTTCAGCTTCTATGAATCCAAAGGCTATAAGGAAACAGGCAGTTGGCAAGAGGATGGTTTCAGCCGTGTTTCATATCGCAAGATGGCGTGACTGTTCCAGTGTTTTGTGCTGATCGTTTTATGGTCGCCACATTTGTTCCCGATCAGCTAATCATTTTTTCTTGCCAGGCGCGGCACGAAAATAACAAGCAGCGTGGTGGCGATGAGCGCCATGCTGATGGCGATCAGGATGGTTGTCCAATTGTCGGGGCGCACGGTCCCGCAATAGACGATGACCATGGTCATGGGGATATCAAGGAAATGGACGATTTGACTGATCAGGCTGCGAGCCTCTTCGCGGACTTCGGTGTTAAGGGATTTTCCATCGTTCAACGCCTCTTTTGAGCGGCGCAAGGTTTTGCGGAACTGAATGCGGGTGATTGTATTGCCTTCGACAAATTCAAACAAGAACAGTCCCCACATGGTGATCAGCCAGGGTTCTTCGAAAAAACCCAGCCCAAGATTTTGCACCAGAAAAAATCCGGATGTGGCAACAGTAATAGCACCAGGAATAACCAGAAAGTCATAGAAGATTGCGGTGTAGCGGGCGCTTTCCGCGAACACGCCGATCTCATTGGTGCGGTAGGCCTGAAATTCGGACACCCAGACAGCCAGCAAGCCGCCCCCGAGCAATATGAAGCCAAGAATATGCGCGAATTTGAGTAATAGATAGGTGTCCATAGTCAGCGTCCCTTAATTTTGTGTGCTGCCGGGCTTTAAGACGCCGATGAAAATAGCAACAATACATAATAGGATGTTGATTGCTCCAAACATTGCCTCCCGCCCCCGCAGATTTGCAAATTTACTTGCGTTGCCGCTCCCGGTAGCGAGCTCATTTGCCGTGCCTAAAATCGCTTGTCCGGTTGGTAGCAAGATGAAAATGGCATTCATAAAAATGAGTGCCGCGATAAGTAGATGCGGTCTTAAATTTGTTTGTGGTCGCTCGTGTATGACCACCAGTCCAATCCCTGTTAAAGTGACAAGCACGAGGCCAGGAAGTGTCAGATACCAAGTCGCAACATTGAGAATTTGGCGAGCGACGAGAACGGCCTGCGCATCGCCGTGAACACCTTCCGCCAGGCCGGTGATTGCGTGACCAAGAATACTTCCAAAAAAGAGCGCAACGCCAATGATATGCAGAGCTTTTGTGATTGTAAGCATCTGATTTACTCCTAGGCTTCTATGGGAGTGGTTTCCATTTTGTTACAGCGGTCATGAAGTTCGCCAAACAACTCAACTGCATTGTTTATCAGTGAGGTGTTGATTCCCTTAGCTAGTTTGTTCGACCACTCAATCTGGCGTTTTTCGATGAGTTCAAGTGCATCGCGACCTTTGGCTGTAGGCACGATGAGCTTTGCTCTTGCGTGGTCAGGGTTATTTTCAAACCGCGTGAATCCGAGAGTTTCAAGGTCGTTGGCAACTCGTTGAACAGCTTGCCTCGTCAGTCCCATGCGCCGCGCGGCCTGAGCAACCGAGATTGGATGACCAGCAAGTTTGATAGAGCCCAGCACCTGCCAACGGGCGCTTGTTAGTCCCAATGGTTCGGTTAGCCGATTGCCCTGAGACAGCAATTGCCCGTTCAGACGAAAAACTTCGAGGATGAGGCTTGTAAGCGCTGTCGCTTCCGAGGTTTTTTTCATTTCTGTCTCCAATATGTCAATGTATAGTCAATTTGACAATGTATTGTCAACTAATATGCTGCGATTTAGTAAATCATGAGTATGTGTCTCCGTTAAGACGGTTGCTTTCTTGAAGGGAAAGGGGGCGAGGTATTTGCGGCTGGTACAGTGTGAGTGTTGTTAGTTAAGTAGCGATAAAATTGTGATTATGGACCTAATGATTGTTGAGGTAGGTAATATTGTTCATTGCGTGGGTCATCTGTTTCTCTTTTTCGAAGAGTTTATCATTCATGGAGCGCAACAAATCCTTGAATGGAGTGTTTATAAAACCAAGACCTTTTAGGTCATTTTTCCAGCTCGTATAGTGGTTTGAGAAGTTTTCTGGCAATTGGGCTGAGCGATCAATGGTCATGACGGTCTGATCAAAGGCTATTTTTGAGAAGGGTAAAAAAGGAATGGTCAAGGGTTGGACATCCCCATTCGTATCGCTCATAGGGGCCTTAGTAACGGCGACACAGATGATGGGTTGATGACTGGCAAATGTCAATATAGCGCCGATAATGATTCGTGACCTCTCAAATCCTGGGGGGGCGTTATAGCTCCAGGCTTGTCCAACCACATAGCTTTGCTCCATTTCCACGTCTCCAATAAGGTTGCGATCGGGTAAGTCTATTGTCGTTAATGTGGCAAAAGGGGGGCGTTTAAGAGGGAGAGATACAGAAAAGAATGAGGTGTTGAAGTGAAGCATCACACGAATATATGACTTGCAAGAGAGGGCATCGTGTAGCCAGATATAAAAAACAGCAAATGTCGCAAGAGAGATATTGAAGGAAATAAAAATGACAGTTTCTTGTAAAGCTGGACGTGGTTTTTGGATGTTATCTATCAGTATTTTTCTGCTGCTGGGAAGTGCGAGTGCTTTTGCTCAAAAAGCTACGACGCCAATGGCGGGGCTCAAAACGGGCGACACTATACTGGCAGCTGCCAAGGGCGAAATTAGTGAGATAAAAATTGGCAATCTTGAGGAAATGCTCAAGAATAGCAGAGATATGGCGTTGATTGATGTGCGGACTCGTCGTGAGATTGCCACGGTTGGTGGCACAATCGGTGTGCATCAAAACCAGAACATTCCGCGAGGCTGGCTAGAATTCAGGATTGCTAATGGGGCAATCACCAAAGATACGCCGATTGTAGTTTATTGCGGCACCAATCAGCGCAGCCCTCTGGCAGCGCGTATGTTGATGAAAATGGGTTACACGAATGTCTCAAACTATGCCGGAGGCTTTTTTGAATGGCGCAAGGCTGGCTTGCCAGTAGAGGTCAGTGACAGGGCACCCGATACAGCACTTTTTTCAAAGCCTGTGAAAGTTGCGCCAAATGTCTGGTCGGCGATTGGTGCAACGGCGCCTGGCACCTATGAAAACGGCGGCCATAATAATAATCTGTCATTTATTATCACCACCAACGGCGTCGTGGTAGTCAATGCTGGCGACAATTATCAACTCGCTAGTGCCCTGCACGATGAGATCAAAAAAATTACCAGGCAGAAGGTGAAATATGTGGTGCTGGAAAATGGCCAGGGACATGCCGCCCTTGGTTCAAATTATTGGCAAGAGCAGGGGGCTAAAATAATCGCGCATACCGATGCAGCCCACGAGCTCAAGAAGAGAGGTCATGATATTTTGGATCGAATGAAACGGCGTATGCGTGAAAAGGCCTCAAAAACTCGATTGGTGATGCCCGACATTACTTTTGACAAAGAATATATTATCGATCTGGGTGGTACTCATATCGAGTTGCGCAATCTGGGGCCCGCTCATAGTCCCGGTGATATTGTGACGTGGCTTCCCAAGGAGCGATTGGTGATCTCTGGAGATGTCTCATTTCATCAACGCCTGTTACCTCTGTTTGGTCATACCGATACCAAGACCTGGCTGGAAACCTGGGAAGTATTTGAAGGTCTGAAGGCAAAAATTATCATCCCCGGTCATGGCGAGGCAACGACCTATGATCAGGTGACGAAATATACCAAAAATTATCTGGTTTATTTGCGCGAAAAGGTAGGAAAACTTATCGAAGAGGGTGGGGGGCTGAAAGAGGCTTATTTGATTGATCAATCTCCCTACAGTCATCTACCAACCTTTCGTCAGCTGGCCAAGCGTAATGCCGGACATGTTTTTCGTGCCATGGAATTTGAATAGGAGGCGTTTGAATGAAATGCTTGCCGATTGTGTAAAACAGGTTTCGCAGAATCATATTCCATCAGTAGGCAGATGTTGCGTTTCGGAGTTGAAACGGGGTTCCATATTTTACACTCTACTTGTCCACCTTCTTGCTGCCCCGCGTCAGTTCCTTGACAAAGGCTGTTATTGTGGTGGGTTTGGCTTCTATATAGGGGAGTGGTCGGATCAGCTTGGTGGCGGTGATACCAAGGCGGGCAGTGAGTGACCCATTGATCATACCCTCACCAACACGCCCGGCCAGTTTGGTCGCGACCTGCCCACCAATGACATGGCCGATGAGATCTGCACCAACGGCAACGCCCCCGGATATAGCAAGATTAGCGATCATCAGCTTGATCATCCTGAATTGACTAAGCAGGCCCGGACGCCCTCCATAAAGAGTCATCAATCGGCGCAACATCTTGAAATTTTCAACGGCCACCAGCAGCATGTCGAGAAATACAAAAGGGCTAATAGCGGTCATGACGCTGACCCGCTTGGCGCTGTCGGCAACGATCCTTCTTGCATCCCCATCAAGTGGCATCATCAAACTGCGTTCCACGAGCATCAGGCGGTCGCGGGCTGACAGCACTTCTTTCTCGTTCTCTTTGAGATTGGCCAATCCCCAGGCAAGGGAATGGCGACCATGAAACAGGCCAGTGATCTGCGACTGGATTTTTTGTGCAGGTTTGCGCTCATCATGCTTTAGAGCGCGCTCGGCGAGCTCGCGCAGATTGCCGAGCTTTTTGAGACGACGCAGAGCAAAGAACTCCTTGAGGGCAATCATCAACAGGGCCAGACAGACAAGTGACACGAGCCCCAGCGCCAGCCAGCCAATCCAGTCCTGGCGGGCCATCAGGTCTTTAACATGGGAATGTAGCCAGGCCGTGAAGGCCATTGCCGCAAGCGCTCCGGCAGCGCCGACTAAAATGCCGGTCCAGTGAAAGCCCCGCTCTATATCGTTGAGCGTCGGGATGGTGTTGCCTTGCGCATTTGTTTCACCAGAGAACTCGTCATCGGCGAACTCCTCTTCCCCCTCTGGAGGATCAAAGCTCCCGCGTTTGTCTTTTGGTTGGTGCAGTCCAGCAGTGCGCGGCGCACTGGGATCTTCTTTAGGCTGTGCAGGGATTGGTGTTTGTTGCAGATCTGGCGAAACGGTCTTCGGACTGGCTTGTTCACCCGGCACATCTACTTCATCCGGACGGAAAAATTGTGGCTTGCGGGACGGCGGCTTTTGGGCTGATGGCTTGTCACTCATTCCAGATAATCTCCCAGCAAAAAGTTCAGCACATGATCAAGATGAATATGCGGCAGGGCCATTGGGGTGCCGTCAAGTTTCTTTTCGAGTTGAGGAGGGCGAAACCGGATGAAGCGAATATCTTCCTCGCCCTTGTCGGGACTGGCTCTGCCTTCAAGAAGGGCCTTTTCGGGATCATCGGGTAGGTCACCGGGGAAAATAGCGATTTTTTCAAGCCCGTCAAACACCATATTGCCAAGTTTTTCGTCTTTCAGTGGGATGCCCTTGATCAGTGGTAAGGTTTCCCCAGCTTGCGTAATGTGGGTTTCGCTGGTGGATCTGATCGAGGCAATGGTCATCACCTCCACCTTGGCACCGGCGATATTGGCGCGATCACTGGCGCGCTCGGTCAAGGTTTTGAGTACCTTTTTTAGTCGTTCATGACTGCTTTGATGTAGATGATCGGCCTTGGTTGCCGCGAACATGATGCGATCAATACGTCTGCCTAGCAGGCTGGACAGCCACGAGTTTTGCCCCGGACGATAACAATTCAAGATGCCGGTGAGGGTGTTTTCAAGATCGTTGAGGGCGCCGGGACCGGCATTGAGAGCCGAAAGCGTATCAACAAGGACGATCTGGCGATCCAGCTTGGTGAAATGGTCCTTGAAAAATGGTTTTACGACATGAGTTTTATAGCTCTCGAAGCGGCGCGCCATCATTTGCCAAAGACTGTTTTTAGAGGCACGGCCATTTTTGGGTAATTGCAGCGGGCTGAAAGTGAGAGCGGGAGAGCCAGCAAGCTCACCCGGCATCAAAAAGCGCCCAGGCGGTAGCATCGACAAGGCATGAGCGTCATCACGGCAGGAAATGAGATAAGAGCGAAACAGCTGTGAAATCTTTTCGGCGGTTTTTTCAGATTGCGGAGCAAGAGGATCGAGACCCATCACCATTGCGCGCCAGTCCGCAGCAAGGGACAGGCGTTCGGGTTCGCCACTCAGGGAAAAGGCCTGGCTTGACCATTCCTCAAAGCTCATATTCAAGAGCGGCAGATCCAGCAGCCATTCGCCGGGATAGTCGATAATATCAAGGTGCAGGCGGTCCTGCCCAAGCGTCTTGCGTAAGACATTATTGGTTTCAAATTCGATGGTGACACGCAATTGCCGGATACGTTCCGTATTGGATGGCCATCTTGGGGGGGTGCCGATCAACTCATCAAGATGCATATCATAATCAAAACGGGGGATCTCATCATTCGGCTGGGGTTCCAGATAGGCGCGGTTGATACGTCCCTCGGCCATCGCGTCAAAAAACGGCAGGCGACCTCCATGCAAAAGATTATGAATGACCGAGGTGATAAAAACGGTTTTTCCCGAGCGGGCCAATCCAGTCACGCCGAGGCGAATGGTTGGATTGCGCAGACCGCTGACATAATCACCAGCATCGCGAACGCTGTGCCAAAGACTATCAATTATGGAATTTTCGTTCAAAAGTTGTCCTCGCATCAACAGCATGTTGTGTGGTCAGAATAGGGGGCTACTTGTAGAATGTCCAATTGAAGCGCATCTGGCATGCGCAGTTTTTTAGGGATGGGTCAATATATGTCCGATCCCGGCAAATATTGCCTCCAGAACAGGTAAAAACTGCCTTTTCCCCTCGCAACTCGAAATAGAAAATGCCGTAAGGCATTGTTATTTAGTTATAAAATAATTGGCCCTCAAATTGCTAACCTTAAATGAAAGATTTTTGTGGATTGGTCTGTAGTAGATCAGAGCTGTTATGTTTAGGAGAAGTTGAATGGGTATTTTTAGTGCGATGAATACGGCGATTACCGGGTTGAATGCGCAGTCAGCCGCATTGGAGCATATCTCTAACAATATCGCAAATTCTCAGACAGTTGGTTACAAGCGAACAGAGACAAGCTTTTCTGAGCTGGTTCAAGAGAGTAATCCACGCAAGCAGGCGCTCGGCGTTGTTGCAGCATCTTCGCGAGCCACCAATGATATTCAAGGCCAAACCCAAAGTAGCTCCATGGACACCCATTTTGCGATCAATGGCACTGGATACTTTATTGTCTCCGAGCAGCAGTCCACTGTTGATGGAGAGCCAGTATTTGGAAGTGATAGTCTCTACACGCGGCGCGGCGATTTTGAACTCGACGCCAGTGGTTATCTCGTCAACTCAACGGGCTATTACCTCAAAGGTCTGGCGCTCAATCCAGATACGGGCAATCAGTCGGGTAGTGTGCCCGAACTTATCAAGATTTCTGGTGATTTTTTACCGGCCAAGGCGACAACAGAAATCGACTACATATTGAACCTTCCAAGTCAGCCAGTGACGTCTGCTGCTGATTCACAGGTTGCCAATAGTGAACTTTTGAACACTGCTTCTTTTAGTTCCGACCCAACGATTGCTGGCACTGGGATTGTAACTGGTGATGATGCGGAAGAATTTATCGATCAATCTATTTCAGGTGGTTCGGTTACCAGTTATAATGCGACCGGTGTGCCAGCCAATATCGAATTTCGCTGGGCGAAAACGGATAGTGTACAGGCTGGTGGTACCGATAGCTGGGAATTGTTCTATCTGTCTGATTCGGATGCGACGGGTTCAGATGAGGCCTGGACTAATGCAGGGCAGGTCTATGCCTTTGGATCAGATGGCGAGCTGGACCCTGGGATCGATAGCATTACCTTGAGCTCTGTCTCAGTGAACGGCGTAGCGCTTGGTGATATTGATATTGATCACACCAGTGGTGAAGTAACGCAATATTCAACAATAGATGGCACGGCAAGAACAACCGTGCAGCAAAATGGCTACACAGCTGGTGAATTTGTATCGGTGGCGCTGTCCGATGATGGGCGCATCAATGCGAATTACAGCAATGGGGGTATTATACCCATTTCAAGTATTGCGCTGGCAAATTTTCCGGCGAGTAATAGTCTTGCAAAAACTAATGGTGGCGCCTTTCGCGAGACTGCATCTTCCGGCGTACCCAGCTTTACAACAATTGGTAGTATTGTTTCAGGGGCTCTTGAATCATCAAATACGGATATTGCGGATGAATTTTCGAAGCTCATTATTACGCAGCAGGCATATGCCGCTAATACACGAATCGTTTCGACTGGTGATGAAATGATGCAGGAAACTCTGAATATGGTCAGGTAGAAGACAGGCTTCTTCCATTCTCTGTTTGGCGCTTTTTGTGAGTGTCTGGCGCCAAGCGGTTGACCCCGGGAAAGGATTTTAGGTAAGCCTCATGGGTTTGAGCACATCACTCAATATAGCCAGTTCTGGTCTCCGGACGGTTCAAAGTGGACTGAATTCGGTGGCCAACAATGTGGCCCAGGCCGACGTTGAAGGTTATAAGCGTCAGGATCTCCGCCCGGAGACTCTGGGGCTTATTAGTGGTGTGCGCCCGGTGATTGCGCGCGCCTCGGATAGATTTCTTGAAAATCAGGTGAGAGAAGAAACCTCACGTTCCGGTGAGACAGCCGTTTATGACACATTCTTGTCGCGGGTCGATAAACTGTTTGGGGTGCCTGGCGAGGATGGGTCGCTAGACAATCTGTTAAACGGGTTCACTAATTCCATACAACAACTGACCACGTCACCCGGTGATTATGTGACGCGTCAGCTAGTCGTTGGGGCCGCTGAAGATCTGGCCAATGGTCTCAATACCATCTCGGAGCAGGTTCAGTCACTGCGCCAGCTGGCTGAAAATGAAATTGCCATCGGCGTTGCCGATATCAACGATAGCTTGAACAAGCTACAGAATATCAATGTACGTGTTGTCGGCATCAGCAGTGGAAATTCGGCTCATTCCGAATTGTTGAACGAACGTGATCGGCAATTGTCGCGCCTCTCGCAATATATGGAAATTCAGGTAAATTCGGCTGATGATGGAACCATTTCCATTCAGACCAAGAGTGGCAATAGCCTGCTGCAGGGTACGGCGGCACAGTTTGACTTTGATCAGCATGGCATAATAACGGCGAACTCTCTTTATAACCACGATGAAGCGCTTCGTGACGTTGGGACAGTGACGCTGCGTTCGTCTAACGGCTACAATATTGATCTCATCAATAATGGCATGCTGGATACTGGTAAAATGGGTGCGCTCATTGACTTGCGCGACAATGTGCTTGTGGAGACGCAGGCGCAACTCGATGAAATCGCAGCCGGCTTATCCAGCTCCTTGTCGAATAATCAAGTCGTTGGTACGGCAGTGACAAGCGGAGTGAGTACCGGGTTTCAAGTGGATCTGGCTGGCTTGCAACAAGGCAATTCAATTTCACTGTCATATAGCGAAGGCGGTGAGACCAAGAATGTCACCATTGTGCGCGTTGATGATCCAACGCTTTTACCCTTGTCGAATGATCATACGGCATCGCTCGGTGACACGGTTATTGGCATTGATTTCTCATCTGGTTTTACGGCAGCGGCCACGGCGATTAATACAGAGCTTTCTCCCGCAATTGTAGCAATTGCAACGGTCGATGGTCTGGCATTTGTTGATGATGGAGCAGCGGGCACCACCGATGTGACAGCGCTCTCGTCAACACAAACGAGTGTGGGGCTGCAAGATGGTTCACTTGGTCTGCCCTTGTTTGTGGACGGTCATGGCTCGCAGGTTATTTTTAGTGGCTCAATGGAGAGCATGGACCAGAAAATTGGTTTTTCGAACCGAATCTCTGTCAATTTTGCCGTGATCGATGATAATGAACTGCTTGTCAAATACAGCTCCAGTACTGAAATAGCTCTTGGAGACCCAACGCGCCCCCTAGATATTATCGACCGTCTGACAACTGCAAAAATGGACTTTGATCCAGAGGCTGGCATTGGCTCCAAGACGGCACCCTACCGTGCATCGGTCGCGGAATTCGCGCGCCAGGTCATATCGGACCAGACTGGTAAAGCGGCTTCAGCATCACAAGCCAAACAATCGCAAGATATCGTTGTCGCTTCACTCGAGCAGCAGCTTTACGATGTGACCGGCGTTGAGATCGATGAGGAATTGACGAAACTTATCTCCTTGCAAAACTCCTATGCCGCGAATGCTCGTATTTTGCAGGTGGTTGATGAGATGATGCAGTCATTGATGCGCATCTAGAAAGATTGAGTTAATCACGCCAGTTTTGATTTTGTGATTTCGAGAACAATATATTGTAACGAGTAGAGATCAACTGAAGTAAGGCAAAAGCCATGACTCGTATTGGAAGCGCGCAGCAGTCGGTGCTGTTACGTCAGATCGCCAATAATCGTACGCAGATGGATGATTTGCATCGGCAAATCTCAAGTGGCAAAGTCGCCGACACTTATGGTGGGCTCGGTAGTGAGCGCGGCATGGCAGTATCTCTACGCGCTGAAAAATCCGATATTGAGGGGTTTCAAAATACCATTACGCTCGTCCAGACACGCCTGCAAGTCATGGATGTTGCCGTTGGTCAATTACGTAAAACTGCATCCGACATGAGTAGTCAGATGATCATCAGCGGTTATGAGCCAACTGATACCGGGCAAACGCTTGCACAAATACAGGCCGGAGCCCGCTTGGCTGATGCGGTCGATACTCTTAATACGGATGTTGGTGGACGCTCCTTGTTTGCGGGTGCGAATATAGACGAGCTTCCGGTTGTTACGCCGAAAGAAATGCTAGATGGTGCAGGTGATAAAGCTGGCTTTCGTCAGATCATGGATGAACGCCGTCAGGCGGATGTGGGTAGCGATGGCATGGGGCGCTTGTCACTCGCCGCAAGTGGTGCGACAGAGGTTGTTCTTCTGGAGGATGTCTCCGGCAGTCCGTTTGGTTTCAAGCTGGATGGGTTACGCACCGACCTGACAGGGGTCACAACGACAGGTCCCATAGGTGATCCATCTGGCATAACTGTTGATTTCTCGTTGCCACTACCCGAGGATAGTGAACAACTGTTTATATCGTTTGATTTGCCAGATGGTACGACGACTGAGCTTGAGCTTACGGCGATATCTGATGGTGATATTGGGGTGGGGGAATTCTTGATTGGTGCGGATGCAGCTGCTACAGCTGTCAATTTTCAAGCCGCTCTTGGGTCCTTGCTTGAGCGCGAAGCAGAGACCAGCTTGAGTGCTGCTTCCATGCAGGCTGCGGCAAATGATTTCTTTACCAGCGGGACAGATGAAGTACAGCGCGTCGATGGGCCACCCTTTGACACGGCAACTGGTTTAAGGGATGGAACAAGCGATGATACGGTGGAGTGGTACATCGGAGATCGTTCTGATACGCCCGCGCGCGAAACCGCTCTTGCACGCATTGATGACAATCGCCTTGTTGCTTATGGCGCGCGCGCTGATGAAGAAGCCTTTAGTACCATGATTAAACAATTTGCTATTCTGGCTTCAGCGACATTTGATCCAGCTGGTGATAATGATCAGGCGAGATATACCGCCATGGGTGATCGGGTTCGCGATACGTTAAGCAACTCGGATGAATCCAAAACCATCGATCGGGTGATTGGCGAGTTGGCCATAGCTCAAAGCGCGCTTGGTGAAGCAAGTGATCGTCATACATCCGCAGACAATATGGTAACGACGTTCCTGAGTGAGATTGAAACCGCTGACATAAATGAGGCTGCGGTCAATTTATTGTCATTGCAGACCCAGTTGCAGGCCAGCTATCAGGTCACGTCAATGCTGTCCAACCTCTCACTGGTCAACTTCTTGTAGAGCTTTATTTGCCTTGAGCATTGGGGGGTGTTTTGTTTTTAAGGGAAGTCCTCTGGGATTATACAGCTATGTCTTGTACTTGTTCCATCATTGGATCTGGCGCAATCTCACAACGATCGCGGCCGGTATCCTTGGCCCGATAAAGGGCTTTGTCAGAGCGTTCAATCAGGGTCGCGGGAATATCATCTGGTGCTGCTTGTGCAATGCCAATCGAGACAGTGAGGCGTCCCAGATTTTCTCCTGTAGATCTCTTGAACAACTCTTTTGCAGCTATGGCTTCGCGTATTTGCTCGGCAACCGTAAAGGCGTCATTCTTGTTGGTGTTTGGCAAAATTACAGCGAACTCTTCGCCGCCATATCGGGCTGGAAAATCAGCGCCTTTTAGTTCGTTTTTGAGAATCTGTGCGACCAGTTTCAGGATCTGATCACCCGTTTGATGACCCCAAGTGTCATTAAATTTTTTAAAGTGATCGATATCGGCAATGAGCAGGGTTAGATCAGTGCCATTTTTTTGTATATCGTTGATTGATCTCCTCATTTCGCTATCGAATTTTTTACGATTTGCGAGGTTGGTGAGGCTATCGGTATTGCTTTCATAGCGGGCCGTATCCAAATCCTTGTGGAGGACATCGATCTGCTGTGTCGTTTGTTTCAGTTTGGAGTTCAGGTTATGATTATTGTCAGCCATTGCGCGAGTAATATTGCTGAGAATTTCTACTACACTATGGAGTTGTTCTGGTGTGTTGACACTCGCGAATTTTGTTTCAATCTTGCGCAAGGCGTTATCGCACTCGTCGGATTTTTCACCAGCGGCATTCATGACACCAATAATATTGCGGATTTCAACATTGATTTTGGAGCCAATATCTTCTGATATGTCCATCATTTTATTGTTTGAAAGCAGATCGTCATGAATTTTGGCAATATCTTCTGAATTGAGCTGAGGATTGATCTTTTTTAGATCATCGATGGCTGACGAGACGTCGATATTTCCGCCGGACTCATAGGCGTACATGACTTCATACATTTCTGGCCAAGCTGGAATAGTGTCCTGGATCAGCGAGGAAAAAGCACTTTCTCCTATTTCCAGCGAGCGCTCGAAATCATCCGTATATGTCGAAGGCATGTCCGTCCCCTTAATCGCATAAAATAATTTATATACAGAATATGCAGGTTCGCGGTTAAAACCTTCTTAATCACGAAGAAAAGGGATTTGGTTTTGAAGTCGTTTTGGGGTGTTGAGAAGTGGCCGTACAGTTGCCAGACACATCAACTAGTGGGTAATATGCCCAACCGAGAACTCGCCTTTTTCAATGCGATTGGCCAATCTCTCTGTCAGGGCGGCAACTGCCTCTTCGCCATGACTGTCGACGAGCGCGGAAATGGCAGTAAACAAGGCTGCTGTGGCAAGCGCATCCGCTTGCACTCCATTGGCGCTGGCTTCATCCCAGGCATCAAGGATGTATTGCAATGCATTTTTGTGGTTTTTGGTCGAACACTCGACCTGGATGAGTTTCATTTCGTACAATTCCCCCGCTGGACAAAGCAATCCACATTTTTTTTGCAGTTCGCTGGTCGTGCATATTCAAATAATGTGAAAAGCATCAAGAAAGCAGGTGAAACCCGATTTCTATCCCCCATTAACTTTGCGTCTTGAAAATATTGTGATGGTTTTTATTCAGGTGCGCCGAATTAAACCCTAACTCGCAAGACGAATTCGTTCTTAGCATGAGTGAGGAACCAGCTGCGGGATTCTTGCTAAAACTGGTTAATGCCCCCAGCTTATCACCAAGCAGCTTGAAACTGTTGATTTGGTGATTGTAATCGCGCGTAAAATATGGTGCAGGTTTTATTTGTTTGACCTGATGATTGCTTTGGAAAGTGTGACACCTTCTTTCAAAAACCGGGTAATCGCCAGGGTCGCAGGACGTGTGCAGCTATGATAAGTGCGTTGATAGCCGCGATAGCCGCGATTGAATTTGCGCACCAAGCGAGATCGGCGTTTGGCAGAGGTTCCCTCGGCATCAATCAAGGCGTCCATTTGCTGACGCCATCTTTGCCCTTCTTGGGCTTTGCACAGTTCGCGCAAATAATGTGTTGCGCCAAGAATTTCCGCCAGACGCATCAGCTTATCGTCATAGGGTCTTTGTTCTTTGCTGTCGCCAAAATCATTGCGGCGCTGTGCATCTGCTGCTGAGGGGATCGCTGCAATGGCAATTGACAAGCAGACAAAGCCGATCAGTGGGGCTCTGGATAAAGGGGGCAGTTTGGTCATTTGTCAGTCATCCCAAGATTGATCTTGTTCCATAAGTAGATCTGCGATCAAGCCAATTCATGGCGGGTTTTGCAACGTTACCCAATAACGGCAGCAAAACCAAGGGGGATGTCTTTCGTTCAAGGACGCATTTTTTAGAAATGATCGTCGATAGAGCTTTGCGAATGATTCTGCTGGTTGACAATAGCAGAAGCTTTATCAATCAATTCACGCAAAAAGGGTGCGCTTTGCTCGCAGGTCTGTGACAGACCTTGTGTGTTGCCAGCTTCTGCATGACGGCGCACAATATCGAGGGCCTTGATGCTTTCTTCATGCAAGCGCTCAATGACGGTATCAAAGGTTGAACGGATATTTGCGGGGGCATGACGATAGGCGGTTATGGCGAGATCACCATCGCGAAAACCGGAGGTCTCAAAATGCTCTTCATAACCTATCGGCTCCCATGAAAGCAGATATATGATCAGCTCTTCGGGGGTGCTTGGCAGTTGCTCAAGCAGCATCACCATACCGGAATAATGATTTAGATAGTCGGTTGTCAGCAGGCTGGTATTATTGACATTGGTACCATCAGTATGTTCGCGAAGATGCTTGCGCATGGTGTTGCTGAATTCTTCGATCAATTGCTCGGTATTTGGGGACGTTGCTGGTTTCATAATATAACTCGCTTTAAATAGGGGTACCTTTTTCTAAGGGAACATGATTAAAGACTAGGCTCATATGGTTGCCAAAGAATTACGTTGACCAGTCATACCTGGATTTATTGAAAGAAACGCGATGATCGAAACTGACTCAGTGAGACATGCTGTCAAACTTATTCAATGCAAAAGCGTGACGCCAATTGAGGGAGGAGCCCTTGATTATCTCGAACAGGCGTTGAGTAAAATTGGCTTTGCCTGTACGCGCCTGCCGTTTCGTGAAGAGGGGACGCCGGACGTCGATAATTTATATGCGCGCATTGGTACCAATGCTCCAAATATCTGTTTTGCCGGTCATACTGATGTGGTGCCGGTTGGCGATGAGACAGACTGGGAATTTACGCCTTTTGAAGCGCGAATTGATAATCAGATCTTGCATGGTCGTGGCTCCGCGGACATGAAAGGCAGTATTGCCTGTTTTCTGGCAGCCGTTGAAGCGTTTTTGTCTGGACTGTCGGGTGATTTGCCGGGGTCTATCAGCTTTCTGATTACCGGTGACGAGGAAGGACCAGCCATTAATGGCACGGTAAAAATGCTGGACTGGTTGGATGAGCATGGCGAAAAGCTGGATCATTGCATTGTTGGTGAACCTTCCAATCCGGACAAAATCGGCGAGATGATCAAGATCGGCCGCCGTGGTAGCATGAATGGCGACATCATCATTATTGGCAAGCAAGGGCATGTAGCCTATCAGCATATGGCCAATAATCCCATTGAAGGTCTGGCGATGTTAATTAGTAAGCTTTTGGGTGAGCCACTCGATATTGGCACCAGCACCTTTATGCCATCCAATCTCGAGATCACCAATCTGAAGGTCAATAATGAAGCGGTCAATGTGATCCCGGCAAGAGCCAGCGCGCGCTTCAATATCCGGTTCAATGATGCCCATTCGCCGAGTAGTCTTGAGCAGCTAATGCGAGACCGCATAAAAACGGCGCTTGCGGGAAGTCCCTATGGGGTTGAGCTGGCGTTTCGTGTGTCAGGAGACAGTTTTGTCACCAAATCGGGGGATTTCACCGACAAGCTGTCAGAGGCCATCAAACGCGTCACAGGGCTGACGCCTGAGCTTTCTACGACCGGGGGCACATCGGACGCGCGTTTCATAAAAAAATTCTGTCCCGTGATTGAATTTGGTCTGGTCAACGCCACCATTCATCAAGTCGATGAACAAGTACCCCTTGCGCATATGCAAACGCTGACAGCAATTTATACAGCATTTCTCAAGACCTATTTCCCAAAAGACTGACAGATCCTATGCGGGATCATAGTCAACCCTTGTGAAATACAGCCCGTGAGCGGGTGCTACCGGTCCACAGGCGGTACGGTCTTTGCTGTCGAGCACGTCGCGGATCTGTTGTACCGGCCACCGGCCATCACCGACCATTTGCAGGGAGCCGACCATTGAGCGCACCTGATTATGCATGAAGGAGCGGGCAGAGGCGGTGATCGTTAATTCTTCACCGCTGCGAGTGACTTCGAGACGTGATAGGGTTTTAACCGGAGATTTGGCCTGACAATTGGTTGAGCGAAAGGCCGTGAAATCATGTTTGCCGTGCAGCAGGGAAGCAGCTTTGTTCATTTTATCGACGTCGAGCGGGCGATGCACCAGCCAGACGCGTTTTTCTTGAACGGTCAAGGGAGGACGCCGATTGACAATTTTGTATTGATAATGACGCATGCGGGCTGAAAAACGCGCGTCAAACTCCGCGCTCACGGTTTCCACCTTGAGGATTGATATGGGGATGGGGCGCAAATGCTGATTGACTGCATCGCGGATGGTATCGGTTGGATAGCTTTTCGCCATATCAATATGAGCGATCTGGCCGGTGGCATGAACACCGGCATCTGTGCGCCCGGCTCCATATGGCAGGTTATCCGTGCCGCAAAATCCCTTGAAGGCGGTCCCGATGGATGATTGAACCGATGCGCCATTGTCTTGTTTCTGCCAGCCGACAAACGGCGTGCCATCATATTCGATGGTCAGTTTGTAGCGATGACTGGTCACGAATTGGATCCGCTTTGCTCAATAATTTTGCGTATGGGTTTGAAAGAGCGGCGATGGTGCGGTGTGATGCCATATTCTGTCAAGGCCTGTTGATGGGCTTTGGTGCCATACCCTTTATGTCGCTCAAATCCATAATGGGGATATTGCAGCGCCATCTCTCGCATCAGGCGGTCTCTGGTGACCTTGGCAATGATGGAGGCGGCGGCAATTGACAAGGAGAGTTGATCGCCTTTCACCAGCGCTTGTGCCGGGCAATTGAGTTCTGGGCAATTATTGCCATCGATCAGAGCAATGGCCGGCGCAGATGGCAGCTGGGCAATGGCGAGCGACATGGCGCCAAGTGTGGCTTTGAGGATATTGTCGCGATCTATCACCTCCACACTGGAAAGGCCGATGCCGACCAGCGAAGTGACGCAAATCTGCGTGAATAACAGCTCGCGCTGCTGTTCTTTAAGCTTTTTTGAATCGTTCAGACCAGAGGGGATTGCATCCTTATCGAGTACCACTGCGGCTGCTACTACCGGCCCTGCCCACGGTCCGCGTCCTGCTTCATCAACGCCAGCGACCGGTCCGTTGAACTCCTCTTGCAAGGAGGTCTCATAGCGATAGTCTGGAAATTTTTGCGGATTCTTGGCTAAGCGTTTCATGGGCGCGAGCTTATACCAATCACCTGGTAAATTAACAGCACAAATGAGTGAGGCAATGGGTCAGAGTTCAGGGGAGGTCGGCGCCGGTTCATGCTGTCCTACGCGGTACCCATGAACAACAGACTAAACCGGCGCTTCAAGCCAGTCCCATACTATCGGGACGTGGCAAAACCTGACTGATGCAATTTCCAGTTTTTGGAAATGGTCATTCTTTCTTCACTATCAGTATTTTACAGGATCTAGCCGAAAAGATGACGAGAGATCAAGTGAATCTCGTGAGTAAGTGTGAGTTTTGGCTGAAAATACTGGGAAGCTACTGACCAACATGCCACCATCTCGGTCCTTAATTGAACGGGAAACGAAGGGACCACAGAAATTTAGTGGGTTCGCTATCTTGATGTTTTTCTAGACCAATTTTCATATTTGCATGTCCTTTTGATGGTTGCTCCGTATAAGTCCCAAACAGGCGATCCCAGAGAGAAATGCTGAAAGCATAATTGGTGTTGAGTTCGCGGGGGATAATGGAGTGGTGAATTCGGTGCATATCGGGTGTAGCAATGAAAAGGCGGATAAATTTGTCAAGTTTGAAGGGTAATTTCAAATTTGAGTGATTGAACATGGCGCAACCATTGAGGATAATTTCAAATAGGATGACGGCAAAGGCCGAGGGGCCAATGATAAAGACCAGGAATATTTTCCACAGCATGGAGATAAGGATTTCGATGGGATGGAACCGCAATGCTGTTGTTACATCATATTCCACATCAGAATGGTGGACCCTGTGAAATTGCCACAGCATAGGAATATAGTGAGCCGCGACATGCTGGCCGTAGATCGCCAGATCAAGCAGGATCAACGATAACACTATTTCCAGCGTGGACGGGAGCGCGAGCAGATTAAACAGCCCCCAGCCTTGCTTTTCGACATAGATAGCAGCCGAAACGGCGGCGATGGGGACGATTGCGCTGGCCAGGACTTTCATGAACAAGCCATTGAGTACGGTCAACAGCACATTGGTGCTCAAACGAGTGAGACTGGCGCGCACATGTTTGCGGCGCGGCCAGATGGTCTCCAGCACGATTAGTGTCAACAAGATGCCAAAGAAAGCGATCAGCCGCATCGTGCCACTATCTCCGATGATTGCCATAATGCTGTGTTCTCCTACTAGATTATAATTGCGTGCCTGATGCTATAGCTCAACGGGGCACCACATCGTATTCACAATCTCGTAATAAGCATGCGACTTATTGCGCAATGACGTGCGCAGGTGCAGTCTCAAGGTTGAAGGCTGCCGCCATCAAGGCCTCAGTGTAATCGGTTTGGGGGTTATTGAATATCTGTGTGGCGGGACCTTCTTCGACAGCAATGCCGTTGCGCATTACAATGACATGATTTGCCAGTGCCCGCACGACGCGTAGATCATGAGAGATAAACAGATAAGAAAGCTTGTGGTCCTCTTGCAGCTTCAACAAAAGCTCGACGATCTGCGCTTGCACCGAGACGTCAAGCGCGCTGGTTGGTTCGTCCAGCATGACGAACTTGGGCTCCAGGATCATGGCGCGGGCAATCGCGATGCGCTGGCGCTGACCACCGGAAAACTCGTGCGGATAACGATCCTGTGAATCTGGATCGAGGCCCACCTCGTTGAGTTCATGGGAAACCCGTTCGCGCCGTTGCGCCGCTGTCATGTCTGGGCGCTGGATTATCAGGCCCTCTTCGATGATTTGATTGACCGACAGGCGCGGTGACAAGGATCCGTAGGGATCTTGAAAAACGATTTGCATTTCGCGTCGCAAAGGCCGCATATCCTTGATTTGATAGTCATCAATGCGCTGCCCCACGTATGAAATCGGACCTTTTGAAGAGATCAGGCGCATTAAAGCGAGGCCGAGCGTGGTTTTTCCTGAACCGCTTTCCCCGACAATGCCAAGTGTTTGTTTTTCTTTTAATTGCAAGGAGATGCCATTGACGGCCTTGACGTGATCGACGGTTTTGCGAAACAGGCCACGCTTGATCGGAAACCAGACCTTGAGATCATGTGTTTCGATTACAGTTTTGGCGCTGAAGTCTTCCTCGGGTGGTTCGCCGCGTGGCTCCGCGTTCAACAGATGCCTGGTATAGTTGTGCTGTGGATGATCGAATATATCGACCGTATCGCCTTTTTCGACGATTTCGCCATCTTTCATGACGCAGGTGCGCTCGGCCATTTTGCGCACAATGCCCAGATCATGGGTAATCAGTAACAGGGCCATACCGAGTTCTTTTTGCAGATTTTTCAAAAGCTCCAGGATTTGCGCCTGAATGGTTACATCAAGTGCGGTGGTGGGTTCGTCGGCGATGAGCAGATCTGGTTCATTGGCTAGCGCCATCGCGATCATGACACGCTGGCGTTGACCGCCAGACAATTGATGGGGGTAACTCTCCAGCCGTTGTTCTGGATCCTTGATGCCAACCTTGTGCAGTAAATCAAGTACACGGGCGCGGGCCGCTTGTCCCGAAAGGCCGCGATGCATTTCCAGCACCTCGCCGATCTGACGCTCGATCATATGCAGGGGATTGAGAGACGACATGGGCTCTTGAAAAATCATGGAGATCGCATTGCCGCGATATTGGCGCAGTTTCTTGCCCTCGATTTTTAGCAGATCGTCGCCCTTGAAGTAAATTTCTCCTGAGGGATGCGAGGCTGCCGGGTAGGGTAGTAGACGCATGATCGAGAGTGCAGATACGGTTTTCCCCGAGCCACTTTCACCAACCAGAGCAATTGTTTCCCCCGGCTTGATATCAAATGAGATGTTTTTAACGGCATGGGTGAGGCTCTTGGAAGATTTAAAATCAACTGACAGATTGCGCACTTCTACCAGTGCATCTGGATCCAGGGGCATTGCAGCGAGAGGTTTTGCCTGTTCTCGGGATTGTTTTTGCGCCGCCTGTGTCGCATTTTTTTTTGCCTGATTGCGCGCTTTGCTTTTGCTCTTTCGCTTTTTCATTAATGTTCCCGGCAGCTCTTTTATATTAGGAGTTTCTTGACCAAGGGTTCTCACCCTAGCAACTATCGCTGCATTAGGTTAAACCAATCTTTCACTATAAGAATTCTGTGGCTCGTATGAGAAAGAAATTATGTCGCTTAAACTCTATAATACACTGACCCGCACGAAACAGAAATTTATTTCTTTGAAGCCGGACAATGTCCGCATGTATGTATGTGGCCCCACGGTTTATGATTATGCTCATATCGGTAATGCCCGCCCGGTGATCATTTTTGATGTGCTATATCGCCTGTTGCGCCACCTCTATGGCAAGGAGCAGGTGATTTATGTGCGGAATATCACGGATGTTGATGACAAGATCAACGCACGAGCCGCCAGGGAAGGCGTATCAATCACGGGTCTCACAAAGCGTACGATCAAGCAGTTTCACGAAGACATCAAAGCGCTCGGCGTTTTGGAACCAACCATCGAACCTCGTGCCACCGAGCATATTGAGGGCATGATCGAGATGACCAAAACACTCATCGAAAAGGGTCATGCCTATGAGGCGCAGGGGCATGTCCTGTTTGATGTTGCCAGCGACAAGAACTATGGCGGCCTGTCAAATCGCTCTCTCGATGAGATGATGGCAGGTGCGCGGGTTGAGGTGGCGGACTATAAGAAAAATCCAATGGATTTCGTACTCTGGAAACCCTCCAGTGGCAATGAACCCGGCTGGGAAAGTCCATGGAGCAAGGGACGCCCTGGATGGCATCTGGAATGTTCGGTCATGTCGAAGAAATATCTGGGCGAGACATTCGATATTCATGGTGGTGGGCTGGATCTCATATTTCCCCATCATGAAAACGAAATTGCCCAAAGTACCTGCACCCACGAAAATGAGGTGATGGCCAATTATTGGCTGCACAATGGTTATTTGCAGGTCGAGGGCGAAAAGATGAGCAAAAGCCTTGGCAATTTCATTACCATCAATGAGTTGCTCAAGGAGTGGCCGGGGGAGGTGATACGTCTCACCATGCTGATGACCCATTATCGCAAACCCATTGACTGGACGGTGAAGGCACTGACCAGCGCGCAAAAAACCTTGGATCACTGGTATGAGCTGACGTCTGACGTTAAGACCGGGTGCATGCTGTGCACCGATGTGCTTGGTGCACTTGAAGATGATATTAACACGCCGAAAGCCATAACGGCGCTGCATGAATTACGCCGTGAAGCCGCTAAAGGCGAAAAAGGAGCCGCTGGCTGCCTGAAAGCCTGCGCGCAGTTTATGGGCCTGCTTACTCACAGTCTTGAGGAATGGAAAGCCCTGTCTTCCCCGGCGCGCGCGGTTGATGAAAGTGTCGTGCAAACGCTGATCGATGCCCGCATCAAGGCGCGGTCCGACAAGGACTGGGCGAAGGCTGACCGGTTGCGCGACGAACTGGTGCAAATGGGCATTGTCCTCAATGATGGCAAAGATCCCAAAACCGGCGATATGGTGACTTCATGGGAAGTCGCTCGCTAAGGGGTTATAAAGTGGCGCGCATATTGTTTTGAAATATGTACACGAAGAACCTATATTGATATGAGGGACTTATAACAGGACGAGGGTAGGATTATGGGATTTCGCTTCTGGATTATTGTTGCTGGCTTACTGGGCGCACTTGGTGTTTTCCTGGGGGCCATGGGGTCGCATATGCTGGCCGACACACTCACCGGCGACAAGGCGGTGTTTTTTGAAAAAGCCTGGCGCTATCACATGATCCATGTGTTTGCGATACTGTTTTGTTCGTGGTTGATCTGGGTGTTTGATCATGGGATGGAGTCCCATGGTTCCTGGAGTGCACGCCTGTCTGCAGTATTTTTCTTTTTCGGAATACTGCTGTTCTCGGGCTCCTTTTACGTGAAAGCCATCATGGGCGGTTCTCCGCTCATTCCCCTCATCCCCATAGGAGGTATGAGCTTTGTTCTTGGGTGGGTGATGATGATGGTTTCGGGTTTTCGTATTCCACGTTTTTAAAGGCGATTAGAATTCCGAAGGGAAAATGGTGTTTCCGGGCAGCATTTCCATGGTTAAAGCCATTTCAATGGCGGTGGGCAAGATGTCTTTGGCGTTTTTGACCACCTTGAAGCTGACCTCAAGGCCGGGGCGGATAAAAGTTTCTTCGCTCATATGATGCAAAAGTTCCAATAAGGGCTGCCAGTAATTATCGATATTGGCGATGATGATTGGCTTGTTGTGCTGGTTGAGCTGTGACCACGTCACCTGCTCGATCAACTCGTCAAGAGTGCCGGCACCTCCGGGGAGCGCCACGAAAGCATCTGATTTGGCAAACATATATTGTTTGCGCTCATGCATACTGTCGGTGACAATCAGCTCTTGCACCTCTTCCAGCATATGTTCCCTCTCTGATAGAAATTCGGGAATAATGCCTGTCACTTGACCTCCGGCCTCAAGAGTTGCGCGGGCAACTTCGCCCATTAATCCAAGACTGCCACCGCCATACACCAGGCCTATATTCCGATTGGCGAGGTCTTTGCCCAATATTTTTGCGGCTCTGGCAAAGTTGGGATTAACCCCTGAACCTGAGCCGCAATATACACAGACATTTTTGATCTCGGCCATTTTCAATGCGCTATGTTCCATGCAAGTTTCCTGACTATTCAATTGGCGTTTGGTTAGATCACTCAATATGTTTTCCAAGTGTCAGTATCGTCGAAATATTTGGCAACTGTGTGATCGGGATGACCAGCCTCGCATGTTCGTGGGACTTCTTGCAACAATGCACCCTTCAGCCTTTATCTTATCGTTAAGAGGGATTGGCCAAGCAGCATAAAGACTGTATTGTAAGATAAGGATGTTCACACGCTTTTATTCATATAATATGAATGCTGGGAATTGCCTCTTGATCCTTTATTATGGTGTGTGGGCCTTGAGGATTATTGCGTTTTTTGATTAAATCATGTTTCCTAAATCGGCGAGAATGTGGCGATTTAAGATAACTATAACTGGTGTGTGAGGCGACGGATCAAGATGAGTTCATCAAGTGGAAAATCATTTGCGGGCATAGTCCTCGTGGTGATGGTATTATTTGGGGTCGGCGGTGCATTGGTTGATAAATTGCGTCATGCAGATGATGATCAAAAAGTCGTCGAACCGCTCCTTGTCATGCCGGCGGCAGATGTCGTGCCGGTACAAGATAATAGTACTCAGGTTGCTGTCGCACAAAAACCCGGCTTGGTATCCGCCAATCTGGCCAATGATGGCACCGGGACACTGACGGGCAAAGCTCTTCCCGATACAAATGTGGCGCTTGAACTCAATGGCAAGACCGTTAAAACGGCGGACGTCAGTAAGGATGACGATTTTACCGTTGAGCTGGAGCAGCCATTGGCTTCCGGTCAACAGATTTTGCAAGGGCTGGAAGATAAACAGGCAAAGGAAAGTCATCCTGAAAATTTTGAGCAGGCGATGAAAAAAGCTGTGCCACCAATCATATCCATTCCGTCACCAGCGCCAAACGACGAATCTGGGGAACAACCCGGAGTAGTTGTGGATGTGACAAAGAGCGTTGCCGCACCCAGCAAGGAGGATCAGCCGAATATCTTGTTCAAGGAAACGGCCTATATCGCAGCAGAAGGTGAAGCAGGAGAGGTCAGGCTGTCCGGCACCGCGCAGGCCGGCGCAAAGCTGCACTTTAACATTGATGGCATAGAGATTGGTCGCACCACTGCCGATAAATCGGGTGCCTGGAGTTTGGAGACAAATCGGTCATTGTCTCCTGGAGCCCATATGTTGCTTGTTGAACAGCGCAATGACAAGGGCCTGCGTATTGCTCATGCGCAAGTCCCATTTGATCGGGCCGATGCACTCTCAAAGGGCACGCAAAAAACCGCTTGGGACAGGTTTGCAGGCATTTTTAAAGTTGAGACGGATGCGAACGGCGAGGCTCCACAGTCAAGTTCTGACCAGCCAAAAATGGCTGATCTCACAAAGGCGGCCCCAGATAAGACCACTCCCATGAAGTTAGTTGTAAATAAAGTTGATGAGAGCAAGTTAGCGGATGCCTCCAAATCCATGCCAAAACTGGCCTCACCTGCAATCAAATCTGCAGATACGGGCGCGGAAGAATTTGCCTTTGAATCGCTAAGTTATGAACCCAATAAAACTGGAGGCTTGTTGAAGCTATCAGGTCGTGGGATTCCCGGTAGCCGTATTCGCCTGTCAAAAGGGTTGCTGAAAATTGGCGAGGTGGTCGCCAATAGCAAGGGTATCTGGACCTTTGCAAAGCCCGATAACATGAAGACGGGCTCGCATATATTTAAAGCAGGTCATCTATTGAAAAGCGGCCGCATCGCTTCGGAAGCCCGCATGCAATATGATCACGTGGCAAAGGTCCGTGACGCGCAAATAGCCAAGAGCGCGGACCAAAAGCCGACCCCGTTGGCTAAGCCCACCAATGGCAGCGCCGCTAAAATGACGAACGGTCGAAGTGCACCTTATACACAGCCGGCTGTGAGCGGTGAGGGGGCTGATCATTCAGTTCCATCGGGCGGCTTGAAGTCATCAATCGCGACCACACCCCAAAAGGGCCAGGTAGAGCAAGCTACAGTGCAACGTTCAGGCATAGAAAAAACCGCACCGCGCCGCCGCGTCCATCGCGTGCAAAAGCCACGCCGGAAAATGGTTCGCCGTTCAAAGACTCGCCGTTCAAAGACTCGCCGCTCAAGTGCTCGTCGCTCCGTTAAAAGGCGCACCGTGGGAAGTTACTATCTGTCGCGTAAAAACAAGGCCAGATACATGGCCAAGAGAAAGAGGTATCCAAAGTCGCGGCGCACACCCGCCAGAGTGAGAGTTCGAAACGGCACGACATTGTGGGGATATTCCGAGCACTATTACGGTCGCGGTCGGTATTATCGACATATCCAGCGAGCCAATCGCCGCAGGATCAAAAATCCCAACAAGATATATAGCGGTCAGAGAATAAAAGTTCCACACTTGCGTCGTCTCCACATAAACAGGCGTTAGCTGGCTGCGTATCATTTCTGACCAGCGCATAAAATCTTCTGTGCTTACGTAATTTTAGGGCTTTTGCGTTAAGCTGGAAGCTGGTTTATTGTGATTTGTGTTCAGGTTGTCATGCTTAATTGTCCAATCACTGCCTCTCGTTTGCTCTTTCGTGGCTCACTTTGAGCCTGTTGAAGAGCGCTTGCAGTATAGGATGCTGACAGCCCCGTTATGGGAAATAGTTGTGAGTATAGTATTTGAGTTTATGGCGCGCGCCAGTGTGACAATGGCGCTCAGTCTGGTCTTTTTGGTTGTTTGATTGCTCCGCGCACGGTGATCATTTGTGCGACAAAACGACCCGATAGAGAGACGAATGTCGCGCTCTATTTTTTCTGTTTGGCCAGTGCTAGTATGGTTTTTATCAGAGCCGGATCATCCCATTCTCGCCCGCCAATGGCGCGAAGGGCGATTTTCCCCTGTGGATCAATAATGAAGGTTGTTGGCAGACCTCTCATCGGCCAGCTACGCGAGACCTTCGAATTGGCGTCAATCAACACTGGAAAATCCACACCAAAATCGGTGAGAAAAGACCAGATTTTATCTTCATTGCCACCGACATGAATGGCCAGTATCACCACATTATGTTTTTTTAGATGTGTCCAGGCCCGCTGCATGGAGGGTATTTCTGCCCGGCACGGAGGGCACCAGGTTGCCCAGAAGTTGACGACAACAATATGCCCCTTGAAATCCGATAGTTTGAGAGCGTTGCTATCCAGATCATGAAGCTCAAAATCTTGTGCTTGGGGTGTGCCAGGAACGGGGTGCAAAAGTTCTCGCGCTTGTCCCGAGCCAACCGGTGAAAGAGTGATCAACAAGCAGCTCAGCAGGCCAGCGCAGTATTTTCTTATATGCTTGACCGATCTTTCCGTCATGTTTTTGTGCCCCGTCGAGATCATTTCCCACACTCCAGTTTTTTCAGCATTTTGTTTTTTTCAACATCGCCGCTTCGCCAGCGAACTTCAAGGTCAAAACGCGTTCCAGGAGGCATATTAAAGCTGATCATGCCCCAGTTATAGTCACTGGACCGGTAGCTTTGGCTGGTTGGAAACAGAGCCCAGTGGAAAGCAACCTTGGCATTCTTGGACACTTTTCTGTTGTCCCATATTTTTGCCCATTGCTGGCGGGTTTGAATAACTTGTGGCTCCTTGGGACCAATAATGCGCCATTTGGTCAGTTCGATGACTGTTGCGGGATCGCCCGATTTTACACCATTATTGCCAAGCGCAGAGCGGTAGATACAGCCTGTTTTGGCAATGTAATCGGCGTCAATGGCTGAAAACCCACGCCCCAGAAAAAAAGCGCGCACGAGATCAAGTGGCATGGCTTGCAATTCAAGTTTTAGGCCACCCCCAGACCATTTAATCACCGAGGTGTTGAGATCCGCTGACTGCGCGTTGGCGGGGCGCGGCGGCGCCAGATAAATGGTAATCGGAATAAGGCTCAAAAAGATGAGAAACCCGATAAGGGTGAGAGAAATAGTGAGCTTTATTCGGTGGGTGGTTCTCATAAGTATTTGCCACTCTCGTTTGATGACCGGTTCGGTTTGATTGGATTGGATCGGATCGGGACACCAAGCGTAGCACGAGCCATGGTTGCTGTTAAGGCGCATGAAAAAGGGCGGTCCCGCCATCAAGCAGAGCCGCCCCTTGAATGTTCAAGCCTCGTGCTGACTAGATCTCGAAGTTTTCGAGTTTCTTGGCAGTGATCTGATTTTTTAGCGTGACATAGTCGGGCATGCCGTTTTTGTAAGGCGGGTAATCTTCGCCCTGAATAAGCGGCAACAGATAGTCGCGTCCAGCCTGCGAAATACCGAAACCATCTTCGGAAATATATTCGCGCGGCATCATTTTTTCGACATTGGCAATATCAGCGAGATTGCCTGATCCAACTTCCCATGTGTAGGGATTGTTACCGGTACGGATGATGGCGGGCATGATGGAGTTCTTGCCCTCAAGCGCCATTTCAACACCGACTTTACCCATGGCATAAGCTTGCTCAACATCGGTTTTGGAGGCTATGTGACGAGCGGCGCGCTGCATATAGTCAGCAACGGCCCAATGGAATTTATAGCCCAGTGCGTCTTTGATCATATTGGCAACAACAGGAGCTGCGCCGCCAAGCTGGGCGTGACCAAAGCTGTCTCTGGTGCCTTGCTCCGCTAGGAAGCGGCCATCTGGCCACTTGGCGCCTTCAGACACAACAATCGAGCAATAATCATATTTGTCGACATTTTCTTTGACCTTGGCAAAGAACTTGTCCTGATCGAGATCGATTTCGGGGAACAGAATAATCACCGGAATATCATTGGTTTCATCTGCGGCAAGTCCACCAGCTGCGGCGATCCAGCCGGCATGACGGCCCATCACTTCGAGCACGAAAAGCTTGGTCGAGGTTTTGGCCATGGAGCGCACGTCGTAAGAGGCTTCACGGGTCGAGATTGCGATATATTTGGCAACTGAGCCAAAACCCGGGCAATTATCGGTGACAGGCAAATCATTGTCGACGGTTTTTGGTACATGGATGGCCTGCACGGGATAGCCCATCTTTTCAGAAAGCTGGGAGACCTTGTAGCAAGTGTCGGCACTATCGCCGCCGCCATTATAAAAGAAATAGCCAATGTCATGAGCTTTGAAGACTTCGATCAGACGCTCATATTCGCGTATGTTGTCCTCAAGGCTCTTGAGTTTAAAGCGGCACGAGCCAAAAGCACCAGCAGGTGTGTGGCGCAGCGCCGCGATATCGGCATCGCTTTCAAGCGAGGTATCGATCAGCTCTTCGGTAAGGGCGCCGATTATGCCGTTACGGCCTGCATAGACGGTTCCGATTTTATCGCTATGCTTGCGCGCTGTTTCAATAACGCCGCAGGCAGAGGCATTTATGACAGCTGTAACACCGCCAGACTGCGCATAAAAAGCATTTTTAGGCATGGGTTCTCCCTGGTAGTTAATTCATTGATTACGATTAGTTTGTGATTGGATTGGCGTACTGCTAGCACCTTTGGGCGCGAAGTGCAAAGCCCCCTTGGTGAACAAAGGTTGCGCGCGGGGCAGGTGAAGCTTGCCGAAAAGACCAAGGTTGCGCCCTGCGACAAAATAGAATATTCAAACTGTTGCATCTTGCACACAGGACCAGAAATGTTCTATGAGCAGGTATTGTACGGGCAAGAGGGGTTAGAATCACGAATGACGAAAAAGTATCCTGTCATTTCAGTCACCGGATCGTCGGGAGCTGGCACATCAACGGTCAAGAAAGCCTTTGAACACATTCTCTATCGCGAAAAAGTCAAAGCGGAGATTGTCGAAGGCGATAGTTATCATCGCTATGACCGCGCAGCCATGAAAGAAAAAATGGCACAGGAAGAGATTGCGGGAAATCCCCATTTCAGCCATTTTGGCGCTAACGCCAACCTTTTTGATGAAATTGGCGACCTGTTTGAAACCTATGGCCGTTCCGGCACCGGTAAAAAACGCTATTATGTTCATAATGACCAAGAAGCCGCGGAGCTCAACAAGCGTCTTGGTTGCAATGTCGGGTCCGGTGAATTTACACCTTGGGAAGACTTGGAAACGGGCACCGATATATTGTTTTACGAAGGCCTGCATGGACTTGTAAAAAAGGCAGCTCCTCACGTGGATCTTGGTATTGGCGTTGTGCCGATCGTCAATCTGGAATGGATACAAAAGATTTTCCGCGATTTTGATGATCGTGGCTATAGCCAGGATGCCATCGTTGATACGATTCTACGCCGTATGCACGACTATGTATACGACATCACCCCGCAGTTTGGACGTACTGATATCAACTTCCAGCGCGTGCCAATGGTTGATACATCCAACCCGTTTATCGCCAGAGATATTCCAGCCGCCGATGAGAGCATGGTAGTGATCCGCTTCGCGCATCCAGCTAAATTCGGTATCGATTTCCCTTATCTCTTGAATATGATACATGATAGCTTTATGTCACGGCGCAATACGATCGTTGTTCCCGGTGGGAAAATGGGACTTGCAATGGAAATCATTTTGACGCCAATCATTCACGATCTGCTAGAGAAATCTAAATCTGCATAAAGCATATCGGACCTTTCAAGTTGCCTGATGATTTTAAAAAACATCAGGTATCGAACCTGATAACGGCTTAAAAAGCACTTGTGCCGTTGAGCAAATTTTACAGTTTTCAGCGGATATGGAAGATTAGCCATACTCGTTGCTGCGACTTTCCAGGAGAGAAATTACATGAGCAATACGACCTACGACGCCTCGCACAAAGACATGGCGAACGCTATTCGAGCGCTATCAATGGATGCAGTACAAGCAGCCAATTCAGGACATCCCGGCATGCCAATGGGTATGGCTGATGTGGCCACCGTACTGTTCACCAGATTTATGAAATTCGATGCAGCCAATCCCGATTGGTTTGATCGTGACCGCTTTATTCTGTCAGCGGGCCATGGCTCCATGTTGCTTTATTCCGCTTTGCATTTGATGGGCTATCCAGGCGTTGAGCTGGACGATCTCAAGAATTTCCGTCAGGTCGGATCAAAAACTGCTGGCCATCCTGAATATGGACATATCCCGGGTGCCGAGATGACTACTGGGCCGTTGGGGCAGGGCCTCACCACAGCCGTTGGTTTCGCCATCGCAGAAAAAATGGTCGCGGCTCGTCATGGCGACGATATTTGCGACCATTATACCTATGTCATCAATGGCGATGGCTGTTTGATGGAAGGTGTGTCGCACGAAGGCATCGACATGGCTGGGCATTTGAAGCTCAACAAGCTGATCGTTCTTTGGGATGACAACAACATCACCATTGACGGTGAAGTTGGTGTTTCAAGCTCCACAGACCAGATCAAGCGTTTTGAAGCAGCTGGCTGGAATACCCTGCGTTGCGATGGTCATGATCCAGCAGCCATTGAAGAAGCGATCAAAGCTGCACGAAATTCAGACAAGCCAACACTGATTGCCTGTAAAACTGAAATTGGTCATGGTTCGCCAAACCGCGCTAATACAGCCCGTGCTCATGGTGAGCCACTTGGCGTAGAAGAAATAGCTCTAACCCGCGAAGCTCTTGGCTGGTCACATGATGCCTTTGTTATTCCTGATGATGTCATGAGCAGCTGGCGCGCTGCTGGTGCTCGCTCCAAGGACGCGATGGTGGCTTGGGAAGGGCGTGCCGCGAGCCTGAGCGCCAAGGAGCAGCAAAATCTTGGTGATCCTATCAGTGATGATGTTATGGGGCAGGTGCGCAGTGCCGTGCTTGATGTCAAAAAAGCTATATCTTCTGAAACACCCAAACTGGCCACCAGACAATCAAACGCCAAAGTGCTTGAAGCTTTAGTACCAATCGTTCCTGGAATTGTCGGTGGCTCTGCTGACCTCACTGGTTCGAACGGCTGTAAAACCAGTCAGTACAAAGCTGTCACTCCAGATGATTTTTCCGGTAACTACATGCATTATGGTGTGCGTGAATTCGGCATGGCCGCTTTCATGAACGGCATGTCCCTGCACGGCGGCGTGGTACCTTACTCCGGGACCTTCCTCGTTTTCGCAGATTATTCACGTCCAGCCATTCGCCTTGGTGCCTTGATGGGTGTACGTGTTATTCACGTTATGACCCATGACAGCATTGGTGTTGGTGAAGATGGTCCAACCCATCAGCCGGTTGAAACATTGGCAGCCCTGCGGGTTATTCCAAATCTTGATGTGTTCCGTCCTGCCGATACCGTTGAAACGGCTGAGTGCTGGGAAGCAGCTCTTTCGACAGCCAAGACACCCTCCGTCATGTCCATGACACGCCAGGGTCTATCAACTGTTCGCACCGATCATACCGATGAGAATCTTTCTGCCAAGGGCGCCTATTTGCTCAAAGATTGCGATGGCGACCGCGATGTCACGCTGATGGCCTCAGGTTCTGAAGTTGAAATCATCGTTGCGGCTGCTGCTGATTTGAAAACGGCTGGCGTCAATGCTGCAGTTGTTTCCATGCCTTGCATGGAGCGGTTTGCAGCTCAGGGTCACGACTATCGCCAAAGCGTGCTTGGCACAGCGCCTCGCATTGCCTGTGAAGCAGCGCTTCGCCAGAGCTGGGATCGCTGGCTTGGCGATCACGGTGGATTTGTTGGTATGAGCGGCTTTGGTGCTTCTGGTCCCGGCGCTGAACTTTATGAGCATTTCGGTATTACCTCCGCAAATGTTGCAAGTGAAGCCAAGGCGGCTATCGCGCGCAAATCGACTTAAGGGCAGATATAAAACGTATGGTTAGGCCCTGTTTCCTCGTGAGACTGGGCCTCAACCGATCAGACAAGCGGTTTTGTTGAGCTAAGTTTCAACGGAGCCAATCAGGCAGCGGTCATCAAAGAGTGAGAAATAAAGATGAGCAAAAGTGTAATGAAGAGCATTGCCAGAGCGGATGTGGCAGGCAAACGCGTTCTGGTGAGAGCCGACCTCAATGTTCCCGTTCGAGACGGTGAGATTACCGATGTCACGAGGATCGAGCGCTTTATGCCAACGGTCAAGGATCTGCTTGAACGCGGTGCCAAAGTCATTATCATGTCTCACTTTGGTCGCCCCAAAGGCAAGAATGTCCCTGACATGTCCTTGTTGCCCGTTGCTCAAAAGCTGGCTCATCTATTAAAAGACAAACATCTGCTGAACGCCAAGGTGCGATTTGCAGAAAATTGCATCGGACCGGCTGCTCAAAAAGCGGTGGGCGAACTCGAAAACGGTCAGGTGGCCTTGCTTGAAAACCTTCGCTATCACGAAGGCGAAGAAGGCAATGATGAAGCATTTGCCAAGGAGTTGGCACAGCTCGGCGATATATATGTCAATGATGCCTTTTCCTGTTCGCATCGTGCTCACGCCTCAACTCATGCGATAGCCTGGAACCTGCCAGCCTATGTTGGCCCCAGCATGAAAGCTGAGCTTGATGCGTTGTCAGCGGCGCTTGATACTCCAAAACGTCCAACAGCAGCGATCGTCGGCGGCGCCAAGGTGTCGACCAAAATTCCCGTTCTCACTAATCTTGCCAAGAAAATGGATATGCTGGTGATTGGCGGTGGTATGGCCAACACGTTTATGTTTGCGCAAGGCCAGAATATTGGCAATTCTCTGTGCGAGCCAGATTTTGCCGATGAAGTTCACAAGATTTTTGCGGCGGCCAAGGAAAGCGGCTGTAAGATTTTGCTGCCTATTGACGTTGTGGTTGCTGAAGAATTCAAAGAAAGCGCGCACAATGTCACTTACAACAGTGCAGATGTTGCTGCTGATGAGACGGGCATGATCCTTGATGCTGGCCCCAAGACGGTGGATATGTACAAAGAGCATTTGCAGCAATGCCAGACCGTTCTTTGGAATGGTCCGCTTGGCGCATTTGAAATCAAACCATTTGGTGTGGCAACATTTGAGTTGGCGAGAGAAGCCGCTAAACTGTCACGCGAAAATGGCCTTATTTCTGTGGCAGGTGGAGGGGATACCGTCGCGGCTTTGAATACTGCTGGTGTCAGCGAGGATTTCACTTATATTTCGACTGCTGGCGGCGCGTTCCTAGAATGGCTCGAGGGCCGCGAACTACCCGGAGTTGTTGCATTGGAAATTGGCAACTAACAAGGGGTTTGAACGAGAACGTTGCTGACGTCTTCGCTCTGAAAGAGACGAACTTATCGGCCTTTATCAACAAGGCCAGATGATAAATGATAGAGAGAAAGAGTGATGGCTTGCTATTCTGGCTGCCTCACCAATAGTTTTTAAGGGAGGTTTTACCAATGGCACGTATATCACTTAGGCAATTGCTCGATGATGCTTCAGAACATGGCTATGGCATGCCAGCATTTAACATCAACAATATGGAACAGATTTTCGCGATCATGGATGCAGCTC
>JAAETJ010000240.1 GCA_024228495.1 bacterium | reverse complement strand
TGTCAACGCCGGAGTAAAAATGCACCGGCGGGGCGGCGTAAAAGTGCACCACTTGTGGGGTTTGTAAGATTGACATTGTGAGGTTGTGCATGGGGCGTGGGATGGCGTTGCGCGTAAGGAGCCCATAGGGCGACTGGAGTGCGACGCCATCCCACGCCTACAAGTTTTCTTAAGCTTTCCAACGATGCTTGTGGCGTCACCGGTTCAATTGGCTGGTGGTTTTTTCTTTTGCAATTTCCGGCTTTGTTTGAGCCGATAGCTGTCACCATTCATTTCCAGGATGTGGACATGATGGGTGAGCCTGTCGAGCAATGCGCCGGTGAGACGCTCCGTACCGAAAGTTTCCGTCCATTCGTCGAACGGCAGATTGGAAGTGATCATGATCGAGCCGCGTTCGTAGCGCTGTGAGATGATCTCGAACAAAAGTTCGGCACCAGTCTTTGACAGGGGCACAAATCCGAGTTCGTCGATGATCAGCAGATGCTGGCTGACGAGCTGTTTTTGCAGGCGCAACAATCGTTGTTCATCCCGGGCCTCCATCAGTTCGTGGACCATAGCGGATGCTGTGATGAAGCGCACCTTCAAGCCCTTCTGGCAGGCTGCCAGACCGAGACCCAGAGCAATATGCGTCTTGCCGGTACCGCTGGGGCCAAGGGCAATGATATTTTCCCGCCGATCGATATATTCGCAGCGTGCCAGGTCCGTCACCAGCAGCTTGTTGAGCGATGGGATGGCCTTGAAGTCAAAGCTGTCCAGTGACTTGACCGCGGGAAATTTGGCTGCCTTGATCCTTCGTTCGACCATGCGGCGCTGACGCTCAATCAGCTCCAGTTCAGAAAGGCGCAACAGATAGCTGGCATGATCGACATTCTCAGTGGCGCATTGCCGGGCGAGCTTGTCATATTCAGTGAGAAAAGTCGGCAGTCTCAGCTTTTTGAGGTGGTGTTCGAGCAGAACCTGTGGTGTGTCCGTCATGCTGCCACCTCAAGCAAACTCATATAAGAAGCAGTCTTGGTGGTTTCGACATTGGCCTTGGGCAGATAGGGATAGACGTCAAGATCCAGCTTTGGCGGGCGCTTTTCGACCCGGCACAATACCAGATGTTTGACGGCATCATAGCTGATCGCACCCATATTCAAGGCCTGCTTGATAGCGCCGTGAACATCGTGCATTTCAAACGTTTCCATCAGACGTAAGACCTGCACATATTCGCGTTTGCCCTTTTTCTCCATATGCGCTTCCAAAAGACGATGCAATATCGCAAATTCGTCCGGCAGGTCCCAACCCTTCAGTGGCGCGGCCTGATCGAGCGCCCCAACTTTCTGCTCCAGCAAAGGCAGGTAGTGCATCGGATCGAAGACCAGATCGGCCTTTTCATAAGAGCGTTTGTGACGGGCAATGATTTCCGTGCCGCAACCGATAATCACCTCATGGACATAGCCACGAACCTGCACATCATGGTGGGCATAGGCCACCGGCACCGAATAATCATTGTGATGAAACCGCACCATGGAAACCGAACTGGCGCGCGTGCTGAGCTTTTTGCAGGCATCGAATGGCATTGCCGGCAACTTCATCAGAGCATCGAGATCCCGGCCAAAG
>JAAETJ010000239.1 GCA_024228495.1 bacterium | reverse complement strand
GGTTACCTGTCAAAGCTGATTGGAAAGGTCAGCCAGGCGCTGGCGCCGTCTTATGAGCAATTACTTGAACGCATCCCCTTGGAAACAACTCTGAATATCGATGAGACGGGCCATAAAGACAATGGCGATCTGTTTTGGACATGGGTTTTCAAGGCGGATTTGTATGTGCTTTTTCGCATCGATAAATCGCGCGGCTCCCAGGTCCTCATTGAGATGTTGGGACGTGAATTTGATGGCACCATTGGCTGCGATTACCTCTCGACCTATCGCAAGTACATGAAAGATTTCAATGTGATGGTGCAATATTGCATCGCTCATCTGATTCGTGACATCAAATTCCTGGCCACTCTGCCCGATGAGCAAACCCAGGCCTACGGAAAAAAACTGCTCAGTGAAGTCAAGCGCATGTTCAAACACATTCATAACGCTGATCAAATGTCACAGAGTGACTTTTGTTGTCGCCGGCCTAAAAGCGCGGTTATTTGCCGCTGCCCAGCCTTGGCGGCCTGAGGTAACGACCACCTGACGTGGCCGATACCCTGTTAATGTTTCCACACGCTAAAAAGACAGTTCATCATCAAAATC
>JAAETJ010000238.1 GCA_024228495.1 bacterium | reverse complement strand
TTCCACTGAAAGTCGGAGAGCTGACACTGGGGGATCATCTGCGCAAGATTGGCGTCCAGAGCTGGCTCGTCGGCAAAACCCATATGCAGGCGGATATCGAGGGAATGGAGCGTCTCGGGCTGGACCCCGAATCAATCATTGGCGCCCGGGTTTCTGATTGCGGATTTGATGTCTTTGAACGCGATGACGGCTTGTGGGCCCAGGGACCAGATGGCTATTATGACGCAAAACGCTCGCCCTATAATGAATATTTGAAACAACGGGGATACAAGGGTGAAAATCCCTGGCATGCCCATGCGAATTCAGGCGTCGATGAACAGGGAAATATCAAGTCCGGCTGGTGGCTGAATAATGCCGGATTACCTGCAAACATCAAGGAGGAGGATTCTGAAACACCCTATCTGACCAACCGTGCAATTGATTTCCTGAATAAAATGCAGGATGAAAAATCCGGTTCCTGGATGTGTCATTTATCATATATCAAACCACACTGGCCTTATATCGTTCCCGCTCCCTATCACAATATGTATGGTCAAAACCAGGTTCTGGCGGCGGTGCGTAACGACAACGAGTTGGAAAATACCCATCCGGTTTACAAACAATTCATCGATAACAAGGTTGGCAAAGCGTTCCAGCGCGAAGAGGTGCGCAGATCGGTTATCCCTGCCTATATGGGACTTGTCAAACAATGCGATGACCAGCTTGGTCG
>JAAETJ010000237.1 GCA_024228495.1 bacterium | reverse complement strand
TGTGCCTTTAGTTTACTACTTGTCACTTACAGCCGATGCTATTTTTTTGGCTTGGCTGCTCTGGCCGCGACAGTTATGGTCTTGCTGACTGCCTTAAGCTGATCCTTCAAGCGCTGGTTAACCCTGGTCAGCGATTTGATCTTTGCTTCAGCGGCTCTTAACTTGGCAGGAGAGATTGTTTTTGCAGCAGCTTTTTTCTTGGCTACGGGTCTCTTCTTGGCTGCGGGCCTGGCAGCCTTTTTGACAACCTTTTTTGCGACCTTCTTTTTAACTGCGGGTCGGCTTGCCTTTTTCTTTACTACCTTCTTTTTAACTGCGGGTCGGCTTGCCTTTTTCTTTACTACCTTCTTTTTTACTGCGGGCTTTGCAGCTTTCTTCTTTACTGCGGGTTTTTTTGCTTTAACTTCTGACTTCGGCTTTGGTGCACTTTTTGCTGTCGCCATCATCCACTCTCCTCACGTTAACTAACGTATGTCATTATAAAAAGCATTCACAATAATACAATAGAGAGTCGGTATTAATGAGGAACGCTGCTAAGATTTCACGATCTGTATTATAGTTGCGCGATTGAAAAAAGTTGTATGAAATTTTTTTTATTTTTTCACATTATATTTTTAATCGTTATTACAAAACCTGTTCTGATTATTTCTTTACTATGTCTGCCACAAGCTATCGCAATTGCCCACCCGCAAGTTTGATCAAACAACTTGCGGCAATGATTTATGACAGCTTGCTGATTTTCGCCGTGCTGTTTCTGGCTGCCGCGCTCGCGTTGATTTTCAATCGCGGTGAAGCGATCGAAGCGAGCCCGGCATTCAGTCTCTACCTCCTGTTTACGTTGTTCAGTTTTTATGCATGGTTCTGGCACAAGTCAGGGCAGACGCTTGGCATGCGCGTATGGAAAATTCGAATCGTATCTGAATTTGGTGGCAATCCGAGCTGGGGCAATAGCTACCTGCGTCTCATGTTTGCATTGCTGTCGCTAGCCTGTTTTGGCCTGGGTTACTTGTGGCGCCTGTTCAAGCCCTATACCTGGCACGACAAACTCAGCCAGACCAGTATTATCGATGTGTCAGCGATGACGCGAGCTGGCAAAAAAACCGATGCCGACGCGGTGTGACTGTTTTTTTACCAACAGGTAAATCGTCAGCGATAAAAACAGCAAGTTCGGCAGCAGCGCCACCAACAGGGGTTCGATCTTGAGCTGGATACCCAACTGGGTCAATAGCCGGTCCAGCACCACGAAGGCCAGTCCCAGTAAAATGCCGGTTAGCAGTCGCTGGCCGCCGCTGGCCTGACGTTGCGATCCGAGTACAAACGGAAACGCCAGCAGACACATGATCACGATGGTTACCGGGGCAAACAGTTTCTTCCAGAAGATCAATTTTTCGACCTGTGAATCGAGTCGGTTATCGTCGAGAAATTTCAAATAGGCGTACAAACTAGTACTCGACATCTTGCGCGGTTCGATCATCAATACCCGCAACAGTTCCTGCGACAGGCTGCCTTCATATGCCAGCCGTTCGAAATGCCGGGTCTCCACGTTTTGCGACGAGATGATCGACTGACTGACCTGCTGCAATTCCCAGCCCTCGGCTACAGGAATCGCATGCGCCGCATGCAAAGTCGAAACCAGCTTTCCGTGAAGATCCAGTTGATAAATTTCGATATCGCGCGCGTACCCATTTGGCAACAGTGCCTGAACATGCACTACCCTGGAGCCGTCCTTTATCCACAAACCCTCGCTGGACTGCAGTGCGGAAGTGCTCTCCTGCGATAAATTTTTTAATTTTCCGGCGCCGGTCTCGCTATCAGGTACTACCAGGTCTGCCAGCAGAAAGCTAACCAGCGCGAGCAACAACGCCGCCTGCAACACCGCCGCCAGCATTCGTTGCAGGGAAATCCCCGATGCCTGCATCGCGATGACCTCACTGTTGCCGGCGAGCGCACCAAGGCTCAGAATGCTGCCGAGCAAAACCGCAAGCGGCATGAATTCCACTATCTTGCCTGGAATACTGAGGGCAATGTATTGCAACATCTGTACCGCGCCGTAACTCCCCTGCCCCATATCATCGAGTTCGCGCACCAGCAGGAAAAACAAACTCAGGCTGACCAGTAACAATAACGCCGCGAGCGTACCAAGGTGGATGCTGCGCTGGATATAGCGATTGATGATCATGCCGGCTTACGCATGAAAACCATTCCCCGATTACGCTGGTATAACAAGCCGAAGGCAAGGCCCAGGAATGCCAGGTGTACCCACCAGAAATTTAGCGTGAACGGAAAGCTACCGACTTCGAGCTGGGCACGTGTCAGCGCCATTAAATTGAAATACAGGATGTAGATCAGCAACGCGTAGCCAACCTTGCCGAAACGACCCTTGCGTGGCGCGATGTAAGCCAGGGGAACCGCGACCAACCCCAGCACCAGCAATACCATCGGCACCGCAAAACGCCAGTGCAGTTCGGCCCGGTGCGCCAGGCTTTCCGAAGCCCAGAGTTCGGTCAGGGTCATTTGTTCACTGCGCTTATGCGAGGTTGCGGGCCTGCTTTTGTTCTCCATCAGAATGCCATGCTGGTCAAAGCTGATTAACTTGTGCTCAACGGCACCCGGGCGGCCCTCGTAGCGTTCACCCGGACCCACGACAAGAAACAGATCGCCAGTTTTTTCTTCTATTTTCTGCCGACCGCTGCTGGCGGTCTCCAGCACCCGGTAGTCATCGCGGGTCTGGCTGATAATGATGTCCTGCAATTCCAGGCGATCATCGCTGACCGACTCCATGAAGAAGACCAGGTCACCGCTTTTGCTCTGGTTAAACTGTCCAGATTTGATTTGCTGAAACTCGTGCTGATTTTCACCATGATCTATGATCGCCTGCGCCTTGCGCTGTACCTGCGCGTTCAGCCACAGGCTGGCATAGGCGCTGAAAACCAGAACCGGCAGCAGAATAAGGACAACCGGCTTGTAAAACTCGCGATAGCCGACGCCACAGGCATTCATCACAACAATTTCATGATCCTTGTACATGCGTCCGAAAGCAAAGACGATGCCGAGAAACAGGCTTATCGGCAGCAGCAGGGAAAGAATATTGATCGACTGGCTCAACAACACTGGCCATAACGCCTGCTGCGGGATATCGCCATCGGCAATATCGGCGAGCACGCGTCCGAGGGCGTTGCTGACCAGGATGACATACAGCACCAGTAACGTGGCAGAACTGGTTTTCAGTATCTCCCGTGCCAGGTAGCCTGTGATTAAATTGCCCATCGGTAGAATTATGAGATTGCCGTCGACTATCGAGACTAATTGCTGCCAGCTTAAACCAGGCTGAACAAATTTAAAGTAACTCCGCGGAAGTCATCCCCGGATCGAGCGGACCGCGCATGTTCCGAGGTAAGCTTAGACTTAGTGCTTTTCTCCAATCTCTACCTTACGCAAAGCTTACCTGACATTTTCGACTGGTTTTTTCTGGCGCTTCACGTATCTTATCGCGTTATCAAAACAATCAACACCAGGAAAGTCATGG
>JAAETJ010000236.1 GCA_024228495.1 bacterium | reverse complement strand
GTTCAGCCACATGAACAAGGGGCAGTGATTCGACAAACTCCCGGCGTTTCTCGTCATCGGGTAGCGGTTCGCCTTCGGTTTGCTCAATGTCAAAAACAGCGCAACCTTTGAAGCCGTACACCTTTCTGATCTCCTCCCCGTCGTCATCCTCTGCTTTTTTCATGAGCGGGATTAAAATGCTGGCTTGTGCTTTCTCGCCTTTCTTCACTTTGCGCTTGACAGCTTTCCACTGGTTGAAGCCTCGTGCATCTTCGCATCCGCTAATCAAAACAGATAATTGATTCAAAACTGACCATTGATACATGGGCAAATTGGAATGCTCATGGTTTAGATAAATAGTTGCCATCGGTGCTGCAATGTTGCCAGCTTCAAACGCTGCCAAGATCGTTGTGCCAATTGCTTTGGCTCGTTCTCCGTGTAGCTTCATGCCGTCACCGTTGCCTTTTCTGCATCTTGGGGGCGTCGGCTGTTGATGCTGCCATAAGTCCGGCGTATGTCTGACACCATGCGGGATAGTTGGGCTTCGCGTTTGTCAAGCTCTGCCCGGGTGGGGATTTGCCAACCTGGGGCGGCCGGTGCTGGTGCTGGCTGTGGTTGTGGGGAGTGGGTCAGGTTGTAAACCATGACATATGCAATAATATGCTTGCATGTTGGCTGACCTTTGATAGTGGGGCAGTGAGCATTAAAATCATGATCGGGGCAGTTGCAACGAATTTTGTGATTTTTATGATAGCGGGGGCTGGATAATTCCGGCTCTGGATGAATGAAACGTGTGAGTCTATAATCTTTGCTGCCGTCTTGGCTTTTCACACTTCCTTTTAATGTGTATTCGCTGTCCCCCTCTTCCATTGTCACATGTCCGGCCTCGACCAGCTGCGCCGCTTTCCATGCGCGGCTGGCCGTGCCTGGGTGCTTCTGTGCCATCTTGAAAGCTAGATTGAATGCTAGGCCGTAGCCGATAGCTACCGCGTCAACGGTTACAAGTTCGCCTGTATGCTTATCAATTTTGGTTAGCTCGTATTGTCGCGTGTGTGGGTTACGTGTTATACTGAACATGTCTTAAGCTCCTTTTAATTAAGGGGTTGAGGGGGTGATAGTTACAGCTATCACCCTCTTACTTTTTATCCCTCGATAAATTCCAAAAAGTAGAAATAATAAAAAATGTGGTCACAAAAAACGCCATAAACCTTGCAAGGTGTCCACGAATGCAAGCGCGTGATAATTGTTTAAACAAATCCCTGCCGCGTCAACCTGAGCAACTACCAAAAACGGTACAATCGCTCCCTCTCATGGGCTGTCTACGCAGCTAAAAGCCTGGGGAATGCTTGC
>JAAETJ010000235.1 GCA_024228495.1 bacterium | reverse complement strand
TGGTGTATCAAGCGCCATATGGTTGCAGCGTGAGGGCTACAAAGTAAAACTGATCGACCGCGAAGGTCCGGCTGCAGGTACTTCTTATGGGAACGGCGGCGTTTTGGCTTCATGCGCTGTAGTGCCCGTCAACGCACCCGGGCTTTTAAAAAATGCGCCTGGCATGTTGATGCGCGCTGACAGTCCCTTGTTTGTGCGTTGGTCTTATTTGCCAAAATTGTTGCCCTGGCTGATTAGCTATATGCGCGGTGCCAGCAAGAAAAATACCCGCCATGTGGCAAAGGCCTTAACAACGATCCTCTATGACAGCCTCGAACAGCATCAGGCGCTGGCCAGGGGTACAGGCGCCGAGAAATGGCTTAAACCATCAGATTATGTTTTTATTTACAAGGACCGTGCGGCGTTTGATAAAGATGCTTACGGATGGTCATTACGCCGTGAAATGGGTTTTGAGTGGGATGAACTGGAGGGGGATGCACTCAGTCAATATGACCCGATTTTCCAGGGAACCAGGGATTTTGGTGTTCGGCTTGCAGACCACGGCACCATCACCGATCCCGGAAAATATGTCACAAAACTTG
>JAAETJ010000234.1 GCA_024228495.1 bacterium | reverse complement strand
TACCTGTTTTCTTTTGTCAGATTTGCCCCAATCACATGGATGTCGGAGGAGCTGTTCACCCTCTACAAAATTCGCCCTACATCGGTTATAGTAGCGCCAATACAGATGGAGTTTCTGAAACGTGGTCTTGGCATTTTTTGTGTTTTGTTGGTGCTGATGTGCTCGCAAATTGCGTTTTTACATGGCCTGGTTGTGAAGCCGCTGAATCATGTGGTAAATATTGCTGTTGCTGTGGCCAATGGGAATTTCGATCAGCAGCTTGATACGCATCGAACAGATGAAATCGGCCTGTTAGTCGCAACATTTCGCGATATGGCAGACACTATTAATTGTGTGTTGCAAGAGTTGCATCGGATTATCCAGCAGACTCAAGCCGGCCATTTGAAGTTCCGAGGTAACGCAGCCATATTTAAGGGAAACTGGCATGACCTTGTGGTTGGCATCAATCAGGTGATTGACGCCTTTGTGGCGCCGATGACGATGACGGCGACGGCGCTCCGCCAGATCGCCCGGGGAAATATTCCGCCTGAGATTACCGACGCCTACAATGGAGATTTCAACGCGATACGAG
>JAAETJ010000233.1 GCA_024228495.1 bacterium | reverse complement strand
TTACGTATTTCTGGAAGCTGGAATGGATGTGGATGTAGCCAGCATACAGGGGGGCGAAATTCCCATTGAACCATCCTCTTTCGCCTATCCGATTATTTCTGATGAGGACAAACGTTTTCAGAACGATGCGGTTTTCCAAGCCAAAGTGGAAAATTCGATCAAGATCGATGACATTGACTTTGCCGAATACGATGTGGTGTTTCTTTCAGGGGGATGGGGCGCAGCCTACGATTTGGAGCAATCCGACGTTCTGGCCCAGAAAATCAGTGATGCCTACTACTCGGAAAAGGAAACGATGATCGGTTCAGTCTGTCATGGTGCCTTAGGACTGGTTAACGCTGAAGACCTGGATGGTAATTTACTGATTGCCGGGCGTAGGATGACAGGAGTAACCAATAGCCAACTGGAGGCTCTTAATATTGCATTTACGCCTAAACACCCGGAAACGGAATTGGAAAAAGCGGGTGCCATTTTTGAATACGAGTCTGCCTTTAGAGATGTTTTTGCCACTCATGTCACTGTTGATGATGAACAGCGATTTGTAACCGGGCAAAATCAAAACTCCGGTCTGGAAGCGGCTCATAAAATCACTGAAATTCTGGCAGGACGGTAGTGAAAATGGTTATGAAGCTTCGCTCTATTATTTTCACGGCATTTCTGATATTATCGGGCGTTTTCTTTTTGTTTACTGGGTTTCAGTGGCTTGTCTCTCCCGAAACGGCAGCAGATGCCCTGATGATGCCCCTATTGGATGGGGCGGCCCTGAGCAGTCAGATGAGTGATATCGGCGGTCTATTTTTAGGGATGGGGCTGGTGGTTATGGGCGCAGTCGTCACCCGAAAAGGTGATTGGCTGATGCCCATATCTATTATCCTGGCCTGCATCGGCATTTTCCGTCTTCTGGCTTTCTCTTTGCATGATGCAACCCTTAACCCGCAGACGGTCGTCATAGAAATCGTGCTCTCTGTCTGGTTTGCCATCGCTTCTCAAAAATTGTCAGGGGAGGCGTCAACAAATGCAGCATAAGTTCAAACGCCAACTGCTGATGGGATGTGCCACTTTGGCCTTGAGTGCATCTCTTGCGGCCACAGACATAGCGCTTGCAGACAACAAACCATCAGAGCAACCTAACGTTATCGTCATTCTCGCTGACGATCTGGGGTATACCGACCTGAGCGCTTACGGCAGTGAGATACATACACCGAACATTGATCGCCTGGCCGATCAGGGGGTGAAGTTTTCCAACTATCA
>JAAETJ010000232.1 GCA_024228495.1 bacterium | reverse complement strand
CAGAACGATTTAGTGTAGCCGCAACGAGAATGTCTAAAGGGAAAAGTGCGCCGTTGTCCGCTTTAAAGACCATATCGCCTAATTGGAAATGTTTTTCTCTATAAGTTCGTAACTTATCAAGCGTTTTCTCAAGTTCCATTTTCACTCTTTTAAAGGAAAGGGGCTAACGCCTGCATAACCCGCTTGCGAGAAAAACCAAATATTTTGCGGGCGCATAACCTCTAACAACCCTAAACTCGGCGGGCGAATAACCTTGCTCTCGCAAGTCGGCGTTAATGCGATGGTGCGATTCGTTCACTTGAAACCATGCTTTCGAGCATGGGGGATAAGTGGCAAAGACAATCAAATTGTTCTTTGACAACTGCATACCCATCTTGGTGAGATGATACAAGTTGGCAACGAGTATCGTCAAGTCCAATCGCCTCATGGATAGGCTGAAAGCATCACCCCTCTGCGAGAGAATGGTCATCAAACGTGGAAAGCGGGGTGAGAAGGGGATAACTCGCAACTCTCATGCGGGGACACCTCAAGCAAGCGGCTACGGTGAATGAATGAAGGCACGATTGAAGCGTCGTAAACACCGACGAGCTATATGAGAGTGCAAGGCTCGCCCAAACGGGGAACGTTGCGGGTGATGTTGTCATTGCAAACATCACATCCATCCACAAGCAACGCGGCGTAAAGTGTCCGTCTAAGGTCGCCAAACAATGGGTATACGGAACGAAGTAACCTAGCTGTCACTCTCCGAGCAATCGGAGTCCTCTGGAAACCAGAGGCGGAAACCATCCGCAAGCGATAGGTGGGAGGGATGAAACAAGAAGCAAAAGCCTGTTTGTAATGAGCAGGATAGGCAGACGTGTTTCCGCTTATGGGAAAGATAAAGGCACTCAGTACGAGATTAGGTTATGAGACGGCTCACCTACAAACGGTCGAGACCGATAACTGGCGCACCTTGCCATGGGAAAAGTACCAGCGCAATGTGCGCCGTCTCCAACAGCGTATTTATCGAGCCACACGAGCAGAAGCATGGCGCACTGTCCACCAGTTGCAACGGTTGTTGTTGCGTTCTTGGTCAGCCCGATGCGTGGCTGTCAGACAAGTCACCCAAGACAATCGAGGCAAGCGCACCGCCGGAGTCGATGGCCTTGCCAGCTATCGCCCTGCTGAACGCTTGAATCTCGTCGAAAGTCTCAAAGATTTGTCCCAGCCAGCAAGCGGTATCCGCCGCGTCTACATACCCAAACCAAATGGCGGTCAACGCGGTTTGGGAATACCCACCATGCGAGACCGCGCCGTGCAAGCCGTCGTAAAACTGGCACTGGAACCAGAATGGGAAGCGCAATTCGAGCCGAACAGCTATGGATTCAGGCCGGGACGGAGCGCACACGACGCAATCGAAGCGATATTCAACCATATCCGATTGAAGCCTAAGTACGTGCTGGATGCCGACATCGAGAAATGCTTTGACAAAATCGACCATGAGCGATTACTAGCCAAACTAAACACGATACCCGTGATAGCCAAACTGATACGCGCATGGTTGAAAGCAAACATACTGGACGAGGGCGTTTGGCACGAACCACAAGCAGGCGTACCACAGGGCGGGGTCATTTCACCATTATTGATGAATGTGGCTCTGCACGGTTTGGAAACGGTGCTTGCGGAGACGCTGCCTAAATCGAGACGTGGGGCAATTATCCGCTATGCTGATGACTTCGTGATTCTGCACGCTGACTTACCGACGTTGCAACAGCTCAAAGCCACTGCCAAAAAGTGGTTGGCTGGTATCGGATTGAACATGAAACCAAGCAAAACACGCACCACGCACACGCTTAACGCGCACGAGGGGCATGTTGGCTTCGATTTCTTGGGCTTCCACATCAGACAATATCCCATCGGCAAGTATCGCAGCCACAGACACAACAAAGGACAAGCAGGGTACAAAACATGGATTCAGCCAAGCAAAGCAGCAATTCAGCGACACCAGAACAGACTCAAAGCAGTCATTCGACAACATCGCGGCGCATCACAGAACGCGCTAATCGGCAACCTGAATCGTATCATACGAGGATGGCGCAGATATTACCGCAGTGTGAGCAAGGCGCAGGTGTTCAGCCGTTTGGAAGCAGAGCTATACCACAAGCTGATGCGCTGGGCGCGATTTCGGCATGGACGAAAAACGAAGGGTTGGTGTTACCGACGCTATTGGCGTACTGTTCGGAGGCGTGTTCGATTTGCATCTGAACAAGCAAATATGGCAGGGTATTTCGATACGCCGCCACAGCGGCATGTCAAAGTGCAAAACACCAAAAGTCCGTTTGATGGGGATTGGGTATATTGGACAAAGCGACTGGGGCGCGACCCTACGAAACCGCAACGGGTTGTCCGCTTGATGCGACAGCAACGGGGGCAATGTGGGCATTGCGCCTTGTCATTTACAAGCCAAGACGTATTGGAAGTTCACCATGTGGATGGCAATCATGCCAACAACGCATGGGAGAACTTGCAATTGCTTCACGGGCATTGTCATGACAGGGTACATGCGAATGCGCGAGTGGTACTGATGACAACAGTTCCATAAGTGAAGAGCCGTGTGACGGGAAACTGTCATGCACGGTTCGGGATTGGCAGGGGGACGGGCGACCGTCCTCCTGACCATAACTTAGGCTCCCTTTCGGTGTCGAAGCATGGCCTATTCAACGCCAGATTCTATTAGTTCGTTCAAACGTGCGAGTGCGGGCCTGATGTTCTGTGTCATACTGTCAAAGAGTTCGTTCAAGGATGCCTGTTCTTGAGCCGTACTATACGGAACGGTGTACTGAGCTTCCCAGAATACATATACCTTGCCTTTCGCATTGGTTACTAATTGAGCGTAAAGACGATGCTCCAAATCGGGCATGACCTGAATCATCACAGCGCAGCGAAGTTGGTAAATGGCAGGTGAGGTGGCGTTTACGGTGAAGAAAGCTTCGCGGCATGCAAGACCGTCGCGCTTGTTGAAGCCGCAAAATTGGAATGTAAAGCCACTATT
>JAAETJ010000231.1 GCA_024228495.1 bacterium | reverse complement strand
GGGGGATCTGACTACCCGCTCGAACTGCATGCCGCGGATGTCCTCATCAAAGGCTTTCGTCTCACCGCTTTCCAGGTAGTAACCACCCGGGAAGATCAGGCCATGATCTTCCGGCAACTGTTGGCAGGCCTCGCCGATTGCATCTATCCGCAGCACCTCTTTGGTCTTGGTATTGTAAACGAAATAGCGCCACTGTTTTTCACGATAAGGCAGCACCTTGAGCAGGATCAGGCTTCCGACCTTGGCATAATGGACGCCGGCATCCGCCAGCGACTGGTTTTTATCCTCCACCGGCTCTGCATAAATGCCCAGGCCGGCCTGCGTATTATTCTCGACCTTGATGGTGAGCGCGCCGTTGATAGTGTCGATGAAAACTTCATCGAGAATACTGATATGCGGGAACCTGCCGTTGATGAAGCTATCGCGGTCACAGGGAATCCATTCAAAATCGTGGCGCGGCGGAGCGGGGATATCTCGCTCGCCTCGGTTGTCGATATAATGGGCGGCACCATCATTGCCGATCGCCCAGCGGAAAACCTTTACATCCGAAATCTTCTCGCCAATCTGAAAGGTGGCGAGCAGATATTGATTAGCGACCAACAGCTTAGACAGCCGGGTATCCTTGTAGTAGGCGTATAGTTCATGAAAATCGGCGACGAAGACAGGCTCATGCAAGAATGAGCCCGCTAAGGGCTGAGGTTCGATCTCAAAGCCATTCTCAGTCTCGATTAATTTATACAGTCCAAAAACATCGCCGACCTGAGTCTCCTTCTTGAGGCCGATGAAGACGTTATAGCCAAACAGCAGTTTGTCATCAACGAGCGAAATATCACGGGCGATACAATTGTTTTCGGTATGCACCCGTACCCTGCCGATAACCTCCATTGAGGTGTCGCCAAATTCTTCCAGTCTGGCCTGATTGAGAGAAGTGGTCTGTTGCCCAAGCAGTTTCGCCTGATCAAGCAGACGCTTGCGTATGACCTCATAAGCGCCACCTTCAGCAACTGCGCGCTCCAGGTTCTGTTTCTCATTCGCTGTGACCGGATCACTCATGCCAACTCCTGTGTTGATGCCAACCTGTGAGAAGAGGGGGCCCTAACTCAGGCAGGCGCTGATGATTGCCGGCCTGAGACCGAACCAATGAGCTCCTGTAGCAGGTCTTTTTGCTCTGACGTGCCATCACGCATGAGTTTGGCGATAAATGCACTGACGGTGAGTTGTTGCAGGCTGTCGCTGTTGCCACCCAGCCCGGTGGCGATATCCTTGATATCCTCGATCAAGTCGGCATCACCGTTCAGGTGCTTGCCGATCAGTTTTTGTGCGGTTTCGCCACGCACGGCACCATCAATGGATTTTCCGACCGCAAGCGCATTGACGAACTTTTCGAAGTAGTCGCCACTGCCGCCGACGATATCGATATTGGCGTCACTGAGCGCAGCAGCGAGCACGTCGGCCTGTTCCTTTGCAATCTCGATATAGGCCTCGATCCAACGCATGGTCTCAGCGTGGTTGAGATCCAGTTTGAGGCGGAACTCCTCATGCTCGCGAGAATCAGCGCCCATGGCATCCATGGCGGCGAATTTTTCCTTCAGGCCGGCGGCCTCCGCCAGAAAACGCAGTTCGGTGTTTTTGGCTTCGGCTTCGCCCATTTTCTCTACTGCTTCGGCATCAGCTTCCTTCACGTTTACTGCCGCCAGTCCGATTTTTTCATCGCCAGTTGCCTGCGCCTCGAGCTTTTCACGCAATACAGCAGCCTCCGCAAGGCCCTCTTTCTGCTTGGCCGACGCAGTGGCCTCCATCACCTCTGCTTGGGCCAGGCCCGGCGCTGCTTCACGTGAACGGACAGCTTTCGCCTGTTTGATAGCGGCTTCAGCTTCGAGTGTTGCAGCTTGGTTGCGACCCTCAGCCAGGGTGATCTCTTGTTTAGATTTGTGCACCGCTTTTTGTGCCTCTGCTTCAGCGGCTTTGACCTCTTTTACCAGGCCTTCCTGGGCATCGGCTTCCGCCGCAATGATCGTAGCTTCCTTTTCACGCTCAGCCATAGAGACGAGACGTACTCTTTCGATATTCTCCTCTTCCACCGCCACTTGCTTCTCAACAGAGATGCGTTCACTGGTGAGGTCGGCAATCTCTTTCTTCTGCTCTTCGAGTTCCTTATCCTTGGCAATATCGGCGATGGCGACAGTGCGTTTGCGTTCGACGACTTCCAGTTCTTTGGCTTTCTGCACACTCTCGGCTTCTTTTACGGTAACACTCTGGCGTTGAAAGGCGGCAACTTCGATTTCCCGTTGTTTGTTCTCCTCCTGGATGGCGACAGCTTCCTCCATTTTGATGCGCGCTTCTTCAGATTTGAGTTTTTCTTCCGCCTGAACCTTCATCGTCTCAGCTTCTTCCCGCGCCTGGATGGTAGCGACTTCGCGCTTTTGGCGGGCAATGGCGTCATGTTCCTGTTTCAGAAGCTGCAGTATCGCTTCGCGAGTCTCTACATCCTTCTTTTTAATTTCCTTCTCCTCATCGCGCTTCAATTCATTGGTGCGCACATGTTGAGTCGCAGTGAGTTCCGTTATTTTACGGATACCCTCGGCGTCGAGGATGTTGTCACTGTCCAGCGATTCGATAGGTGTCTGCTCAAGATAGTCGATAGCAGCATCCTCGAGCACATAGCCATTCAAATCCTTGCCGATAACCTTGATGATGTCCTCTCTGAAAGCATCACGCTCTTCATAGAGTGAAATGAAGTCCATACGCTTGCCGACTGTTTTCAGGGCTTCTGAGAATTTGGCCGAAAACAGCTCCTCCACCGACCCCTGATCCGAGGCGCGTTCGACTCCCACGGCCTGGGCTACCTTGAGCACATCCTCGGTGGTCTTGTTTACCCGCACAAAAAAAGTGACCTTGATATCCGCACGTATGTTGTCCTTACAGATCAGGCCGTCATTACCGCCCCGATCAATCTCGATTGTCTTCAGGGCAATGACCATCATTTCACTGAGGTGAATGATCGGCAGTACCATGCTACCGGTAAAGGTGACTTTAGGCTCTCTGCTCAGGGTGCTGACAATTATAGCCTTGCCTTGGGGAACCTTTTTGTAAAAGCTGGCAAACAGGGCAAATGATCCAAGCAGTATGATCGCTATGGATCCGATAATAAACAGGATTGATTCCATTACTCTACTCTCTCTATGAATTGAAGCATTGGTAATATTCAGCCAACAAGGTTTTGAAATTCCTCTTCGCTGATCACATCGAAGATATCCTGGGCCTCGTTATAGTCTGCAATTCTCACTGTCATGCCTTTGCTGAACGGCTTCTCATTTGCAGTGCGAATGTTGATTTGCAGCGGTGCGCCACCCGTTTCTACAATGCCGATACCAAAGGTATCGCTTACCGTTGATGACGCAATGGTGCAGACATGCCCGATATAATCTTTTTTTGAAGGCGCAAAGTGCTTAACAAACAGTGGTTTCAAAGGCTTGATGATTTTTGCAGTCACAGGTATCGCTACCCCAAAACCGCCAAGCAATACCAGCGTGCCGGCTATATACCGAATCATTACTGAATCAAAAGGCAGGAGGATCCATCCCGAAACAAAATATGAGATGGTAAAGCCAATCAGCGAGATGATGCTGACAACTATGGTGATCGGAACGCCAGTCAGTCCCAGCGTGTGAAGCAGACCGACAAATCCAGGTACCTCACCCGTTAAATTTACATCCGCATCAAAAACATCCTCATCAATCTCGGTTGGTATCAGATCGATGTCCAGCATGCCGAGAATAGCGAAGATCCAGAATACCAGCATGACACCCAGTATGACCGTGAACACGCTGGTTGGATAACTGCTAATGATCTCAATAAATCTGTTCAAAACCAGACATTCTCCAAAGCTATCTGATGGCCGGTCACTGGCGGGCTGCCTTTAGGGTACCTCTAAAAATTGTCTTTTTGCCCGATTGCGGCGTTGCGGTACTTTCTGCGATGCTCATTAACTTATTGTGTTAACTGCGCTTCTCGAAAGCACCGCGCCTTGCACTCGAACAAAAATCCTAATTTTTAGATGTGCCCTTTAGTCGAACCAGCACCTGTTTTTTTCTGTTTGCCTCAGCGCCAATACCGGCCGCTTTTAATTTGGCCTCCAGCGACTGGCCGCTCAACTCCGCGCGCAACGCTTCAGCTGCCGCCATGCGGTCACTTTCATCCTGCAGGCGCAGCTTTATTCGTTCTAACGACTCTGTTGCAGACATCATGTTTGACTTGCCACCGTCAATATACTGACTGATCGATTTTGACGCTTGGTCGACCTTGTCGGCTGTTTTAACCATTGCGATTTCACGCTCGTGCT
>JAAETJ010000230.1 GCA_024228495.1 bacterium | reverse complement strand
GCGCGGCTTGAAAATCTGATCGAGCCGCATTATCCAAAGCCTGGCAAAGGTCGCCCTCCATTTGCACTCTCCGCCATGCTGCGGATTTACTTTTTGCAGCAATGGTATGCTTTGTCGGATCCGGGTGCCGAAGAGGCGCTTAGGCGTTGATGTCAGACAGGTCTCAATCCGGCAATGACGAAGAAGAAATAATTTTCAATTTCTTTGCTCAAGAATGATCCCAGCATGCTCTAGGGGCAACGCCTGCGCGGACCGCCGCCAAAGGGTTGGTAGGTGTGTTCGTCATAATTAATAGGCTCTTTTATAAAATAACGATCAATAATCCAAAGTGTATTGCAGTTCAAAATTGTTTTGTTCGATTGCATCATCTTTATCCACTCAATTTTCGAGTATATTACTTGAGTTATAAAAGTATAAATATTGTATAACTATATAATTTCTTTAAGTAAAATATGAGTTTAGTATCAAAGCTCAATCAGGGTCTATCGCCTGATAGTATGACGGTGTGGGAGCCAGGCTGCGAGAAGGCCACCTTGAACCCTATGATTGCTTGTCTTTGGTGCTTGTGGACGCCATTGCAACACTTGTTGCCAAGGCTTGATTTAAACTTGAACAGTTTGATTGATCTGTGCTGGCTTTATTCTGCAAATTAGAACAAAATAAAAGGAATGGTGCTTGCTCCTTCGGTCAGATAAATTGGGGCATGAGGGCCTCGCGGTTGCCAGTATGTAAATGGCGGTGCCTGAAAACTGTAATCAATTCGGAGAATGTTAATAATGAAAACGAGAGCGGCGGTTGCTTTTGAAGCCGGAAAGCCTTTGGAGATTGTTGAACTCGATTTGGAAGGACCAAGAGCCGGTGAAGTGCTTGTTGAAATCAAGGCCACAGGTGTTTGTCATACAGACGCCTTTACCCTCTCGGGCGATGATCCAGAAGGCATGTTCCCCGTGGTGCTTGGTCATGAAGGGGCGGGTAACGTTATCGAGGTGGGAGCTGGTGTTACTTCGGTAAAACCTGGCGATCATGTCATTCCGCTCTATACGCCCGAGTGCCGCGAATGCGATTATTGTTTGCACCCCAAAACCAATTTGTGCCAGTCAATTCGAGCGACCCAGGGAAGAGGGCTTATGCCCGATGGCACCAGCCGCCTTTCTTATAAGGGGCAGCCGGTGTTGCATTATATGGGGTGTTCGACTTTTTCAAACTATGCAGTGCTGCCGGAGATTGCCCTCGCCAAGGTGCGCAATGACGCGCCCTTCGATAAAATCTGCTACATCGGCTGCGGTGTCACAACAGGAGTTGGTGCTGTGGCCTTTGATGCCAAGGTCGAACCGGGTTCCAATGTGATTGTTTTTGGTCTTGGCGGTATTGGTCTTAACGTCGTTCAGGGTGCCAAAATGGTTGGAGCTGATAAAATTATCGGTGTCGATCTCAATCCGGCGCGTAAAGAGATTGCCACCCAGTTCGGCATGACGGATTTTGTCAACCCCGAGGAAATCGAGGGTAGTCTGGTTGATTATCTGGTCGAACTCACCAATGGAGGCGCTGATTACAGTTTTGAGTGTATTGGCAATGTCGATGTCATGCGTGATGCATTGGAGTGTTGCCATAAAGGATGGGGGGAAAGCGTTATTATCGGTGTCGCCGGAGCCGGACAGGAAATCAAGACCCGCCCCTTCCAGCTGGTCACCGGACGTGTGTGGCGTGGTTCTGCTTTTGGCGGTGCCAGAGGTCGAACGGATGTGCCGAAAATCGTTGATTGGTATATGGATGGCAAGATCAATATCGATGACCTCATCACCCATAAGCTGCCGTTGGAAGATATCAACAAGGCTTTTGATTTGATGCATGCCGGTGAGAGTATCAGAACGGTTATCGAGTTTTAATTCATGTCTATCAATACGAAATCACAGCATAAAAGCTTTGGCGGCATACAAGGTATCTACACTCATTTTTCCAGCAGCGTTATGGGAGAAATGGAGTTTAGCGTCTACATGCCACCTCAAGCCGATTTTGCAACAGTCCCGGTTCTCACCTATCTCTCGGGATTGACCTGTACTCAGGACAATGTCACCACCAAAGGCGGTTTCCAGCGTATGGCCGCCGAGCTTTGCATGGCCATTGTGTGCCCCGACACAAGTCCGCGGGGTAATGGCTATCCGGGTGAGGATGATGATTATGACTTTGGCCTTGGTGCCGGATTCTACGTGGATGCGACCAGGGAACCGTGGTCGGCAAGCTATAAAATGTATAGCTATGTTGTAGATGAGCTGCCAAATCTGATCTCTGAACACTTCCCTGTAGATCTGTCAAAAGCAGGAATTTTTGGTCATTCAATGGGAGGGCACGGGGCGCTCGTTATCGGCCTTAAAAACCCTGACAAATATCAATCTGTTTCAGCGTTTTCTCCCATTGTCGCCCCTTCAAGAGTGCCGTGGGGGCAAAAGGCCTTCAAAGGATATCTTGGAGGTGATCTCGAAGCATGGAAATCCTATGATGCCACAGAATTGGTTCGTTCAGGCTATAAAGCCAACTCGAAAATCCTGATCGACCAGGGACTGGATGACACTTTCCTTGACACTCAGTTGCAACCAGAACTTTTCGAAGAGGTCTGTAAGGGAGCGGAGCAAAAGGTAGAGATCCGGCTGCACGAGGGATATGATCACAGTTACTATTTTATCTCTACCTTCATGGAAGATCATCTTCGGCACCATGCCCAACTGTTGCAAATAGCATAGGCAGAATGGAGAGCGGCAATGTCACGTAATATACGTTCTCTCAGCTTTCGTAAGGAACTGGACGGTAACCTGTTCGACCGCCTCAATGAAGCCGCGCGTCAGTCAGGGGCACCGTCGGATGAAGATTTACGGGATCTGGCTGAAGAATCCTTGCTTTCATCGGCAATCACTTATGGCAGTTCCTCATTTTATGATTATCTCGGGGTGCAAAACAAAGGTCGGAAAACCTGGCCGTGCAAGGGTACGGCTTGCCTTATTTCCAAAAAGACTGCGGTGGGCTACGCAGACAGTGGAGAGGCATTGTGTGTTGGTTATTGTTATAGCGGTGGTGGCATCCTCAAGAAAAATGAAACAGGCAGTTACTCGAGCCATCATAATGATGGCTCGAGTGACACACAGCCACCGATCCCGGTCTACAGTTTTGCCACGACTTCTATTCTTACCGGCGCAGCTGGGTCAATACGCGAGCTGTATGATATAACCTTGTACAAGTCCTCCCAGATAATCGATCATTTGCACGATTCGAAACTGCGGGGCCGGGGAGGGGCCGGGTTTCCCTTTGCCCTAAAGCTCAAAGCCTGTGCTGAACAAGAGGCAGATAAAAAATATATCGTTTGTAATGCCGATGAGGGAGATCCCGGCGCTTTTTCAGATCGCTACCTTTTGGAGCAACAACCCCACAAGGTTATGGCGGGGATGTTTGCTGCTGCAAACGCAACAGGTGCAAAAACCTGCATTCTCTATATTCGCCGTGAATACCCAGAAGCGATCAGCGCCTGTCGCGAGGCGATAGAAACATTCAACAAGCTTTCTTGGCCTATCTCGAACCGGGTTGAATTCCATATTGTCGAAGGTGCCGGGTCTTATGTCTGCGGGGAAGAGACAGCGCTTCTCAATTCTATTGAAGGACTGCGCCCGGAAGTCCGGGTGAAACCGCCATATCCAGCGGTTTATGGTTTGTGGGGTAAACCGACGGTCGTCTCCAATGTTGAGACCTTTGCCAATATATCGTGGATACTCGAAAAGGGAGGCAACAGCTATGCGTCTATCGGTACAGATGAAAGCAAGGGTACCAAGCTGATCTCGCTTGATGCAAGGTTCAAGCGGCCCGGGCTTTACGAGGTTGACTTTGGTACGCCTTTCGAGGCGCTGGTTTATGACATGGCAGGAGGATTTGTCGAGGATATCAAGGCGCTACAGGTAGGTGGCCCGTTAGGTGGCATCATACCGTTGAACAAAATTCCTGACCTTATCATCGATTTCAACAATTTCCAGCAGGCGGGCTTTACCTTGGGACATGGCGGCATTGTTGCTGTGCCTAAAGATTTTCCCATAATCGATTTTATGCGCCATCTGTTCAGCTATATGGCACATGAAAGCTGCGGGAAATGTACACCCTGCCGTGTTGGAACGGCGAAGGGCGCTGAGATACTTGCCATGGCGACGCCGGAACAGCCAGCCGATTATACCCTGATGAGCGAACTTTTAGAGCTGTTGGAAGAGGGGTCTTTGTGTGCGCTTGGCGGCGGGCTGCCATTGCCGATCAGGAATTGCTTTGAATATTTCAGCGAGGAACTTAAAAGCTATTTCAGGTTATGGGAGGGATGAGTATGGGCAAGGCTTATCTGAATGGACAATCCTATGAGTATAGGGATGGCGAGATGATGTACGAGTTCGCGAGTCGTTATCTGGGAGTGGATGAAATTCCGGTTTTGTGCCACGACCCTGCACTTGAACCATTTGGGGCTTGCCGCATGTGTCTTGTTGAGGTGGCGCAAGAGCCAACTCAACCCGGCAGGTTGCTGGCCTCCTGTCACACGCCGGTGATGGAAAATCAGTATATTGTCACGAGTAGCGATCGACTTGAAAAGGCACGCAAGGGTATCCTGGAGCTGCTGCTCAGCCAATATCCAAAATACAGGCTTGAGGCGGTTGAAGGGCAAGATCCAACAGTATTTCAGTCCTTGCTGGATCAGTATGGTGTTACCGCCAGCCGTTACCCTCATGCCAGCGAACCGGGCGTGAGCGAAAAAACTCATACCTATATTCACTTTGACCCCGCTGAATGTATTCACTGCTATCGCTGCATCCGCGCCTGCGACGAGGTGCAGGGAGAATTTGTGCTCTCTATGGCTAACCGGGGCATCAAGAGCCACATCATTCAGGGGCTGAACGGAACTTTTTCAGAGGCTGGCTGTGTTTCGTGCGGACGCTGCGTGCAAACTTGTCCAACCAATGCCCTGACCGACCGCTACCATAGCAAGACCAGAAAAAGTGATAAGCAAGTCAAGACGATTTGCACCTATTGCGGTGTCGGCTGCAACCTCAATGTCAAAGTTGAAGACGATAAGGTTGTCGCCATTAACGGTGTCGAGAACGCGCGAGCCAACAAGGGTCATACTTGTGTCAAGGGAAGGTATGCGTTCGAGTTTGCCCACCATCCGGACCGACTGACAACACCGCTTGTCAGAAAAGATGGTGAACTCGTTGAAGTGAATTGGGATGAAGCTCTTGATGTCATCGCTGCTCGCCTCAAAGATATAAAAGGCTCACACGGCCCCGATGCCATCGCCGGGATCTCTTCGGCCCGCTGCACAAATGAAGAAAACTATTTGATGCAGAAGTTTATGCGCGCTGTTGTCGGCACAAACAATATTGATGGCTGTGCGCGTGTCTGTCATGCGCCAACCGCGTGGGGTATGCAGCAAACATTCGGTACAGGAGCGGCGACCAATTCGGTTGATGAAATTCCCATGGCCGATTGCCTGTTGGTAACTGGGGCCAATCCGAGCTATGCCCACCCTGTTACAGGTGCCCGCCTGAAACAGGCTGTGCTAAAGGGAACGCCGCTCATTGTCATTGATCCAGTCTGTACGCCATTGGCGAAAATCGCTGACATCCATCTGCAATTATTGCCGGGAAGTAATATCCCTTTGTTGCAGATGTTTAGCCATTTTCTGATCAAGCATGGCTTGCTCGACAATGAATTCATCAAACAACGCAGTATAGGTTTTGAAGATTTTGCCAATCAAATTCTGCTTCTTGATCTGGATGACCTGGAGAATATGACGGGGGTTGACCGGAAAGAGGTAGAAGTTGCGGCGCTGATTTATGGCAATGCGAAAAATGCCATGGCGTTTCACGGGCTTGGCGTCACCGAGCATTATCAGGGCAGCCATACGGTAATGTTCCTTGCAGATATCGCCATGATGACTGGAAACCTTGGGCGTCCAGGTACGGGTATCAATCCTTTGCGCGGGCAAAATAATGTGCAAGGGGCCGCTGATATGGGCGTCCAGCCCCATCAGGGAGCTGGCTATCTCGATGTTACCAATCGAGAGATACAAGATCTCTATGAAAATCATTACGGCGTCAAAACACCTAGACATATAGGCTTGAAAATTCCCGAGATGTTTGGGGCTGCACGTGATGGCAAGCTTAAGGCCTTGTGGATCATTGGTGAAGATGTGTTGCAGACCGATCCCAATTCCTGCGAGGTTAAATATTCTCTCAGCCGTCTTGATTTGCTGATTGTGCAGGAGCTGTTTATGACCGAAACCTGCAGTATGGCAGATGTGATTTTACCAGCGTCTTCCTTTTTGGAAAAAAGCGGCACTTTCACAAATAGCGATCGGCGGGTACAAAAGGTCAATGCAGCGATCACTCCGCGTCCAGGGACCCGTCCTGATGGGCAGATCATTAGCGATGTAATGAATAGAATGGGCTATCAGCAGGGGGACTATGATCCAGCCTCGATACTTTCTGAGATTTCCCGGATCGTACCATTTTTTGCCGGAATAACTTGGGAAAACATTGACGCCAATGGCAAACAGTGGCCGGTTTTAGAAGATGGAAGCGAAACGCCAATCTTGCATAGAGACCAATTCAAGCACCCCGATGGCAAGGGACGGTTTCTATTTTATGATTTTGAACCCTCGCCCGAGCTGAAAAAAAATGCTGAGCAGTTTCCCTATATTTTGACGACAGGACGTATTCTCGAACATTATAATTGCGGTAGTATGACCCGCCGGACACCCAATGCTGAGTTAGTCGATCATGATGTTTTGTTGATGAATCCGGCCGATGCCAGAAAAGAAGGAGTTACAGACAAAGGGCGTGTGGAAATAAGCTCGAATAATGGGACCACTCATTTATCTGTCAAAATAACAGAGGACGTCAAGCCCGGTATATTATTCACGACGTTCCATTTTCCAGAGATTGCGATCAATCACCTGACTAGCGATATTTTCGATCAGGAAACGATGACACCAGAATACAAGGTGGTCGCCGTTTCTGTGAAAGCATGCTGAGCAATCGAAAATTCGCATGCAAGCGCATCGACGACCAGAATGGGAACAATTTTGTCTTTCATTATTGTCCAATCGCTTTTTGTGTATTCAAACTACTTCAAACCAGGTCATCATGCCACCTGCCTGATGTTCCAGCATGTGGCAGTGGATCATCCATTTACCGGGATTATCGGCAACAAAGCCGACCTTGACAGCTTCTGTCCGGTCAAGCAGGACCGTATCGCGCCAGTCAGGTTGTGACGTCAGCATTTCCGTACCGCGCCGCGTTTCACGCACACGTCTAAGCTCACTCATATGATGGCCATGCATATGCATGGCATGGGGGAAGGCCGTGTTGTTGATCATGTCTAGCTCGACGGTCTGGCCTTTCTTTGCGCTGAACAGTGGCTTTTCAGGCATACCGGCAACGCCATTGAAAGCCCAGATCATTCCGGGGCCATCGACAAGCTCACGGATGGACATTTTCTTACCCTTGTAGAGGGCGCTTTGCATGCCGCCCATCGCCCCTCCGGTCATATCCAGTTCCACCTTGAGGGGATCACTTCTGTCGGGCGTGAGCAGCGGATTATCGGCAAGTTTGTCTATGCTGTTCAGAATTTCCGGTCGGGTCTTCTCGTTTAAATGGCTGTTGAAACGAACCAGGGGAAAACGTATATCGGAGATTTCAGAAATCACTGCCTGTGCGCCCGGTGC
>JAAETJ010000229.1 GCA_024228495.1 bacterium | reverse complement strand
TTTTACCATTAATCTACGCCACCATATCTACCCAATCCTCCCTGCTCTAGTGATATCATTAACCCCACAACCCACTCACCGTCAAGATACATGAATACAACACCCCGTTGAGTGATGACGACAGCGCTGCAACCCTCGTTGCAGTACGGATCAACAACAGGACATACCATTGACCCATATAGCCCGAAAACGGTTTGGACAGAATTTCCTTCATGATAAGGCCGTTATCAGCCATATTGTTTCGGCCATTCGCCCGCAGTCCGGACAGCATTTAGTGGAGATCGGCCCTGGGCAGGGCGCTATTACGGTAGAGATCTTAAAGCTTATTAAAAACATGGATGTGATTGAGCTCGACCGTGATCTAATTGAACCACTGGCCCGCACCTTGGGTGAGCTAGGTGAAGTTCGCATCCATAATAAAGATGCCATGAAGTTTGATTACACCGACCTAGCCGCAGGCCACCGCCTGCGAGTGGTGGGCAATCTACCTTACAACATATCCACCCCTATCCTCTTTCACCTGCTGAGCCAAGCGGAATGTATAGAGGATATGCACTTCATGCTCCAGAAAGAGGTGGTAGATCGAATGGTGGCGCCGCCAGGCAATAAAACCTACGGCAAACTGTCCGTCATGCTGCAGGTGTGGTGTGAGGTTGAGCCTCTATTTGATATTAGGCCCGGATCATTTAGGCCCGCTCCAAAAGTTGATTCTGCGTTTGTGCGATTGATACCACGCACTAAACCCGTCGCACCGGTAACAGATAATCGGGTACTGGAGCAGCTTGTCACCAGCGCCTTTTCCCAGCGCCGAAAGACCCTACGAAACAGCCTGCGTAAGTGGATTGACGCCGATGCCATGGAGTCCCTTGGCATCAACCCAACCCTGCGAGCAGAGCGACTAACACTGGAAGAATTCATCACCCTGGCAAACTATACTTGCAATAACCCGCTACCGACCTGATATAGGAATTTACTCAAGATAACTAAAATAGATATCTCCTTGCTGCCAAGAGCTACTAAAAACCATGATACATGACGACGCCACTGACGCCGAAGCCATTGACATTATTACTGATCGTGCGTTGGCAAATATTGATCAAGTCCTGCCAAATGAGATGCACCTGCTGCCCGTAGCAACGCGCCCGTTCTTTCCCGGACAAGCCGTCCCCTTGCTTATGGACCCCGACCACTGGATGGCCACCATCATTGCGGCACGCGATGAGAATGACGGTATCATTGGTATTGTCATGTCGGATGCAGAGACATCCGAGACCTCAAAAGCAAAGGATCTCAGAAAAATAGGCACCACCTGCCGCATCCACCGAGTACAGCGAGTGGAGGGTCGGTTACAGGTCTTAGTTGAGTGTCTACGGCGTATGCGCATTGACCGGCTAACCCACAAAACCGTCCCCTTTAAGGCACGAGTCAGCTACTTTCCTGAACCCAAAGAGTCATTGCGTGACGATGTCAAAGCCTATGCTATGGCGATCATCAATACCATTAAGGAGCTAGTGCCACTCAACCCGTTATACGGCGAAGAGCTGCGTATTTTTCTTGACCGCCTCGGTCCCGACGACCCTTCGCATCTAGCCGATTTTGCTGCCAGCCTCTCCACCGCTGATCGCTTCCAACTACAAGAGGTACTGCAAGCGGTCGAACTGATGCCACGCATGGAAAAGGTGCTGGTACTGCTCAACAAAGAGCTTGAACTGGCCAAAGCACAGCACGAAATCCGGCGCTCC
>JAAETJ010000228.1 GCA_024228495.1 bacterium | reverse complement strand
TATGATTGTCGGACACACAAAGTTTGCACCAGATGGATATTTTGGGCTTATTCGCATGCGCTATCGACGTTCTCATATTTACACCTTTGAGGATTTAGTACAAACGGTTTTAAACTCATCAAAAAATGGGCATAATACCTGTCAAACAACCGGCCGTTATGAAACCTTAACAAACTCAAAAAAACTGATATATCGAGAGTGGAATTCTTGGTTATTGAAATTCTTTAAAAAACTTCCTAACATTACCTCATACCGTCACTTTAAAATAGCAAAAAATAAGCCAGGTACTGTGCTCCTAAAAAAGACTATTAACGGTAGTGAAACTGAAATACTGGAGAGTACCAAGTTTTCGCACGCGCACCCCAGCCACTGCGTTGACTCCCTGGTGGAGGTGTTGACTCCTTGGAGGAGGTCAAACGTCGGTTAAAGGTCGAATTGTAGTGCCTAGAACGCTAAGCAGCCAAGCGTAAGGGTGGACATCGGTCGAAATCGATATTCTCAAGGAGGAATTTCTTGAGGTTATGGTCGTCGGGGGCACCCAGGAGAAATTCGGGTAGGGCATCGCGCAAGGCTTGGGCGACCACGGCTTCAGAGGGTGGCTGGGCCGTTTTCATGGTGCGCAGCCAGCTCTTGAAAGCGGCCCAAACACTCTGACGAAAGTACAGTGCGAGGTATTGGAGCAGGCCCTGGGCGATACAGCCGAGCTGGATATAGCGCTGGTAGACGGCGAGTTTACGGCGCACCTGATCACGATAGTCCGACGATTTGTGGTGCAGGTGTTGATTGCCTGAGCGCTGTGGACGCGGGCTCATCATTCTCATCCAGAAATGGTAGGCATAGGTGCCGAAGGTGTGTAGGGCTTGCTTGAACGCGACTTCGATCTTAAAGCGATAACCATAGCCGGTGATGATCTGCAATGCCGAGAGGGTGAGATCGGTGCTCATCAGCATGATGCGTCCGCGCAGCGGATGCTCAACCAACACGAAGCGCACCAACTGTCCAACCGGTCGCCACAGCAGGTCAATGGTGTAGTAGCGCAGCGTCGTATGGGTTTCGCCATACACGGGACTGGGGGCGTCGCAGAAATGCTCGCAGGCGGTTTCCCACAACGTGTTCAAGCGTACTTTCTGGCCATACGTTGGTGGCCGCCCGCGACCGCGCTTGGCGGGGACTTCTGGCCGATAATAGGCCACCGCGTTGCTCCGCAACCGGCTAATCAAATGATAGCCGCGCTTGAGCAGCGGCTTGATGATTTTGCCGCTGGCGTAGTAGGCATCGGCCACCAGAATCGCCCCCGGAGCATCGATACCGCCCACCACGCCGAGAAACAACAGCGCCAGCTTATCCAGCAAGGTGCGCTTATCG
>JAAETJ010000227.1 GCA_024228495.1 bacterium | reverse complement strand
CACCAATATTAAAGCGAGTACGAGACCCACACCACAACCAATGAAAATCCTGCGACGTCTCATATGCAGCCTCCTTGGTCGTATTCAACCTTTTTCAGTTCGCTCACAACAACTCTCCATCACTATGCGCCAAATGCCGGCTCACGAAACTGGTATGACTCTTATTATGAGTGTCACAAATGACCGTCGTTTCTATGTCACTCAATATGGCCTGATCGTCCGCTTGACTTGCCGCCTAAGTCGGGTAGCAAGGGACGTTGCCAGCCCCCCGCCCCCTAAGAACCGGATATGAAAGATTCCCAATCTTATCGGCTCAAGCCCTGGTATGCCAAACATTGCGTTCAGCCGGTCTTGTTATGAACAAAGAACCAAACCTTGACGATACTGATAGGTAGGGTTGGGCATCCCTAATGAGGGATACAAGGCCGAGCCACGCCAGCCACCAGTTGGGCCAACGGCCGGTGCCGCTCCGCCTCCATTTCAGCTTGCAAGATTCTCTGAGCCAAATCCTCATCAAAATATTTCTCCATGATCGCCCGAACCCGCTTCACCAAGGCCGAAAGAACAGAAAATGAGATAGCTCGGTTGTGGGCGTTTTGGAGCAGGTTCATAAAGGCACCCTTATCCAACATAAAAAGATGGCAGGCAGTTACACAGTCAACGGTTGCCGAGCGGGGCTGGTTATCGAACATGGCCATTTCACCAAAGAATTCCCCTGATTGGAGCGCGGCAATATCAACCTCATTCCCCTCTTCGTCTGTTTTAAAAACCCGTATCTGGCCGACTAGAACCACATACATCGCGTCTGACTCATCCCCT
>JAAETJ010000226.1 GCA_024228495.1 bacterium | reverse complement strand
TTAAGGCTTATCAGCGCGATCTTGGCCGGCGTCTTGCGGTATTGCTGGCGCGCAAGCCCGATACCGTGGCCGGGCGCAAGCTGCAAAACGGTATGGAGAAAGCCAGGGACAAGCTGTTCGTGTTCGTCACCCGCCGCAATGTGCCGCCGACCAACAACCTGTCTGAACGCTTGTTGCGCCCGTCCGTGATCTTCCGAAAGGTGACAAACGGCTTCCGCTCGGCATGGGGAGCGCAAGTCTATGCCGACATCTGCTCAGTCATCGCCACAGGAAACCTCAATGGTCTCACAAACCTAGACGCCATTCGAACCTGTCTCGCCGGACGATCCGTCATCGCGGCGCTCTAACCGGAGGGTGAGCAGTTACTGGAAGTGTTCCAACATAATATGTAAAAACTTGACTATTTCAAATATTTGCTATTATGTAATGCACCTCATCTTCGTAATTTCTTAGTACACACTAATCGTGGGATGTGTAGTGGATTAGTAATGTGAACTCATTAAATTTTTTATCAAAAATCGTTGTATTGACAATAGTTTTATTTGTGATTTCCTGCGGTTCTACCCAAGGGGTCATCGAATATCAAAAATATACATTGGCTTTCAATATGCAGATTGAAGCTGGAAACAATGTTCTTGACAGTGTGGCGCGGGCAGAAAGAATAGTCGGGCTTCGACGGATTAAAAGAGGCGGTGATTTCCCAGATTTTAGTCCTAATGACGCTGCCTATTTTGTTGATACGGTTCAACCACCGGTAACGGCATCAATACGCGCTTCGCTCAATATCCTGAAATCCTACAACGATGCATTGGCTGGTCTTGCAAATGGAGAGGCTGCCGAAGCGTTAGCCGCTCGGTTAGGAAAGCTTGTTGCAGACCTTTCCGGTACCACTGTTGCAATCGCCAACGCCTTGGGTGGTCCGTCTGCTGTTACTGGCGTTGATACTTTGGCAGGCGAACTCATTAATAAGATCAATATTTTCACCAAAATATTTAAGGCTGTTGCGGTCCGGCAGGGACGGGAACAATTTAGAGAACAACTTATTGAAGCTGCGCCAGACATGGAAAAATTTCTGGTTGAGTTACGAGAATCAACACCAGTGATGTTTGAATTGCTCAAACTAGGAAAAACAAAAGCCGGTAGTTTTGAAGGCACTTTGGGCGTTTCATCGGCCGACCTTAAGGAACTG
>JAAETJ010000225.1 GCA_024228495.1 bacterium | reverse complement strand
TTTGCAGCAAAAAATAAACATCGACTTGCGGGAATGGTGACAGCCATCCCGCAAGTCTACCGGCCTTCTGTTAGCACAGAAAGGCGGTTGCCTTCATTGGTAGCCGATCAAACGACAATGAGAAAATTAATTATTGTTACAGCGCTGTTATCGTTGGCATTGCCTACCGCTGTCCATGCGGCGGGGGCGAAATGCGGCGATCGGACAAAATTGATCAAATCGCTAACCGATAAATACAAAGAAGAGCCGCGCGCAATCGGGCTTTCAGCATCCGGCAAGGCGGTGTTTGAGATCTATACGTCGAAAACCGGTACATGGACAATTGTCATGTCCACCACAACCGGCGCCGCCTGCATCATGGCTGCCGGGGATTCGTGGGAAGAAATTATAACGGCGGTTGGTAACCCGCTCTAGCGGGGTGCGTTATGACTGTCAGGGATAGTATAGTCAAAGACATTGAAAAGCACGTCGAGGAATTGACAGGACGGGTGCAAGAACTTGAGAACCGCCCGGCCCTGACATCATATGAGATCAAGGTTATAAAGTATACCGCGAAAGCAATATCCGGGGTGGTGGCGCTCTCCGGCCTTGCAATTTTGGTGTCCTCTCTAAAGGACGCTTGGGAGAACTTTTTGCAATGAAAACACTCCTATATGCCTGCTTGGTTATAACTGCTATGATCATAAGCTACATTTTCGGAGACACCATCTCCGCCCAGAATATCTACGTAAACCTTGTTTCATATTTCAACTAGAGGATACAGATCATGGATCGGGAAACCGTTGTTAAAAGCTTGCGCAAGCTTGAGGCCGATAATGCAACAGCAATAAAGACGCTCAACAGGCTTGGCGGCCATATTATTAAGTTTGGCGAAGCACGAAAGGTTACGCCGTATCAGCTTAATGGTGTGCACCAGATATACGCAGAGGCATGTCTTTTGCAGGCGGCGGCGCTTCGCGGCATCGTTGCTTTGCATGATGAACTTGCCGCGCTGGAAGAATATCTCGACGAGCCGTCAACCAAGGATGGCGATGGCAAGTGAGCATCTACAACCTACTCTATATTATCAACTTGTCAGCGGCGGGCGTCCTGTCGTTTTACATGGGTTCGGGCCATGAACGGAGCATTTGGTTCGGCTTGCTGGCCTATTGGGTTCTTGTCTGGGCCTTTGCCTCATCCAACCCGATGGTTATCGGGATCAACATGGTTGTCGGCATGATATTCGCGACGGCGCTTTTGTATCTCGGTGAAAGTATTTATGACAAAATATTGGTCGCTGTTTTCACGATAATTGTTTTGTTGTCGGCGTTAGCCGGTTTAGGTATACTGTCGGTCGAAAGGGGGCAAGGCGCGTTCGCGCATACGTATTGGAATTATAGGACATGGCTTTTGCATTTGGCATGTTTCATACTGATGGGTTCTTGCTATGCTCGGAGGCTGGCAATATGAATTCGAAACACTTTTTTACCTTACGGGTATAGATTTCGCCATCTTTATATTCGCATATTTTGCCGTCCGGAAACAGAAACCCCTAAAATTTTATGGTTTGATCCGGCTTTTCATTCATTGGAAATAACCGCCAACTAATGCCGGCATTGGATTATTGCCATGATTACCATTACGTCTTAAATGGTTAAACCCTGATGGGCCTTACACCGGAAGAAATTGAAAAACTGCGCCTGCTTGTACCCTATGCGGAAGAATTGGCGCTAGACGCCAAATATAAGAGAGCCGTTCGGGTTATCTGGCGTCATTGGCGAGCGTTGGTTATCAGCTTTGCGGCGACACTAGGCGCGATGGTTTTGCTTTACGATAGGCTCGGGGAATTCTTCAAATGGTGGGTTCGGTGAGGGCCAGCACGTCGCGGGCCGTTGTTGTCATGTTCGGGGTGATCGGCGCTGTGGGAACATTTATCTGCGGTGAATATCTCTATTATCGGGTTTTGCCCGTGTATCAACACTTCGAATATCATTCCATTGAGCTTGGCAAGCCCGCGATAATAGGCGAGCCAATTGAATTCGTATCGACCAGGGAGATCCGGCGTACAAGCTCCATAGAATGGCTCGATACGCTATTTTGCGATTTAGGCGATGGGATCGGGTTCAGGCATTTTTCACAAAAAGATACCTCAAGAGATTCAATACCTGCATCCGGCGGCATAGTTAAACAGCCGTGGACGTATACAGCCCGCACGCCGCATGTTGATGCAACGTGTTATTTACTTTCTGTCTCTACCGGCATTTTTCCTTACGGAATTCAAAAGACACACAGGACGGTTGTGACTGAAAAGTTTGATGTTAGGCACCGGTGACCGGGAACTGTTCTGGATTAAGCCTCACGGGTAGGGAAAAATGGCGTCGCAAGCGTCATTTGAAGTGCTTCACGTCGCTTGTTCTCATACTCAACACGCTCTGAGGGTGTCCAGCCAAGTTCATCTCGTGGCTCAAAGCCAAGTTTTTGGCGCTCTTCTTCGGTGGTCCAGCATGCACCGTTTGAATGCAGCACATGAAACAACCTGTC
>JAAETJ010000224.1 GCA_024228495.1 bacterium | reverse complement strand
GGTCTCCGGCAGTTGCTGGCGCCATGCGTCTACGCCGTTGAAAAGTAGACGAACCGCATCAAGGGCATTCAACCCTTTTTCCGGTCCAGCAGCAGCATGGGCGGTTTTGCCTTTGAAGCTGACGAGAAACTGCATGATCCCCGCTTCCTCCATGGACTGTGAGGTTGGATGGTCTGAAGGATGGGCCATAAGTACTATATCCACATCGTCGAGAGCACCCGCTTTGATCAGATCAATTTTACAACCACGTTTTTCTTCGGCCGGTGTGCCCATGATTGTGACCTGGCCTTCTACATTGTTTTTGGCCATTAACTCTTTGAGGAGGATGCCGGCCCCTAGTGCCACACCGGTAATGAGGTTATGGCCGCAGCCGTGCCCGATGCCGGGTAGGGCGTCGTATTCCGACATGAAGCAGATATTGGGCCTGCCTTTGCCGAACACACCATTAAAGGCAGTTGGAAGGCCTTTGTAGTTTGTTTCCACATCAAACTGCAGGGATTCAAGCAGTTCCACTTGCAACTGGCATGCAAAAACTTCCTCTTCTGATAGTTCCGGTTTGCTATGGATCTGCTGCACCACTTGCTGAATGAGCTCTTTGTGCTGTTCGTAGATCTCATCTATGGTCGCTGTGATATTCTTCATCTATTTCCTGTTATTTTGTTGTTGTGAGTAGCTCTTGAGAAAACAGAGAAATATACACACTATT
>JAAETJ010000223.1 GCA_024228495.1 bacterium | reverse complement strand
TCGTTGTGCGCCAGAACTGGCTCAAGGCCTATGACTTCACCACGGCGCGTGCTGCCAATACGCTCAATGACTTTGCCCGCGAAAATGATCCATTCTCCAAGGTCGGTGAGCGCACGGTTGCCGTTGAAGTCACCAGTGTGGTGCGGGCCTCCGACAACAGTTTCCAGATCCGATGGCTGGAACGCACTTACCTCAATGGTTCTCTGTCACGCACTAATCGCTGGACCGGTGTGCTTTCAATTGTGATTGAAGCGCCGCGCGATGTGGAAACGCTGCGCAAAAACCCACTTGGCATCTATGTCCACGGCCTCAACTGGTCACGTGATCTCAAAACATCATCCTCCCCAAAACCAAAACCTGGAGCCGTAAAATGAAACTGGTCATAAAACCATTGCCCGTCTGGCGAACATCACTCATCTGCAGCAGCGTTCTTGTTCTTGCTGCATGTGCCGCAAAACCAAAAGTTCCCGAGATTACCTATGATAATTTCGACTACAGCCCCGCCGTTGTTGAAACTGATCCGGCACGGCCGGTTGAGATTGTCGAATTGCCAAAACCTCTACCGTTACCCGGTCAGTTGAAACCAATGCCCGAG
>JAAETJ010000222.1 GCA_024228495.1 bacterium | reverse complement strand
CTATGTCGGCTCGTTGGATCAGGATGGTGGTGAGCCGGAACTCGCGGATGTGGCAACCGCAGATGAGATGGAGGGGCTGTTTCAGCACCTGGAGCAGGCCATGGGGGATGTTGGGTTCTCCGATCCACGTCAGTCAGGCAAGTTGCAGCGCCGACTGCGCCGACTGTTTTTACGCGCTCGCCCGGATCGGGATGAGATAAATATCCTGCGTGGCATACTCAGCGCGGCTCAGGGGCGTAAGTCCATGCGAACCACGGGTCAGGATGAAAAATAATAGCTGGATGGCGGTCGCCAATCACCCCATTTTTCACTCCCTGTTTGTTGCAGATAGGCGTCATTGATGGGTTTGGATGGGGTGTAGGATTACACCTGGAGGTATATCAGAGGTGAAATTCTGTGGCGCAGTTTGGATGACTATTGATGCTTTGATCAAAAACACCCGCTGATATGGGGGCAAGCAGCAGGATTAGTCGCAGGTTACCTCTTTTGTGCTTTTTTCGCCCTTGCCTTGGTTTTCAGCTCTTCTGCCTTTTTTAAGACATGAATGGTGAGATGATCTATGTTTAGGACTACGGCAGTTGCACGCTAACCGATGTTCTATTATTGCCCTGCAATCATATGATTCTTCGTTCAGTAGTTGGAATATCGCTGCCCCACAGAGGTTTCCATTTCCGGCTGGAGCTATGGGTAAAAAAACTAAACTTTTTGCTGATGGTGCCGATGTCTCTAGGTAATTCAAGAAATAAAGTATATAACGATGTCAAATCTAAT
>JAAETJ010000221.1 GCA_024228495.1 bacterium | reverse complement strand
CTGTCGGTTAAGTTTTGCCCTGAAACAGATAGGCGCGTGAAGTTGTCAGCCGTTGCCCCGCCTGTTTGCCCGATCTTGCCCATTGTGGCATCGGCTTGTTCCATAACGGCCGTCATGAACGCCGTTTCTTTGTCAAGCCCGTCAACACCAGCGGTCAATTCTGCGATTCGCTCACGAACAACACCTGACGAAATACCAAAGCTGTCAAGACGCGGGATAGACTGATTCGCCAAAAGTAGGGCGAAATTCTCCATACTTGGCCCCGCCTCGTCGCCCATCGCTTGCCCCAGTGTAACGGCCGTTTGCGCCAACTTGGCTGCGCTGTCTTCGGTGTCCGCCAGCCCCATCGCCATAAAGCGATTGGCCGATGACATCAGCTCTAAATTGCTAACCGCACCGCCTGTTGCTGTTTGGAGTTTGCCTAGCAGACTGTCAGCCGTGCCATTAATTGAAGCCGATAGCGCGTCAAATGTTTCAGAGGTGCGCTCAATAGCCGCTCCTTCTTTGGCGATGTCGTAGACGGCTTTGAAGCCAGCGGCAACCGTCCCCAAAACTTCTTTGGCAACAGACATCTTGCTGGCTAATTCTGTCCAGCTTGTACCCGTTTTCTGCGCTTTTTCTGCACCTATGCCAAGCTCATCGCCAAGACGCTGCGCCCCTTGGGCGGCATCTTCCATAGTGATGGTTCCATCTTTGACACCTTGTGTCAATTGCTGGACTCCCTGCTTATAAGCAACGTTTTTTTGATTGGCTAATTCTTGCGCAACTGCAACCTTGCCAAACGAGTCTTCGACTTTGCCCATTTCTGACGTGACACCCTCGAACCCCTCTGACAGGGCCTTAACAATCATGTCTACTTTTATTTGGTCAGCCATTCCAAAAGTCCTTTCTGGTTGCTACTTAATTCGTTCACCCAATTATCGGAGGTTCTTATTGTTCGCCATGTCTCATAAACCCAATTGAGAGCCTTCACCTGATTCCATACACCAAGTTCCAACTCTCTCCAATTAATATCGATCCCCTTTTGCCACATATACCAAACTTCGTTGGCTATGTAACCAATAGCGGGGAGTCGTTCGGTATCTTGCTCGTATTGGGGGCTTGCCTCTTCTTCTCTGTCTTCTTCCAGCCAAGAAAAAAAGGATTCGAGAAGTTTTTTTTTATATCAAAACAAGCGTGATAATCCACTAAAACCATGTGAGTTATAAAGCCCATCACGCCTAAATCAATGTCATCGTAATCCCACTGAGTCGGGTTGCCAATCATGTGGGGCATATTCCAATTCTCGAGCAATGCCACCGCTACAAAAAAATCTTGATATGATGGATTAACGTTGCTTTTTTCACAAGCAGTAACGGCCGTATCGTAGCGTTCTTTATCCTTGCCCGTCCATTTGTCGGGCAAGGTGATGCTGTGAACGGGGAATCCGTCGCCATTTAGTCCAGACGGTGGATAGGCAATGATCCGCATTAAGCAACAGTACCCCAAACGGCCGTTGAGCCTTCTCCGATCGTCCACGTCCACGCGCTCTTCATATCGCCACCATCCGCACTAGCGGTGTAATCTCTAACGACACAAGTAGTCACGGTAAATGATGCATCACCCGTTGTGGGCGCGGCGTTATCGCCTATCTCGATCACTAGCGTCGATCCTGTGTTGCTGCCATTAAGTGGCTCAATAACCTTGTGACTGCGGTTGGTGGCATTGTTGTATTTAGCCGCTACCCCAATCGAAACAGTCCCCCGCCCCGCAATGCTTTCCATCATGGCGTTACATAGTGCTGTTGTGTCTACAGACTCATAATTGACACCAATACCGCTCACGCTTGTTAGGTCGCATTCTAACGATTGCGAATTGTATACAAATGTTACATACCTTGAATGTGTTTTTGCCATTTTCTAACTCCCTATAATCTAACTAGATTGATCCAAAAGATTAGATCGGTTCCTGCTGTTTTTGTAACTGTTGCGCGGGTGTACCTGTTTACCGTACCGCTTGACGTGCCAACTTCAGCGATGGTTTGAGAACCATCCGCCGTGAATGTTATTAAATCGCTCCATGCGGCATCGTCGGTGCTGTCCTCTATTTTTATTTCCCAGTCATTGCTACCCATTGCCCCGTCGCTTTGCGTGACGTGCAAAACGGCAATAGAGCCGCCAGAACTTGACGCGGCATTATCCAGGCTTCCATTGCTTGTGGTTGCGCTTACGCTTGTCCCCACTCCCAACATTTGTCCCCAGTGGTATACGGTCATCGTGTCGGTACTGGTGACATCGCCCTGAATGGATACCGCGCTGTCGCCGCCTAAATTGACGGAATAGCTATTCTCATTCATATCGCAGCTAAAGGCAGGTGCGCCAATGGTTGGGGCTTCACCGATGCCAAGCACACACGAAGCAATGTAAACGCCGCCTGCGCTCATGAGATCGTGGATACCTAAATCAACACCCGCCGCCGCGTCTTGTTTGGAGAACATAGCCTGATACTGTCCAAAATTAAGTGTCCCTTGCCCCGCCATGGTTTCCATTAAATCGTCACCCCAACCAGCAATATCAATACTTGAGTAGGAGACCCCTATAGAACCAACGGTTCTATAGAATCCTGAAATATTTGACGCACTCGCAGAGCTTCCAATGAGCATCCTGGCGTGCCGTGCATGAGTTTTTCCTGTTGTTACCGTAACT
>JAAETJ010000220.1 GCA_024228495.1 bacterium | reverse complement strand
TAATTTTGACTTTTCGCGATTTATCGTCTTCTAGGAGTTTGATTTCACAGGCTTTATTTTTTTCTGGTGGGCATGCCAAATCGTCTCAACTGTGCGTAGCGCCTCACAAAGGCGACAATTTTCAGTCTCAGTAAGATCATTAGCGCCTGTAGCGATTTTGTCAAGACAGATCACACACCCGCGATAAAACCGGCAAAATACGTCGAACACACCCGTGGTTTTCAAGCGGCTATGCCATAGAAAATTCCCAAAATATTTTTATTGAGAGGGCTGGACATCCTCTTTCACCTAGCGTACAGTAAGCTCAAGGAGAGAGAAGATGACCTCAGATCAGCCATCCATCACCAAACCCATACGCTTTTGCGGAGAACCGGTATCGAGCGAACAGTTGGCGTTGATTACTCAGGTCGTCACGCACTGTGGTGGACTGAGTCGTACCGAGTTGGCCAACACCGTATGCGAGTTGTTCGATTGGGCACGACCCAACGGTAAACTCAAAACCGTGGAATGCCGGCAGTTCTTGGAACAGTTGCAAGCGCGCAGCGCACTGTCGTTACCCGCCATACGACACAAAGGCCGGGGTAAAAGCGAAAAGATCGCTCTCACCGCCGTTAGCGCCGAACGTAGGTTACTGCAAGGCACGGTCAAAGACTTTCAACCAATCAGCCTGCGCCTGGTGAGCACAGCGCAAGAGCGGACGCTGTTTCGCGAGCTCATCGAACGCCACCACTATCTGGGCTATCGCATCCCGTTTGGTGCCCACTTGTGTTATTTGATCGAAGTGGCACAGCCGACAGAGACGGTGGTCGGGGCACTGCAATTCTCCTCACCGGCCTGGCGCATGGCCTCACGCGACCATTGGATTGGCTGGGCGGATGCGGTACGTGCTCGCCACCTGCAACGCATCGTCAACAATTCTCGTTTCTTGATTTTACCGTCGGCTCGCATCAAGTATTTAGCCAGTCACGTGCTGTCATTGGCGAGCCGGCGTTTGGTCAGTGATTGGCAGGCGAAGTACCATATCGAACCGTTGCTGCTGGAGACGCTGGTCGATATCCAACGTTATTCCGGTGTCTGTTATCGTGCCGCGAATTGGCTCGAACTGGGGCAGACCAGCGGTCGCGGCCGTCAAGACCGTACCCATACTCGCCATGGCGCCTCCCCCAAGCGTCTATTCCTCTATCCGTTACGGGCTGATGCCCGCGAAGCGCTTCAAGGTGATGGTGGTCGATGACAAAACCAAGGGTGGAAAACCGATGGAAGCGCTGATCCGAAAACGTATTGGCGAGATCCCGATACTGCAAACGGTGATCCAACGGCTTGAATTGCGCGAGATATTGAGCAGTTACATTAAAACCCATGGCAACGAAACGGTGCCCGCGGTCGATACGCTGCTGCTATTGGTATGCAATATCGCTTGTGGTCGTCAACCGCTCTATGAACTACCTGAATGGGTCGAAAAACTCGACAATGGATTGCTGGGGCATGCAGCGGATGTCTCCTGCGAGGCACTCTATGGCGATGACCGCTCCGGCAGAGCGCTGAACAAGCTCTATGGGGCTGACAGGGCCTCGATGGCGATCGATATCGCCCTGCGGGTTATCGAGACTACAGGGGTTGATCTGAACGAGCTACACAACGACTCCACCTCGGTGAAGACCTATGGAAAGATGCCGGGTAAAACTGCCACGGGATTGTATTTTACTCAGGGTCACAGCAAAGACCATCGCCCCGATCTCAAGCAGATCGTCTACAACCTCACGATCAGCGCCGATGGTGCGATCCCCATTCACTACAAAACCTACCCCGGTAATCGTACCGACGATACCCTGCACATTGAGACCTGGAATACGCTGCGCCAGATTACCGGCAAGGCCGATTTCCTGTATGTGGCAGACAGCAAGGTCTGCACCCATAAGCAGCTGTTGCATATCGTAGGCTGCGGTGGGCGCGTGGTGACGCTGATGCCTGAGACCTGGAAGGATGCCGGCAATTTCAAAGAGACATTGCGTCAAACAGTCAAAGCCAAGAAACGCATACTGCGCCGTCCCCTGCCCAATGATAAAGAAACTTATGAGACATTTTACTGTTTTAGCGGGAAACAACGGACCGAAGAAGGGCAATATCCGCTACACTGGATCTATTCCACGCAGAAGAAAAAACGCGACCACGCAGCGCGGGAGAAACTGCTGCGAAAGGCCGAGTATGATCTGACGGAATTGATGGGGAAACTCAATGCGAGAGATTTAAAAACTAAAGAGCAGATTCAAAAGCGTGTAGAAAAGATACTGCAAAGCCACAGTGTTGAAGCTTTTTATCACACGGAAGTCGGTGAAGTCAAACAACAGTGGACAAAGCAAATCGGCAAAGGCAGACCGGGCAAAAACACACAGTATGAAGCGATCATTGAGACTTTATACACACTCTCCTGGACCAGAAATAAACAAGCATTGGGTCGGGAGAAAAAAGTCGATGGGATCTTTCCCATCCTTTGCACTGACGAGGCCATGACGGCGAAAGCGGCATTGGAGGCTTATAAATATCAACCGCGGCTCGAAAAGCGATTTTGCCAGCTTAAGAGTGTGCATAATGTTGCCCCTATACTGTTTAAGAAAGTAGAACGTGTCGAAGCGATTATGCTGTTGTTTTTTTTGGCGTTGATTCTTCAGGCTGTCATTGAAAGAGAAGTGCGCAAAAAAATGAAGATGGCCGATATAGAGGCGCTGTCTATCTACCCTGAGCATCGACTCGCCTACCACCCAACGACAGCAAAGATATTTGAGCGTTTTCAGGATATTTCGAATTATAAGATCGTCGACGGTGATCGAGTAATCAAAGTCTATCGGGATGAGCTGACTGACTTGCAGAAAGAAATACTCGGTCTGCTGGGTATGACAGAGGAAGACTATTGGGAGAATGTGGATTGAATGGCATAATATGAGTGAGTCACAACACAACGACGGGATGATATATTGTTAAATTTCTGACTACAATAATTAGAGAAAAGTCGAAATCTAAATGCGCGGAAAGTAGGTTATACTGTTGCCCCAGTTCTATTTACCATCTTTTTTACATTTGGCTCCATATTCACTGGGAGCAATGCGATATCT
>JAAETJ010000219.1 GCA_024228495.1 bacterium | reverse complement strand
TTGGTTTTTCCGGGTTCTTTCTTCCCGAGCTTAGCTTGCACTTGCTTTATTTTTTTCGTCAGGAAACAATGATAGCCCAGCGAGACAAATTGTGTGAATTGTCTTCCACGCAGATTGTCTGGGTACCATGTGCGCGGTCGCGCACCGTCGAGCCTCCCCTTTTGCACGGCAAAGAGTTCTTCGATTTTTTCTCGCAGCCGATAGTTTTCAAGTGCGGTAAAGGTGTCCATAGTCTGATTGCTGACGAGGGCGAAATAGCCAAAGTACTTCTTTGCTTCGGTAATGGCTTGGTCGTTGAACCCCACCTTCAGCTGCCCCCCACGCCCCTTTCTGGAGCAGGTCAGGTACTTGTCTATCTTCTTTTGCGCTGATTTCGAGAACTCGGTTTCTCCTCCTTCCATTTGCGCCTTCAATTCAAGCAGGTTCTTACGGAAGGCGAGTTCTTTCTTGGCTTCGTTGTCAGGAGAATAGTAAACATGCACATACAGACGGCGCGAGAATGTTTCTTTTTCACCGGCTACCTTGCCGTTGCGTGATCGCTGGCGTACTTGGCTGAACTGGTGCATTCTAAGCGAAGTTGCTCCGCAGATGGACGGGTCGAACGGACAAGTGCTGGACATACCCGCCAGTGTTGCACGGAGCGCATCAACTGTCTCGCGGACCCAGATAATATTCGGATCAACCAGGGTCAGAAATTTCACATTGCGCAAGGCGAATTCCATCATGTTCTTTTGGCTGTAGTAGCCGTTATCAGTGACGATCAGAGGCTTTTTCAGATTGAGACACTTGAGTTGTGTCAGAGTGTTTTCAATGGATATGACATCCGGAATATTACCGGGTTGTTTGGCGAAGGCCATCGGTTCGCGAGCCTTCACGGAATATAAGGTCAAAAGCTTGATCGTGTTGAGTCCGTCGCCATCCTTGTTGAATCCCCGCCGTGCCTCCGACTGATTTTCAGAGTAGGTCGAGATGGTGGTTGAGTCAAACGCAAGCACAGGAGACTCTCCCAGGCGTGCCGCCCGAGCTGAAAAATAGCACTGGACGCCTTCTTCATTGCGACCAACATCCTTAAACAGGCTACCATAGACGTCTTCAGTGATCGCTTCACGATATGGAAGAGGGTGCATCACCTGCCAGCTCTCAAGGCGCGGCAACGTGTTGCCGCCGGAACCAATCCAGTAGCGTGCGATAGAAAGCATCTTCGCAGCATCACCCTCGCTGAATGAAGCACGTATATCATCATCAATGCCGGAAACCTTGCCAACCCACTCCAGGATGTCCGTGAGACCAGTATGCCGACGTGTTGCATCGGCAACGCCTCCTTCGCCCTTACGTTTTTTCGGACGAGTTGGCACAATCTCTTGCGTTCCCGACTTAATTTTTCCTTTGAGCTTCTGACTGACCGTACAGGTCTTTCTGGTCTTTTCGTTGTAGGCCGTGATCCGTTCATAGATGTAAATATCGCCATTCGGACGCTTTTCACGCCGTTCGCCGACGTGAGTTTTTCCTGTTATTGGCTTAGCCATATATAATCCTCGGTTTAAGTGTGCGCATATATTATAATACGTACACGTTTAAAAGCAAGAAAAAAAGCACGGTTTTTCAATAAAAACGTGCTCATGGAGTTGTATTTTT
>JAAETJ010000218.1 GCA_024228495.1 bacterium | reverse complement strand
TCTCGACCGATCCAACATATAGTCTGGGCCGTGATAATGAGGGAGACGGATCCGGCGGCAGCTCGGGAGGAGCGGGCGGCGGCTCAGAAGGAACGGGCGGCGGCTCAGATGGCGGCTCCCCACAGTAAACAACGCTCAGCCTCAATAATTATCTATGGTGCGTGCTCCCCAACCAGACGCCTTGAGCGTTCTTCGGTTGGGGTACCGCACCGTTTCATATTGGCTAAGCTGAATTCACAGATCGCGATCATTTGGCAAGGTGTTGGTCCAATTCAAAAAATTGGCTCATGCCAGAAGACCAATTGTATACCAATTTATTGAAAACCTGCTACTCAAGCACGCCGCGTTAGAGATAATGCGCATGAGGAAAAACACCGTGCCGGGGGCGGCTCCGGAGACCTCTCAAGTGATTAAAAAGAATGGCACCAACGGTGGTGTCACAGGCGCGTTTGCCTCCATTGTAAACGCGGACAATGGCGAAAGTGCAAGCTCACAAATTTTGCTTTGCATCAAGGCACTCCATGATGCTCACTTGGAACCAATTGACCTGGCCATCATCCAGGGGAAACCTGAAGATGAACAGGTCTTTATCAAGATGGTTGAACTGCTTCGGGAGCATGAGTTCATTGCCGGCCCCAAGGGAAGGGTTCTGCTTACAACCAAGGGGTTCAAATCGCTCAAGACAGCATCAGCGAATGATTATCGGGTCAGGCGATTTCTCAATAACGGGCAATCTGTATTGGCGCAGCACAGCCCAACCGAAATTGTCGTATCAATACTTCGCGCTCACTTCGACGAATGGGAAAGCGAGTAGCTTAGGACAATCCTGGCTTCCTATAATCAGTCCTCCGTTTGTGACTTTTGCTGCTTAGTTGAAAGCGATTGAGCTTCCATGCGCGCCATATTGAGGAGGTAAGATAGAAACTTGTAATCACCTTTGTATGCAAGCGCGCTGCTCTCTTCAATCAAGTTTGCAATCCGTTCCAAGTCCAGACTGTCCTTAGCTTTCGCCATCTCAACAACCTTGGTTTGCACGCGAGTGCCCTTCTGATCCATTGCGACATAAGCGTATGGCAAACTTCTTGTGCGGAGCTTAAACCGTGACCGTCCGGTGACGCCCACCTGGACCGACGGACCAATTGCCGGTTACGCTCAGACTTGAGCGTAACACCAGGAGAAGAGTTCATCCAGCTTTGTGATCTTGTGATCGGCGATGCGGCCAAGGACGTTTGTGAGCCAGGCTTGCGGATCGACGCCGCTGAGCTTTGCCGTTTCGATCAGCGTATAGGCGATGGCTGCTGATTTGCCGCCGCGTTCAGAGCCCATGAAGAGATAGTTTTTCCTGCCCAGTGCTATGGGTCTCATGGAGCGTTCGGCGGTATTGTTGTCGAGTTCGAGGAAGCCGTTTTCCAGATATGGCCGCAGACGCTTCATGCGTGTCAGGGCATAGCGAATGGCTCCGGCCAATGGCGTCTTGCCGGATATTTTGGTGAGTTGAATGTGAAGCCAAGCTTCCAAATCATCGAATATCGGCCTGGCTTTTTCCTGCCT
>JAAETJ010000217.1 GCA_024228495.1 bacterium | reverse complement strand
TCATTTAAACCATAGTGTGTGGGATTGTAAATATCATGTGGTGTTCATTCCAAAATACCGCAAGAAAACGCTGTTTGGACATATCCGCAAGGATTTACAGGCGGTATTTTACCGGCTGGCAAGGCAGAAGGGATGCACGATAGAGGAGGGGAAGTTGATGCCTGATCATGTCCATATGCTGATTTCGATCCCTCCCAAGGAAGCGGTTGCGAGAGTGATTGGCTTTATGAAGGGCAAATAAAAAGTAACACTAACCGCTTCGAGCGGTTCCCAAATTCATACCTCTACTTTTAGTGGAAGTAATTGAGTTGAAACAACAATGAGAGAATCACAATTTAGTCCTGATGGGAATCCATCAATTGTGAGTCGGCACTTTCGCGAGCTGGTATAATACCGACCTTTGGTACTGAATGCTGGGTTGCAGTGCCGGATCACCAAGGCCTTTGAGAATGGCAAGTCGCCACTGCTCCGTGATATTACAGCACTATTTTCAAGCACCCCTGCCATAGACAAACCCTTGGCCGGTTTTTATGCCGGACAAGGGCTAGATCGGTTTCCCGATGAGGTCTTGTTTTAGTATGCAGCGTGCAGAGCGCTTTTTCCTTGATCTTATGACAACGTGTGTCGCGCGCGACGCTCACTTCGATGAGCACTTGCAGCGTGTTTTGGGGAATAGGTTTTATTATCAATTCGCCAGGCACCCATATAAGTTTTCCTATACAGAGCGCTTGCAAAGCGATACTCAATTCCGCTTTTTGTTTGTTACAAAACGCCGGTTCTCTAATCATAGTCAGCGTTTAATATTGCGCAAACTCCACTTTTTCATAAGGCCGGCTAAAACGTTCCAGACTTATCTGCCTGTTTGACCTTCCCCAAATGAATTGGGGATATAACCGACTTTCACGAAAGGATTGCAGTACATAGTACGCAGGTGCAGTACAAATTGCCCCAGATATCACTGACATCTTGTCGTGAATAGTCGTGTTTTTATGTATATATATGTATTTTGTGGATGCCACACAGGATGCCAGTATTTTAATACTAAACAATGTGTGGCGCTATACTATCAGGCGGAGTCATTATCTTAACCTCCTTTTCCATATACACCTAAAGTGTAGAGGCAGAACTGTGGAGCGTCAACTCAAATATCCCATTTTGCGGCTAGGCGTGGATAACAACCATCTTGCACCACGGGTCTTGAAGCGATAGTCATAGTTTTTCGCGCGCTTCAAATAGCATTGCCGTCACAGTCTTTTGGCCGACGCAACCAAGCGCTCAAGTAAGCAAAATAATTGCCGCAAGGAAGATGTGACTATGTCTGTAAAGACCCCGATTTGTGACTTTGGCTGGAGTGCCCCGGAATTTTCATTGCCGGCAACTGATGGAAAAACGTATACGCTGGAGGATCTTAAGGGAGAAAACGGTTTGCTGATTATGTTTATTTGCAATCATTGCCCCTATGTGAAATCGGTGATCGACCGGATCGTCAGGGATGCCATCGAGTTGCAAGGCTTAGGCATTCATACTGTGGCCATTTGCGCCAATGACGCCAATGATTATCCAGAAGACAGTTTTGAAAACATGGCTGTGTTCGCAAAGCAACACGGGTTCAGCTTTCCTTACTTGCATGATGACAGCCAAGCCATCGCCAAGGCTTATAAGGCCGTTTGTACGCCAGATTTTTTTGGGTTCGATAAGGATTTGAGACTACAATATCGCGGTCGCCTCGATGCCAGCCGCAAGGATGCTGTGCCGGACGCCAAGCGCGATCTGTTCGACGCCATGAGCGAAGTGGCAAAAACGGGCAAGGGACCACAAGAGCAGATCCCCAGCATGGGTTGTTCTATCAAGTGGAAAGCGGCCTAGCTTGGTACGGATTGTATGTTTGTTTAGCTGATACCATACCACTGTAGGACATGCGGGAGCGGCAGATGAGAATAATCGACATGTAAAACACGGCGATGCACCGGGTGTTTTACAGAGTTTGAGGCATGGATTTTTTATGAGGCATAGGCACATATGTCTCGCATGCTTGCCAAGCATGCCTTGGATTTTCAGCAGCTAACAAGCGTATTTATTACCAATAATGGCGTATTGTCCTCGTCGCAATCATCGCGATGATTGCGCAAGGTCACCATTTTCTCAATCAGTGCTAATGAGGGTTCGACATGATCGACCCTCGACTTGACGGACCAAGGGCCAAAATCCGGCAATTCACATTTGTGGCGTACTGCAGTAGTAAGGTCTTGGTGCCAGTCAAGTGCACAGTTTGTACCGAGTTTTGTTAACTCGCGATCTACAAAAGCTGATCGAGGCCGGGGATTGAGCTGGCGACTTGTGCGATGACATCGCCGCCAGCTTTTTCTGTGGCGAAATCCATTAGCTCGGTACCAACGCCTTTGGCTTGGTCGATGGAAAGGCCAGCGCCGGTCAGATCGCCAACCATGCCCATGATAGGGCTGTCACCACCCAGCATGCTAGCCGCTGCGCCCATCAGGCCACCCAGTCCACCGCCACCGCCACTGTCATTGCTCCCGGCGCTTGCTGCGGCGCTGGCGAGATCACTGGCTCCTGGCATAGCGTTCATTAAGCTGGCCACGGCTTCCGTGTCGCCTTCTTTTTGAAACATGTTGAGTATGATGCCGATGGCCTTTTTAGCGAGCTCTTCGTCAATGCCGACACTTGAAACGATACGTTGGATAAGTTCTTCCATTTAGATCTCCTGTGAGAGGGGGGTGAAGTGGTAGAATGCATTCATTAAATTTGGCTGCATACTTCATATAAAAGCCTGTCGGACTTGTGGCAAGGGGACATATTTTACGATCACGCTGGGGGCTTGCCGGATGATCTTTATAAATCTCTCCAACAAAGAGTATTGATAATGCTATAAATTCTCCTAAAGTCGACCTGAAGTGATTCTCGATATCTTGCGTTTGCAACATTGATTATCTGCCGGGTATGTATGGAAAACGAATTTGAGCAAGCAAAACAAGGAGCTGTTCGCGATGAGCGATGAGGGAACAATCTATATTGGCACCAGCAATGTGGATAGCGAGCCGCAAAAAGAACATTTGCTGCTTAAGCTTGCCAACAGGCACGGCTTGATAACGGGGGCCACGGGCACCGGTAAAACCGTGTCATTGCAAATTCTTGCCGAAGGTTTTTCAGAAGCGGGTGTGCCGGTTTTTTGCGCCGATGTGAAAGGCGATCTCTCGGGGATTGGCGCCACGGGCGTCGAAAAGGATTTTCTGGAAGGGCGCGCCAAAAAAATCGGTTTCGATGATTTTAAATACTGTGCTTATCCTACCGTATTCTGGGACCTGTTTGGCAACAAAGGCCATCCCATCCGCACAACAGTGCAAGAGATGGGGCCGCTCCTCCTGTCGCGCATGCTCGATATTAATGACACCCAGGAAGGGGTGCTCAATATTGCCTTTCGTCTGGCCGAAGATGAAAAGCTGCCTTTGCTCGATTTAAAAGATCTGCGCAAGCTGATGATTGAGGTATCTGATCGCGCTAGGGAGCTGTCATCAGAATATGGCAATGTCTCAAAATCCTCTGTTGGGGCCATCCAGCGTCGGTTGCTGGTTTTGGAAGAGCAGGGGGCCGAAAATTTTTTTGGCGAGCCAGCCTTAAAGATCAACGAGTTTATGCGCACCACCTATGATGGCAACGGCTTTATCAATGTACTGGCGGCGGATGAGTTGATGAAAACACCGCGTCTTTACGCTACGTTTTTGCTGTGGCTATTGTCCGAGCTGTTCGACGAGATGCCTGAAATCGGCGATCCGGACAAGCCAAAGCTCGTGTTCTTTTTTGATGAAGCGCATCTTTTGTTTGATGAAGCACCAAAGGCTCTGTTGCAAAAAGTCGAGCAGGTCGTGCGCCTCATTCGCTCCAAAGGGGTGGGTGTTTTTTTCGTTACGCAAAACCCTCTGGACGTGCCTGATAGTGTATCAAGCCAGCTTGGCAACCGTGTGCAGCATGCTTTGCGGGCCTTTACACCGCGCGAGCAAAAGGCCGTGCGAGCGGCGGCCAGCACTTTTCGCCAAAATCCCGACCTTGATACCGCAAAGACCATCATGGAACTGGGAGTTGGCGAAGCGCTGGTTTCGACTTTGATGAAAAAGGGCGAGCCAGGCATTGTGCAGCGTACCTTGATCCGGCCTCCCTCGTCGCGCCTTGGCCCATTGGAGGATAATGAACGTGCGTCCTTGATGGCGAAAAGCCCTGTGGCTGGGCTCTATGATGAAACGATTGATCGCGAGTCGGCTTATGAAATTCTCGAAAAACGCTGGAGAGAGCGCGAAACGCAACGCGCCGAAACAGCCGCAAAAATGGCAGCCGACAAAGAAGCCCAAAAAGCGGCCGGTCGCAAATCTAGGCGCCAGGGACCGATGGAAGCGTTCGGCAAGAGCATGCTGCGTTCATTTGGGCGTCAGATTTCACGCATCATTGTCAAGTTATTGTTTGGTAGACGTTAAAAAAATCAAGGAGATATTAGATGGCATTATTGAAAAAGGGTCGCAAAGGCGCACCTGTACGTATTTTGCAAGAAGCATTGGGCGTTACCGCGGATGGAGACTTTGGCTCTGGTACGCAAAAGGCTCTAAAAGAGTGGCAGAGTGACAATGGCCTGACAGCTGATGGCATCGCGGGACCTGATACCTTTGCTGCGTTGGGTCTGTTCCAGCTCGTTCTGGTGCGCAAAGGCTCGCGCGGGTCTACCGTAAAAAAGCTTCAAAACATGCTTGGCCTTGATGCAGATGGTAAATTTGGTCCCGGCACTGAAAAAGCCGTCAAAGCCTGGCAGAGCGATAATGGCATCGAAGCTGATGGCATGGTTGGTGTCAAAACTCTAGCTGCAATGGGCTTGTTCGGAGACAATATCACCAATGATCATGTTGCGGCGGTTGATGAGCCGGTCGCAGAAGAGGGCGAAGAAGCCGAGACTGTGAAAGTCGCCAACGCTGGCACCGGCGGCATGAGCCTTTGGAAGAGCATCACCAGCCTGTTTGACTAAGTATTGGACCATCCAGACAAAAGTTGCTTGCCGCAAGAGAAAAGCAAAACGACCCGGTGAAGGGGGTGGTTTGCTGATCTGCAACCAATCACCACTGGATTTGCTCAAATATTGCATAATTTTGACTTCACGGCGTCATGACAATGGGTGTAGGTTAAAATCAGAGATCGTAAAGTCACAAGAAAAAAAGCTGGGGGAGTTTTCTTGTGAATTGTTGCAGTTTTAAAGAGTTGGAATACTGATGCCACCCAAGACACCCTTGCTGGACGCGATCAACACCCCTAAAGAGTTGCGTAAACTTGAAGATGTTCAATTACCACAACTGGCGCGCGAATTGCGCGACGAGATGATTGATATTGTCTCGCTGACTGGCGGGCATCTTGGTGCCGGACTGGGAGTTGTCGAGCTGACGATTGCTCTGCACAAAGTATTTGATACCCCCAATGATCGCTTGATTTTTGATGTGGGCCATCAAGCGTATCCTCACAAAATTCTCACGGGAAGACGCAGCCGGATGCGCACTCAGCGCCAAGGAGGTGGTCTGTCTGGTTTCACAAAGCGCAAAGAGAGTGAATATGATCCCTTTGGCGCTGGCCATAGTTCCACCTCTATTTCGGCCGGGCTTGGTATGGCGGTGGCCCGCGATCAGCTAGGCGGTTCAAATAAAATCATTTCGGTGATTGGCGATGGGGCCATGAGTGCGGGGATGGCCTATGAAGCGATGAATAACGCCGGCGCTATGGATAGCCGCATGATCGTTATTCTCAATGATAATGATATGTCGATTGCCCCGCCGGTTGGTGCGATGGCGTCTTATTTTGCACGCCTGTCTTCTGGTGGCACCTATCTTTATCTTCGCGATATTGCCAAGCAGTTGGCGAAAATTCTCCCGCAAAAATGGGAAGAGCGGGCGCGCAGGGTCGAGGAGCACACGCGCACGCTATGGGCTGGTGGTACGTTTTTCGAAGAGCTTGGCTTTTATTATGTCGGGCCGATTGATGGTCATAATTTTGAGCATTTAATGCCGGTACTGCGCAATATCAGGGATGCTGAACAAGGGCCGATCTTATTGCATGTGCGTACCCAAAAAGGCAAAGGCTATGCTCACGCCGAAAAAAGCGCCGACAAGTTTCATGGCGTCAGTCGTTTTAATGTGGTGACGGGACAGCAGGAAAAATCTACAGCGCGCAGCTACACGAGTGTATTTGCCGATCAGATGATCAAGGAAGCGGACAAGGACAAGCGCATCACGGCGATCACGGCGGCGATGCCCGATGGCACGGGCTTGAAGAGTTTTGCCAAAAAGTTTCCAGACAGGTGCTTTGATGTGGGGATTGCCGAGCAACATGCGGTGACCTTCGCGGCGGGGCAGGCAGCAGACGGGCTCAAACCATTTGTGGTGATCTATTCGACTTTTTTGCAGCGGGCTTATGATCAGGTTGTGCATGATGTCGCGATCCAGAACCTACCCGTGCGCTTTGCCATTGATCGCGCTGGATTGGTGGGGGCTGATGGCCCGACCCATGCGGGTAGTTTTGATCTGGCCTTTTTATCCAATCTACCCAATGTGGTAGTTATGGCCGCTAGTGATGAGGTGGAACTGGCGCGTATGGTAGTGACCAGTGCCGGGCATGATGCGGGCCCCAGTGCCTTTCGTTATCCCCGTGGCAGTGGCGATGGTCTGATCATTCCCGATCAACCCAAAGCCTTGAAAATTGGCAAAGGGCGCGTTCTCAAGGAGGGCAGCAAGGTGGTGCTGTTATCGCTTGGTGGACGCCTTGAAGTGGCCCTTGCAGCGGCAGGCAAGCTGGATGGATTTGGTCTTTCAACAACGGTGGTGGATGCCCGATTTGCCAAACCTCTTGATACACAATTGATCACCCAGCTAGCGCGCCATCACGAAGTGATGTTGACCCTTGAAGAAGGGGCAATTGGCGGTTTTGGCTCGCAGGTTTTAAATTTCCTGGCTCATGAAGGCTTGCTGGACAATAAAACTAGCGGGGGCCTGAAAGTGAGGCCAATGGCGCTCCCGGATGAATATATCGATCATGATACGCCCGAGATCATGTACCAAAAAGCCGGGCTGGATGTGGACGCTATCCTACGCACTGTGTTTACAGCCCTTGGCCGCGAAATAACCGAGGCCAGCAACCATCTCGATTTGGCCTGATGTAAAGCATCATCTGCCCTTTTGATCTGACCGGCAGGGCTGTTCGTGTCCAGTCGGTATCCGAAAACCTGAACAATGAACAAAGGCGGATTAACGACCTTAATGGATGATTGGTGTGTTTGGGAGACACAAGTGGGACTTGCCCCCTACAGCTCCTCCAAAAAGGCCAACACCCCCCTTTTGAATACCGGATCCCCAACTGCTTTCATGTGATCCCTGCCAGGGATATGCAGAACCTTTGAACCCGGGATCAGCTCTTGCAGTTTTTCAGGAGAACCCGCGATACCATCTTTTGTACCCACCGCGATGAGAGTTGGGGTGTTAATGGTTGCGAGCATTTCTTTGGTGACCGACAGACGGGGACCACGCAGGCAGGCGGCAAGCGCTTTGAGGTCGCCGCCGATACTTTGCGCGAAGGCGCGGAACGAGCGCGCAGTGTCATTGGTGACGTCCTCCATGCTATCGGCCTCAAAGGCAGCGGCGATGGGCGCCGAGCCACCGAGCCCGCGTACCATATTATAACCCATGCCAGAAAAAATAGCGGCTTTGACCCGTGTCTGATCCTGATGCAATAAAAACGCCGTGATCCGTGCGCCCATGGAATAACCCATGACATAGGCCTGTTCGATGCCCAGATAATCGAGCAGGCGCACCGCGTCTAGAGCCATCAAGGGAGCGCTATACATTTGCGGATCATAGAGTTTGTCACTGTCGCCATGGCCACGATTATCAATGCAGATGGTTCGATAGCCAGCATTGATCAGCGTTTTCGTCCAGGACGGATTGACCCAATTGGTCGGACCGGTGGAGGCGAAGCCATGGATCAGCAAGAAGGGCACGTCGTTTCGCGCACTCCCTTCCTCTGGTCCCTCGACCCGGTAGGCGATGTCAATGCCATCGCTTTTAAAATGATCCAGAATGATCGCCATGGGGGCTCTCCGACAGGTGATAAATTTGCGGGGGTCACGTCTTGGTTCAAAGCTCTAGCATTTGCTGTTGAGGTTGGCTAATATTCAATCACATCAAAGCTGATCAGCAGTAAACAATTCACGACAAGGAAATTTAAATGGCTGACCCCGTTACTCCTCATTTTATCAATGATATTGGCAGCGAAAATATCCGTATAGGTGTCACAAAATTCAAATGTATGGGGGCAACCCCTCCGGTTGATCATCCTCATATCTATCTCGACATGGGATCCGAGGGCACGATTATCTGCCCTTATTGCTCGACGCTTTATGTCCACGACAAAGATCTGGCTAGTAATGAAACCGATCCCGCCAATTGTATCCACAAACCAGAAGCAGCGTAACAATCTTAATCGGGAAACCGGAATTGTCTATCGGCTCACGCTGGGTCGGTTCAGATTAAGGATGACCTTATATGACCATTCTAATCGCCGGCGGTGGCATTGGTGGCCTTTGCACAGCAATTGCGCTGGCCCAAAACGGTATCAGCTCACACATTTTAGAGCAGGCGGACACTTTTAGCGAAGCTGGCGCTGGCATCCAGATTGGTCCCAACGGCATGCGCTTATTGCTAGATTGGGGTATGGACGATCTTCTAAGCTGCCGCGGCGCTACCCCTGCTTTCGTCCATATTCATGATGGCATCTCCGGGGTATCTCTCAACAAGGTGCCACTAGGCAATACTGCCCGAGAGCGCTATGGCGCCCCCTATAAGGTCTTCCATCGCTCCGAGTTGCAAATGGCGTTGCTTGAAAAAGTGCGCAGCATGCCAGAGATAGAGATCACCACCGCGTTTCAAATCAAGGAAATTCGCGAACCGCCAAATGAGTTGATCATACTCTCATCCGGGGGCGATAGGTATTCGGGCCGCTTGCTGATTGGAGCCGACGGTCTTTGGTCTCATACGCGCAAACATCTATTTCCCGATATAGCCCCACATTTCATTGGTAAAACGGCATGGCGCACCCTTGCCGCCAGCGAAGATGTGCCTGAACCTTTCAATAAGCACGAAACCGGATTGTGGATGGCTCCCAATGCTCATTTGGTTCACTATCCGGTACTTGGCGGCGATATCATCAATGTCGTAGCGGTGATCCAGGACAGCTATAATCAACAAGGCTGGTCGCGCGAGGGGCGCGCAAAAGATCTGCTCCCCCATTTTGAGAGCTGGGACGAGTTGCCGCGAGCGTTTTTAAAGGCCCGTACCAACTGGCATAAGTGGGCCTTGTTCGATATCGCGCCGCTTCGATCCTGGAGCAAGGGCCGCGTCTGCTTGCTCGGGGATGCCGCGCATCCCGCCATCCCGTTTCTGGCACAAGGGGGCGTCATGGCCATGGAAGATGCGCACATCCTGGCGCATCTGCTGGATCTATATGGCGAGGATCATCGCACCGCTTTTGCGCAATATGAAAGCCAGCGCCGTGCACGGGCGACCCATGTCATGAACACCGCCAAAAAACTGGGCAGGATTTATCATATGAAGGGATTCATGCGCCATGCGCGCAATGTCGTTCTCACGCACAAGAAACCAGAAAAGCTGCTGGCAGATTATGACTGGCTTTATGGTTTTGAAATATCGCAACGATCAAAATGATTTGATGGGCGCTTAGTTCGGGAGAGATTGCGTGTTGGAGACCATTTCTTGCGACATCATCGGGGCGCGCTCAAGCACCACTTCGCCAGCGCTCTCTATATCTGATGGCATGGGGGTCAAGGTCACCGCATTACCCGGATAACCATTGGCGCCAAAGCGCAGGCGCACACGCTGATCTCGCGAAGGTAGACCGGTATTGGCCACCAGATCACTCCAGCCATTATTGCGCTCACTTGTAACAATCACCGGACCCCAGACCCGGCGAATAGTGGCAACGGGCCGATATCCCGTTTTGCCTGAGGTGAACACGGCCAATGTGCAACCGGTTTTAGCACACCACCCTTCACCTTCAAGCAAAATCAGAGCTTCAGCACCGCCATCCCCGTTTAGATCATATCCAACAGAGCGGAAAGGGCTTTGTTTTTGCTTTTTATTGAGACGGTAACGCTCAACGGCCTTGGCCAGTTGTTTTTTGTCAAGCTCCATGCGGGCTGATGGGAATTGCCTGCTCGTATCGGTGCCGGCCTCTCCCGAAGTGGGCGAGGTTTGCGAATTTTGTAATTGCACGGGACGCTCGCCGTTTGAACCACTGGAAGAGAACAAGCTGCCATTACTGCTGCTGCCCTGACAACCGGCAAGCGCACTCAAACCAACCAAAGCGGCTAGTTGAAAAGCTCTATGGATTGACCCAAGTCGGTGCACGGCAAATATTCCATCTGATTATTACAAATTATTCAAAACCTTTTCGTCACGCGCCAAGCATGGCAATAACGACCGCCCTGATCAAAAACAACTCATATTGACTGTTTTTCGACCAGGTTGCAAGTTGGAGACACGCCAAAACTGCTCGTTTGGCTAACGAGTGTGGCTTGCAAGACGCCATAACAGTGGAGTTAGCTTCAATTACTAATTACGATAATGGTATGGACGCCCCATTCGGCTTCGAAATGAGCCATACTGGATGCGTTGACAATAACTCATCCATTAACAGGAGGCGTCCATGACGAATACCATTTCTGTAATTGCGGATCATGTTATAATGCCAGATGCTTTTATCGTTGCCGTGACCTTGATATTCGCCAAACAGCTCAATGGTGACAAGTTCAATATCGCTCAAGGCTGGCGCGAAACCGCGAGCACGCAAACGCCGCTCGCCAACAATATCATCAAATTTTTCTTCGACAGCAAGGTAAAGTGAAATAAGATAAATCTGCTGTTCCATGGGGTAACCCTCCATGCTCAAAAATGGGTGGGTGTTTCAGAACCTCATGGAATCATGTTCTGTTCTATAGGGAAACTGGAAAAAGTTGAGACTGGCGTGAAGTAAGGACGTTTTAGATCATACTGGCAAGAGGTGAAAATATTTCACAATCAATTAATGCCAATCTGCTGTCGCACCTGTTCTATGGTCAAAGTTCACAGCATCAATAGATTGCTATTGATGCGTTGATAATGATCATCGAAGTGCCGCTGCCTAGTCGGAAAACAGATTGAGGAACAAAGAGCATGAGCAAACAAAAAATTGGCCTGATTGGTGTTGGTTTGATGGGGCACGGGATTGCCACCAATATCCAGAAAGCCGGCTGGGATATTGGAGTGCTGGATCATGTCGGTAATCAACCGATTAATAATCTCATTAAAAGCGGTGCGCAGGTCCATTTAACCATCGCGCAGCTAACGGCTGCCAGCGAGGTGATCATTCTTTGCGTGACGGGCTCGCCGCAGGTCGAAGATGTCTTGCTCAAGGAGCAGGGGGTGCTCGAAAATCTGCGCCCGGGCACGGTGATTATCGATTGCTCGACGGCTGTGCCAGCTTCCACGCTGATGCTTGCCAGTAAGGTCGAGGAGGCGGGTGGGCTATTCCTTGATGCACCTATGACCCGCACTCCCAAGGAAGCCGCACAAGGGCGTCTCAACGTGATTGTCGGCGGGGACAACGCCTTGTTCGAGCGTCAATTGCCTTTGCTGCAATCGTTCGCGGAAAACATCAAATATGCGGGAGGTGTAGGCTCTGGCCATACCATGAAGCTGTTGCACAATTTCGTGTCACTGGGTTTTTCGGCTGTGCTGGCCGAGGCCACGACTTGTGCCAACAAAGCGGGCATCGACCCAAAGGTGCTGCATGGTGTGCTTGCGGCGGGGGGAGGCGCCGGGATCATACTTGATCGCTTAGCTCCCTATATCCTTGAGGGTGATGACACGAGTTTTCAGTTTTCACTCGATAAATGCGCCAAAGACATGGGCTATTACACCGATATGGCCAGCGACCTAGCAGCGCCTCGTGAGATCTCGCAAGCTGTTCATTCGCGGTTCCAAACGCAGATTGAGGCCGGGCATGGCGCGCGCTATGTGCCGCATTTGATCGAGTTGTTGGGGGAGGAGTGATCCGGTCCCGCCGTTGATGCCTCATCCTGTCGCGTCTTCGTTTATGGCTTGCCAGCTCGTTTGATGTTTTCTATGAATGCGCCAATGAGCACACCATTTTCATTTGATATCAATGCTCGTGATGGCGACGCCCGGCTGGGTGAGATCACCACCTCACGTGGCGCGATCCGCACCCCTGCTTTTATGCCGGTGGGCACAGCAGCGACCGTGAAAGCCTTGTACCCCGATCAGGTGCGGAGCACGGGTGCTGATATCATCCTTGGCAACACCTACCATTTGATGTTGCGCCCCGGCTCCGATCGCATCGAGCGGCTCGGCGGCCTGCATAAATTCATGAACTGGCCCCGGCCTATCCTCACCGACAGTGGCGGCTTTCAGGTTATGTCGCTTTCCAAGCTGCGCAAAATGAGCGAAAACGGCGTCACCTTCCGCTCGCATATTGATGGCAGCAAACATGAGCTGACCCCCCAACGATCCATCGAGATCCAGTGTGAGCTTGGAGCTGATATCCAGATGTCATTTGATGAATGTACGCCGTTCCCCGCCACGCATACCGAGGCCCGCACCAGCATGGAGCTATCCATGCGCTGGGCTGATCGCAGCATGAAGGCTTTTGACAAACGAGCGGGAGATCATCAAGCCTTGTTCGGCATTGTACAAGGCGGCGTCTATGAGGATCTGCGCGAACAATCGATCAAGGCGCTTACAGATATTGATTTTCCCGGCTATTCTATCGGCGGGCTGGCAGTTGGCGAAGGTCAGGACATGATGCTCAAAGTGCTGGATTTCACGATACCGAAAATGCCCCAGGAAAAGCCACGCTATTTGATGGGTGTTGGTACACCGCTTGATATCATCGAAGCCGTGTCACGCGGCATCGATATGTTTGATTGTGTCATGCCCACACGTTCAGGGCGTCACGGGCAGGCCTTCACCTGGCAGGGTAAAATCAATCTGCGTAACGCGAGCTTCAATGATGACCCAGACCCCATTGACGCCAGCAGCTCATGCCCGGCGCACACCGATTATTCCAAAGCTTATCTGCACCATCTCTTCAAGGCCCGCGAATATCTCGCCCCCATGCTGGTCAGCTGGGCCAATATCGCTTTCTATCAAGACCTGATGAGCCAAATCCGTGTCGCCATCAAAGCTGGCACGCTCGATGACTTGCGCGACAAGGTAAGAGCGGCATACGCGCCGAAAGAATAAGTGCTTGAGCATGTCGTGGCTGGCATGTTCTCTTCGCCCTTTCCGTCAAGCGCAACTGTGTCGTCTCTAGCAGCATACGCCACCAATATGTTACCCTCGGGTTCAACACGTTCTAGGCCTCTACTCACAGAACGAGTGAAGCGCTTTACGCTCTGCATCTTGTTTTTGAACGGATTGTTGCGACACGCATTGCTTCCAAAGTGATCAAACTAATTCGGCCTTTAAGAGCATCAATATTTACGATTTCTCGGGACTAAACTCATGTAGTTGAAACAGGGATAGAAAAGGGCTGCGTCATAACTACCTACCTCCAAAAGGCAAGTGAATTACAAAAGGAGATAGAGTAAAATCCTAAAATCAACTCTGTGTGAAAGCACGATGCTCTAAATTAGCTCGAGCCGCTCAACCATCCAGTAGAGTGCAATGAGGGTGATCAACAAGGAAGCTGGTATCGTCACGAAATTGCGGTACCAGCTTTTTTGCCCGAACCAGAAACCAGTCAGCGCGAAGCAGATTGCAAGGATGGTCAGCTGGCCGAACTCGACCCCCATATTAAAACTGATCAGTGACGTTACGAAAGCGTCTCGCTCCATGCCAAAATCAGCTAGCACACTGGCAAACCCCAACCCGTGCAAAAGGCCAAAGGCAAATACCAGTGCGAGCCGCGCATTGCCAAGACTTTTACTGCGGATATTTTCAAACCCGACATAGGCAATGGAGGCCGCGATCAGCGGTTCGACAATACGCGAGGGCAAGGAAAACAAACCCGCCATCGACAATCCAAGGGTTAGCGTATGAGCCAGCGTGAACATGGTCACCTGCCACAAAAGCGGGCGCAGGTTCGGACTGAATAAAAAGAGTCCCAGAATGAACAGAATATGATCCAGTCCCTTGGGCAAAATATGCACATAGCCAAGCTTGATATAAGACCAGATAACCTCAAGCACGGGGCGCTTGGTAAACAGCTCGCTCAGCGAGAACATCTGGCTTGGCTCGTCCGTTCTGATCCATTGCCATTGTGACCAGTACCATTTGGCAGCTTTTTCATCGACTTGGCGCACCCGCACGGCGCTCTGGCCAAAACGGGCTGGATAGTAAAATTGCAGTTTTTGCGTCGCCCGGCTAAGCGGCCCCTCCAGGATTATAATGCTGGGTCGAGGCACCTTGGTATAGCCAGGCGCTGGAATGGTCACGGAACTGATTTGAAGGGGCACACGCACGCCATCGGCCTTGAGAAATATCTCACCCAGAAAACTGCTTTCAAAGGGCTTGAATTTCTCTCTTAATTGCACGCCAGACAGAACCCGCAACGCATCATATTGCGCACCATTGGGGGACTGCTTGGTGTTCTTGTAGCGCCCATTAATACCCGTCAACAAAGCCTCGATACTGGCCCGCACCTCGATCCGTACCACCCCTGTTACATCCGCACTAATCTCGATCAGCGCTGGCTTCACCACATCAGCTCGAGCGCTGGCAATGAGAAAAACAGGAGTCAGCAGAAAAATGGCCGTAGATACGCGGCTGATCTGCTTGAATTTATCTACAACTGTCCAGATCATTCCCATATGCCCAGATCATTTCCATATGCTTTGTCGCCGCAAATCTACCGTTCAGACCATTTCAAAACCGTTATTCTAATGCAGTGTTTTTGCTTAACAATGCCGCCTAACTAGAATATAATTTTTTCAAAACAAAAACATATAAATATTGCGACTTAATAGTATGTCAATGAAAGTGAACCCTCATGTCAAAGATTAACAGACGCCAGCTCCTGCAACTGATGGCTGCCAGTGGCGCGCTTGGAGGTACGCTGCCTTGGTGGATGAGTGGCACAAGTGCCGTTGCCGCAGACGATGCTGATTATTACAAGACCCCCATGAAGGGCGATGCCCGTATCATCCACATCACGGATGTGCATGGTCAGCTGCATCCGGTTTATTTTCGCGAGCCCAATGTTAATCTTGGCATCGGCGATGCCTTTGGGCGCGCCCCGCATCTGGTGGGCGAGAAACTACTCAAAGCCATGGGCATGACGACGAACAGCCCCGAGGCCTATGCCTACACTTATTTGGACTTTGAAGAGGGCGTCAAAAAATATGGCCGCATGGGTGGCTTTGCTCATATCAAGACCTTGATTGATCGCATCCGCAAGGACGCTGGAGGCACAGACAAAACCTTGACCCTCGATGGCGGAGACACCTGGCAGGGATCTGGTACTTCACTCTGGACCAGGGGAATCGATATGGTCGAGGCCTGCAATATTCTGGGCGTCAATGTCATGGTGGGACATTGGGAGTTCACCTATCCAGAGCAAGAAGTTTTAAGCAATGTCGCTTTGTTCAAGGGCGATTTCATCGGCCAGAATGTGCGCGTCAAGGACGAGAGTATGATGGGCGACAGCTATCCAGAGCTCGTTGAAAAATATGATGGCAAAGGCATGTTCGACGAAGATAGCGGCCACGCCTTTCAGCCCTATGTGATGAAAGAGATCAACGGGCGCAAGATCGCCGTCATCGGTCAGGCCTTCCCGCGCACCGCCAATGCCAATCCTCCCGAGTTTTTTCCCGACTGGTCATTTGGCCTGCGCATCCCCGATATGCGCGATCTTGTGAAAAAAATCCGCACGGAAGAAAAACCCGCAGCCGTCGTGCTGATCTCCCATTCAGGTATGGATGTGGACATTAAAATGGCCAGCGAGATCCCCGGCATGGATGCTATTTTTGGCGGCCATACTCATGATGGCGTGCCAAAACCTCTACCGGTCAAGGATACTAAGGGGGGTACCTGTCTTGTCACCAATGCCGGTTGCTCGGGTAAATTTATCGGCGTTATGGATTTCGAATTCGACGGCGACAAACTCAAAGAGATGCATTACAAAATGCACGCCGTGTTTGAAAACAAACTGCCCGCCGACAAAGAAATGACCGCCTTTCTGACCCAGCTTGACAAACAGAAATATGACGACAAAGTTGTTGAAAGTCGCGCAAAAGACCGTGCCAACTCAAAGCTGCGTAACGGCAAGACATTTAAAGAAATCAAAACCGAGAAATTGGCTGTTGCTGGAGAAACACTTTATCGGCGCTCCAACTTTATGGGCACTTGGGATCAGGTCATCTGTAACGCCCTGCGCGATGAATATGGCGCTCATATTGCCATGTCAGCGGGCGTGCGCTGGGGGCCAACCGTTCCCAAGGGCCATATGATCACCTTTGATGATGTGATGAGCCAATGCTCCATGACCTATGGCGAAACCTATGCTAACGAAATGACCGGCAAGCAGCTTTTGAATGTTCTCGAACAGGTCGCCGACAATCTGCTCGACCCTGATCCCTATCTGCAATCTGGTGGCGACATGGTACGCGTTGGTGGCCTTGATTACACCATCGACCCCACCAAGAAACTGTTCAAGCGCATCACCGATGCCCGTCTCGACAATGGCGAGTTGATTGAGCCAGACAAGAAATACAAGGTCGCCGGTTGGGCGGTTGTTAACCGGACGCCAGAAGGACGCATGATCTGGGATGTCATTCGCGATTATATCCTCAATACCAAAGACGACAAAGGGGTCCTGCACCTCAAGAAAACCAACCATCCCAAATTACTCGGCGTTGCAAACAATCCCGGCGTCGCAGACTATCCAGGCGCTGTTGGCAATAGCGACGGGTAGGACATGGCAAGTGATACAATCAGCCAAATAAAAATGAAGGAGAGCCTCCCCGATGGAGTCCGGTGAAAGCTTCAAGCGCCTGGCTGTCGTGCGGGCTGGCATCACTCACTTCATGGGTGTGGATGAATTTATGACACCGGTCCACATTGATGTGGTTCTTGTATCCACAAGCACCACTACCGCGAGAGCAGTTTAGTTCATTGTTAAGATCAGAATAAATAGTTTTCTCTTCAAGCGCGCCGAATCATCATGGTTGCACCATTACGGATCATCGCTCAAAATATTGATTGGTCAAAAAAACTAGCCAGTGACGTGCGACAAGAGATGAAGTATACTCTGACCTGGATAGCCACGCAGGCCAAGGCTGTTACCCTTTGTGACGAGCCGTTTTGGCGCGAAGCTGGACAATCGGGCCGCGTCGCCAGCCAAGCCTGTCCCCTCACCGAGACCCATGATCACTGCTAATCTGATAGGCGAGCGCAGCTTTGTTTGGGTTTACTGGATGGCCGCACAAAATGCACAAATCAAGAAAGCACGAATTAAAAGATCTCATAAAGACCAACTGGTCCGCTGCTTTGTAGATCGCGCTGGCCGGCACAAAGCCTTGCACATCAAAGATTGGGCAAATAGCCAGACAATCTGTTCCCATCGAGATTTGACTAACCCGCCAGCCCACTACGAAATCACTTCAAATCGTTTGCGCGACCCCCATTTTGATGGACGATTATTTTTTGCATCTCTGAAACGTCAATCCAAAGCCTCGGCCTTATTTAAGGAGCTTTGACAGCGGCTCAATCAATCATTACCCGACTAAATACAGAACTTTTGCATTGTAGCCCTTACGTCGAGCGTCACAAAATACAAAAGAAAAAGGCAGCGCCGCAAAAGCACTGCCTTTTCACAAATCTCGTTAAACTCGATCTGACCTAGTTACGAACAGCGGGTGTTTCGTTAGGAAGGCCATTGCCCCGCCATCTGACATAATGTTCCAGATTGATATATTCATCTGAACCCATTTTGTACGGTTTGGCACGGACCTGTTTGTTGCAGCCCTTAAAGCGACGCTGAATCGATCCTGGTCTTTGCCATTTTAAACGATAAGTTGGAAAACCATTGGCATGCCCCTGTGTCAAGACATTAGAGCGAAGCTGTCCACCAAAATATTTCTCGTGACAGTGAGAACAAGCCATGTCGAGTTGCCCCCGACGCTTGTAATAATGCGCTTTACCTTTTTCCCAGAACGGTTTGGTCTGCGCATTGACTTCAATTGCCGATGGCATACCGTTTGACTGTTTGGAAACATAGATGGTGATACCAAGCAAATCGTCTGATTTCCATTTAAAGGCCTTGGCTTTCATGAATTTTGTGCGGCACAGATTGATGCGCTGCTCAAGATTGATGAGCTTTTTCCATGGGCCATAATAAACGGGATAGCGTGTTGCTACACCCTTCATTGATGATTTGGCATCGTTGTGACACTCTTGGCAGCTTTTCTTTGCACTGCCATCTACTTTTGACCAAAGAGCCTTTCCTTGCTCCGTCCACAGATTGGCAGGGTTTTCAAATTCGTCATCCTGCGTTGCCTGTGTCTCTGGTTTGGCCCATTTGTAGCCCGACCAGACTTCTGGCAGAGGATGATCCCCCTTGTTCATGACAGCTGCACTTTTGCCATCAGCGGCAGCCATGGCGGCTCCACCCATCAGCACACTGGCAACAAGACCAGCCAATGCCATTTTAATAAATCGTCCCATATTACTTCTTCCAGTTCTTTTCATGTCTATATGAATATCGCGAGACCTATTTAAGAGTTACCAAAAAGGCCAGAATATTTTCAACGTCCTGAGCGTTGATAACGGTTTTACCCTTGAATTTACCCATCACTCTGGTCAATTTATCTGCGCGATAAAAACCCGGCATAATGGTATCTGGAAACGCGGCTTTGGCATTCACCAGCATCATGCGTAATTCACCTTCCGTATAGCGACCTGCTGCGCCATCAAGTGGCGGGCCGATGAGACCCATATCAGCATATTTCTTGGGTTTTTTAGCAGCTCGCGCCTTCAGCTTGGTAACGACGTGACAAGCAAGGCAATTGCCTTTTTTCTTGTTGACCATGGTTTTTTCACCAGCAACCATATCTCCGGCTTTGCCGGTAAGTGACTTGTTGATGGCTTTAATGGCTGGTCCGTCGGTGATCTTGTAGGAAACCAATGCGGCTGGTGTCATTTTCTTTGCATGCTCTGCTGCCATAGCTGGCTGGATCAGCAATCCGGTCAAACCGACAATCGAGCAAAAAAGAAACGCTATTCTTGATAGTCTCATGCTTTCAACTTCCTCTCAAATTCATTCTTATTGATTAAAGGCGGATGGTATTTGATGTGTCAGCAAATTCAACTGCATCAAAACAGTGTGGCTGAACCTAAATTCCTTATGCGTGCGGTCCCATCTGCCTGCATAAAATATCCCCTGTCTTCAACCTTCTTGTTTTTTGCGCACTCCTCTACCAATGTTCGAAATGGTAAGAGGATCGAGATTGAATAAGACAGAATGTCGCACCAAATGTCAAGGTCGCTGCCCTTCACTTCTGCCGTACGGGAAAAATCTGATTTCGTCACTTATACATTTTTTTTCAATATATATTTATGTTTGATGGCATTGTGCAGAGCGCCTTGTCCTGAAAATAGAAAAAACGAATTTATCCGTTCAGACCAGCGGCATGCCATTTTTTGGCGAGGTCCAGATCAACATGGGCGGCCTTATCCGCAAATCCCGAAAGGGCCTTAAACGGAGTATCTGGCTCGCCGAGACTATCAATCACGGCGAGCGCACCCGAGAAGTCTTGCCCGGCGCTATATTCACTTACCGTAATGAGCACTGGAATATTGGCGGTACGCGCCGCCAAAATGCCATTGGTAGTGTCTTCAAAGGCAAGGCATTGCGGGCCTTGCAGGTTCAATCCCTTGAGAGCCAGCTCATAAACATCGCCAGCTGGTTTTTTGTTGGCGACCATATCTCCGGCCGCTATGGCATCGAACCATGCAAGCGCGTCCCGACCAAGCGTCCCCTCAAAGAGAGCTGAAAGAGGATCAATATTAGTGGTGGTGGCAATCGCCAGATGCATGCCAGCGGCCCGTGCTTCACGAATGAGCCGTTCAACGCCGGGGCGCAATGGCACTTCGCCGGTTTTCACCAGATCCATATAGATCGCCGTTTTACGCACATGCATCGGCAGGATGAGATGATCATTCTCGATATAATAGTCGGCTTTTGAGGGAGCATAATGACGTAGAAAATGGCGGATACGCTCTTTGCCACCGGTTATTTCCAGCAGCTGCGTATAAGTCTCAATACTCCAGTGCCAGTCCAGATTGTGCTCGCGAAAAAGGGTATTGAACGCTGCCCTGTGCGCTTCCTCGGTTTCGGCGAGCGTGCCGTCACAATCGAATATCAATGCCTCAAGCTGCATATAATATAGTCCCCCGTTAGAATATCCATCATCATTGAGCGGTATATCACCAACTATGGGGAGGTTTGAGATTTTTTTGAATGCTTGGCGTCCGGAGGAATGATTTCCCGAACGAGGCGCTTGTCCTGATGACGCATTGCCGTTCGCAATAAAATGAACAAGCAAGCCCCAACAAGCAGATGCCAGATAAAATGAGTGCCTGCCTTGTAACCACTGACAAAGTTCACTGAACAAGTAAGGTGATCAATCGTATGGAACACCATGGCCCCAAGCAACAAAAAAGCGGCAAAGAAAAGCGATTTTGCTGATTTGTGTCGGCGTTTGTGTGTCCACAACGCTAATGCAAATAGCGCCATGAGCGCTGGGAAATAGGCAAAACTTCCATTGAGACATGAAGTGGCACCAATCGCCTTGGTATCCGTTGCCTCGCCAATGATAGACCAAGCGGGCTGCAAAGCCCTATCAAGGAATACGCAGGTCATGGTCAGGCAAGCCATCGTCACCAACACAAAAAGCCCGATTGCCAAACTGGTTGCACCCGGCGGTACTCTCAAAAACCGGTTGAGCGCAAAGGCAAGATATACCATCACAAAGAACAACAAAGGCAGCAAATGCGCCAACTCGCTCCATTGCGCGGCAAACAAATGAAAAGCCAGACCACCAAGCCCGGCAATCACCGCAAGAGCAATGAGTAGCAGATGGTCGGCGCTGCGCTGTCCGAGCGGCAGCTTTTTGTACATCCACAAGCCAGCAAGACCCGCGATCACCAATGACAGGGTCGACAGCGCATTAACCGGTTCGGCAAGAATTTGCCCACTTGTTCCGCGTTCACAATACAGCCAGACAGGTTCAAACCAGTTCATATAAATGCGCCCAGTTATTCCAGAAAAAACGTTTAAACACAGCATACTGCAAAAATCGCCAGTCTAAACCTTCAAATCGTCCCTATGTTAACATTCGCGGCTGTGCCGCGCGCATCTTGTTTCAAGCCACGTGCCGGTGCTGGTTCCTGCATTACGCAAAATAACTTTCATGCCTGTGATATGATTTTTTGATTCCCCTGGCGGATTAGCGCGTTTTCGATAATTATATTACTGTACGTGATGGGGGTAATCGCGCTATAGAGTGCTTCGCAATAAATGCTGTGCGATTTTGTGTAGACAGTATGATTGAGCCGATAATCTGCCAGGTTCATCATAGATCACGGTAAATCCTCACCTAGAGCGGCCATGATTGTGCTTTCATAATAATAATTCCAGGGTTTAAAACACATGCTTTTAGCGCAGATTACCGATACCCATCTGCTTTACCAGGGGCAAGACACACCACTTGCTCTGGAGCGCGCTGATAAACTCGTGCGCGTTGTCGATACCATTAACCAGTTACCAATCCCTCCAGCGGCGATTGTCCACACGGGAGATATGGTTAATTTTGCCCCTAAAGGTGCTGAAGAGGAAAACAGTTATGAGTTGGCCTTTGAAATCCTGTCACAGCTAAAAGCGCCATTTTATCCAACCGTTGGCAACCGGGATTCCAGGCCTGATCTGATCGCACAATTTCTGGCACCGGACCTGTTGCCCGCAAACGCTGACTTTTGCCAGTATCGCATCAAGTTGAAAAAAGCGGACCTCATCAGTGTCGACACAAAGAGCGCAACACGCATCGGAACAAGCTGTGAACCGCGTCTTGCGCAGCTGAAAGAGCTGCTGCTACAAGACACTGACAAACCCGTTTTCGTGTTTTTGCATCACCCGCCAGCAAGGGTCGAGACCATCAGAAATCCGCTACAATTCGAGAGCATCGAACGGGCCAATGCTGTGGTCGATCTGTTGAATGGATATGACAATATCGTGCGGATTTTGTGTGGTCACACCCACCGCTCCGATATGCTCGACATGGGCCATCATGCCGCCAGCACTTCATCAAGCATCGCCACAGATGTGCGCCTTGATCGCTACCCGGACCAATTCAACGATGAGCCGGTTTTCCAGCTACACAAGCTGCAAGGCGATCATAGTGTCACCAGCATGAGCCATTTTGCGATTTCCTCTCGCGCCAATGCGACCTGAGAATACACCGCCTTTGCTATTTCGCGGATTTTCTCGACAATTGGCTCAAGAACAGATTATCCGAACGTGAAAAGGTTGGGTTCTGGCGCAGTCCCAGCGTTTTGCGAGCCGCAAGGCGCACATTGCCTGCCAGATGAACATAAAGCTCCACGCTATCGATAATGCGGTCGCCATTACCGATGGGGCGCTGATCAGCACCCCCCGCCAACCCACTAATCAAATAGCGGGTAAAAAGACCAATACCTGTATCAGAATCGATCAATGGTTTTTGATCGCCCGTCGCGGCCGTAAACACCGCCAACCCACGTACCGGCACAATCGGTGCCACATTGACGCGTCGCTCCGCTATATTTGGAGCCTGTACTACACCGGATCGGTCCGTATTAAAACTCGCTTCAAGAAACAGCTGAGTCGTACGTGCATCAAGTTCGCGCAAATTATCATACAAGATGCTCAATGAATAAGCAGTTTCATCCTCGCGCCCGCTGACCGCATCAACCGGCAGAAGATGATTGTTCAAACCAAGGCCCGTCGAACGTGCGTATCCTGAAAAATATATCATCAATTGAGCGTCTGGATTAGACTTAAGTCTGCGTTTCAACTCACCATTAACATCTCTCGGGCGGCCAAACAAACGCTGCATATCACCAAGTTTTGCGTCCTTAAGGATCAACACATTGTCAGATGAATAACCAAGCTGGTCGATCAGCAAGGCTTTCATAGCAGCCAGATTTATGTGTCCCGCATCATGAGCGCCCAGATTACCATTATAATTCTTGTTGCCAATTAGCACGGCGATATTATCGGCATTGCCATAGCCCCCGGGCAGGTGCTTGTACAAGTTGCGGATCGAGGTATTGATACCAGCGCTATCCAGGCCTTTTTTGGAAACTGATGCAAGGCTCAACTGCGGCTTCATGCAAACATGTACCCGCGCCTCACGCTCAATTTTCAAAAGCTCTGATAGTGGCAAAGGGTCAGCAATGCCAAGGCATCTCGTGCCGCACCAATTGATACCATACTGTTCGGTAAACAGCTCTTTTTGTCCTTGCGAAAAGGACCTGGGAGCTGGAAGACAATCGCGTTTGCAGATCGATACATCGGTTTTGCGACCATGTGCTGTGGCCAGCATATTATAAAGATCCTGCGGCAGACAGGCCTTATCAGGTATATTCATTTGCACCAGTCGTACGCGCTTTTTAAAGCCCCTGGCGATTGGGTTGCCGTAAGATGATGACACCGATGATTTTGAAGAAGAGGACAAAACCGAACCGGTGATCAACGGGCTATCATCATTCATATACGGGTCATATGCGCTGGCGTTGCGCACGGGATATGCCTGCCTTGAAGAAGTTGATAAGGTCGGCAATTTGCTCATGGCAATCGCTGGGCCGTGTTTTTGCGGAGAACAGGTGTTGGCGCTGGCTGGTTTCGCCATCGCCAGATCTGCAATACTCAAGCGCTTTGAAAATGGTGCCGGGCTCTGGCCGTTCGCACTTGGAACGCGGCTCGAAAAGCCAGACGGAGCAGAAATAGCCTTGTCGGCCGTGACGCTTTTTGCAGCAAAAGAAGAGGTGACACCGGTTGCGTCTTGCTTGTCGAGACGGGCGAGCTTTTGAACCGGTTTTTCAACCGATGAAGATATCGGCTTGCTACTGGTTGCAGCCAGCACATCATTTGCAAAGGTTCGTTCTCCAAGTTCTTCACCGCTAACTGGTTTGCTTTTTGCGGTAGGCGCCTTCCTGATTGCCGGCAAGTTCTTGGCAACAATCGACATGCGCGCCTGTTTCCTGGTGGCACCAATGCTGGCAGTTGTCAATGGTCCTTGCGATCGATCAAAGTCATGAGCAAGCCGATCCTGATGGACCTTGGTGTTTATCGGCTTTGCAGGTGTCGAGGTTTTTTTTAGTGCCGCACCAGCTGTCGTTTTACCGGCCATTGTGCTAATATCGGCACCATTAAGATCGCTTGGCGCTACTTTCGGACACTGCTCGAACAAGGCTTTTTGGATCACAGGATCATAGAGGTTGTTTGAGCGATGAAGCAAATCATTGTCATCGCGAAAGGTCATGAAGGCTTGTAGACTTGATTTTTCAATACGCCCCGTAATCGCCTCATTGAAATAGCCAGCGGCTTGCAGACAGCGCTGCAATATAGCTGCTTCACGGACAATTTCATGCTTTTCGTCAGTATCTGCAACGACGATCTTCTTCTTGGTGCTGGCCTTGATTTTGACCTCGATTTTGGTCTTGGCTTTGGTTTTTCTTTTGACAACAGCTTTTCGCACTTTGGATCGTGCCGTTGTTTTGCGTTTATTGGTCACCGTTGGTTTTTTGGGACCACGCCGATTATCTTGATTTTTCTTGCGAGTCAATCGATCTAGACGCTTTTGTAAATCTAAGGTGGCAAAGGCATCATTGTGCCAGTTCTCCAGCGAAGTGGAAAGCTGTGCAACGCGAAAAGTCTCCGCATTTGTTAATTCTGGGCTTTCTTTTTCGATGGCATACAGCCCGTTTTGAGCGGCTACCACCGGCCCGGCATAAAGCAGAATCGTCAGCAATATCAATAAGGACATCATCGTTTTGTGAGCATCAGACAGTGCTCCTGCGCCGGTCCAAAAAGGGATGCTAATTACCGATTTTTGTTGTTTGTTTTTCCGACTAACCTGCGTGCACATAGACAAGTTCCCTGCTTTGTTTGCGTGGCATATCACATCCCGTAAGATACGATTGAAGACGCAAAAACAAAGATTACGGGCCCCTTGCCGATATCAAATGGCAAAGGCAAAGATCATTTTGTCTAGCTGTAGGCAGGTAAGGTTAAGGTTTTCTAAAGACCTTGCTCATTTGTCTCAATGAGTGCCGGTTTTAACCAGTCTATTCTTGTTTTTTGGCTTTGTATTTTTGATGGCAGGCCTTGCAGGTGTTTCCAACGTCATTGAACACCGCTGCCAATGCTGCTTTATCACCAGCTGCCTTGCCAGCTTTGGTGCTGGCTTCCAGTAATGCCGCCGCTTTCATCTCGAAATCTTTCCGATTGGTCCAGATTTCGGGCCGCGCATCTGATTCCTGGTCAAAATCCATGATCGAGTTTTCCATATCCGACCCTTCAGGAAACAATTTGGTATATTTCCCGGCCACATCGCTCATGGTAGACATGGCAGAAATGGCTGCAGCGCCATCATAGGTAAGATCGCCGCGTAGCATTTTTACGGTAGTTTTCATGGCCTTGCCTACTGAGCGCATCAGTTTTTGGCGTTCTTTGACAGGATTGGCGTTTTCCGCAGCAATCGCGCCATTGCGCTCTCCTGCAAGCGGCATAAATGACAGCGCTACAAGAAGTACCATAGAGGTTTGTATAACCAGTTTCATCATCACTTCCCTTCTAGATCAAATGGCAAATATTATCCAATTAAAATTCTGCCATTGAACAAGTGGCAGCGCAACACACAAAGGTGTGACAGACCCATAACGAACAAAGTGACATCAGCCTTTAAACTTGCCTATGCGCAGACGATCAGCTTCCATTTTTTCGATTTCGCGGGCCCCGGAGACCACAACCTTGGGATCAGGGACAAAATCCAACGTGGTGTCTTTGCCTTCATAATCGACAGAATTGAGTATGACGCGCAGAGCATTTAGTCTGGCGGCCTGCTTGTTATTTGACCTGATAATGGTCCAGGGCGCCGTTGGGACATGCGTACGTTTCAACATGGCATATTTGACCGTTGTAAACTCATCCCAGCGATCCTGGGCCTGCACATCAACTTCGCTTAGCTTCCACTGCCGCAAAGGATCGCTTTTGCGACGATCAAAGCGCCGGGCCTGCTCATCTTTTGTCACAGAAAAATACAGCTTGAGCAATCGAGTACCCTGACGCACCAGATCTTTTTCAAAACCGGTGACGCCTTTCATGAAATTTTTGTATTCTTCATCGGTGCAAAAATCGAAAACCGGCTCCACCATGGCACGATTATACCAGCTGCGATCAAACAGAACCATCTCGCCACCGCGCGGGAATTGCTCCACATAGCGTTGGAAAAACCATTGTGAGCGCTGGGTTTCGGTTGGCTTGCCAAGCGCCACGACCCGGTAATGCTTTTCATTCATATAGCGCGTTGTGCGCCGGATAGTGCCACCTTTGCCAGAGGCATCACGACCTTCAAACAGGATCATGAATTTTGTCTGCTCGCGTTCCATATGAGACTGCAGCTTCAAAAGCTCTGCCTGATAGGGTTTGAGAGCAAGCTCATCATTGCGCCGCGACACTGCCTTGGATTTTTTTGATCGGCAGGTTTGCAGCTGTTTTTTCAGCTGCTCGCATTGCTTTTGCAATTGCTGCACCGAATAGCTTTCCTTTTGTGCGGCAGCCGATTTCTTTTTTTTGTACGATTTTGATGCCATGAACTTACTCATATTTTGAAATATCTATGTGAATATAGTAACATAGCATGTTGAAGATGTTCTTGCCATACGTAGTAAACTGGGGGTTACCAACAATCCTTGCTTGGAGGGTTGAAAATCATCCTCTATACCGTGACAAATCTGTTTTTTCTAATCTGGAGGGATGATGGCGCGCATATTCATCAGCTATTCAAGCCGGGACGAGCGGGCGGCCCTGGGCTTGCAATCATGGTTGCGCGAACATGCCCATGACCCCATTTTGATCTCACGCACAAAAAAACAGGAACAAGGGGATTTTAACGATCAGCAAGCTGATCTGCAAACCTCCATCTCAGAAGCTGAAATTGTCCTGTTACTTGTTACTCCCTTTTGGCAAGCTTCGAATCTTGGCCAATGGGAAAAGAAAGAGGCCGTATCGCGCCACAAGCCAATGTTGGCCATTCTGGAAGCGCCGACAAGCGCAGATATAACAGATTGCAATTTTGTGGTCGACATGACCAAAAACCGGGATACGGGGCTTGGCGACCTTAAAGACAAGTTGCAACAATTGTGTGCGGGCAATAGCAAGGCAACGGAACCCAAACCAGACGCTGACACCAGCGCACCAATCAGCAACAATCCACAAACAGGTATTGAGCTGCAAGGCACCATCATCGCCGATCATGATCGCGGCAAATTATCCAGCCCTGATCGCAGCGAGAAACTGATACGCCCTGCCATGCGCCACGCCGCCAATGTTAATCGCACCCTGAAAGTGCTGCGCCAGGGTATTCGCTGGAGCACCTTTCCGGGTTGGATAACCAAAAGCTTGAAGTTACCGGTGGCCGGCATCAAATTTATACCCAAAATGCCCTGGCTCCAGACATTTAAAAAACGCTATTTCAAAATGCCGGATTTCAAACCTCTATTAAAGCGTAGCGGCAAATGGATCGCTGGCGATAAAATGCGGATGTTTGGCGCCGCATTCATGTTATTTATATTTGCAACCGTGTTGATCGGTGTTATTTTTGATCGATCCTTAGGGGGCAAGGACGCCATGCGCAAGGAGCTGGCCAATGTCAAAAAGCGCCAGTCCCTGTTCCTGTCGCGCGTTGCCAACCATCTTGGCCAAACCGGCGACCCGCAAACCGCCATGCTGCTGGCCCTTGAAGCCCTGAACGAAGCGCAACAACCAGATGACCGCCTGCAAGCGCGCGATGCCCTTTATACTGCCTATATCAAGGAACAGAAAAATCTGGTCTTTAACGGCCATGAAAATCAAGTCAGCGGGGCTACATTCAGCCCCAATGGTAAATTGATCCTCTCTTCCTCCTGGGACCGCACAGTTCGTGTCTGGTCGATTGCCAAAAGAAAAGCTATTCTCACCCTTGATCAGCATGACGGATTCGTCAATGGGGCCGTCTACAGCCCCGATCAAAGCATGATCCTGACGGCGGCTCTTGATAACAAAGCACGCTTGTTCAACGCACGCACGGGCAAGCTGATCCGAACCCTCAAAGGTCATAGTTATGACCTCACCAGCGCCGCTTTTTCCAGCAACGGCCAGCGTATCGTCACCACTTCTGGCGATCAAACGGCAAGAGTCTGGGAGGTGGCGGGCGGACAATTGCTGAAAACATTTCTGGGACACAAGGCGGGGCTTGAGTCAGCCGATTTCAGTCCTGATGGCAACCGCATCGCCACCGCTTCAACCGACAAAATTGTGCGCATCCTTGATGTCTCCAGCGGCGAGCGTCTGGCCCTGCTTGAGGGCCATAGCGACTCAGTGCGCAGTGTGCGTTATGATCCGCAAGGAGAACTGATCGCCACGGCCTCGGAAGACAAGACTGTGCGTTTGTGGCAAGCGCGATCTGGTGTTTTTGTACGCGCCCTCAAGGGCCATGAATGGGCCGTCCTGCACGCCTCGTTCAGCCCTGATGGCAAGCGCCTTGTCTCTGCCTCAAAAGACAATACCGCAATGGTCTGGGACGTCAAAACCGGCAAACTGTTGCAAATTCTCAAGGGACACAAGGGCATTGTTACTCATGCGAATTTTTCCCCCAACGGCAAAGCCATTATCACCGCATCAGGCGATGGCACCATCCGCCTGTGGCCTCTGTTCGCCTCCAACAAAGATCTCGTCAACAAGGTCCGCCGTGCCACCCAAAAATGCCTCACCCTCGATCAACGCAAAAAATATTTTTTGAGCAAAACCCCGCCCAAATGGTGCAAAAAAATGAAAAAACCCCCGTTTCATAAATAGGTGCGTACAGCGCTCAGCTAACAGATCACCCCACCATCTTCTCATAGGTCGCATCGAACGTGTCTTTGTGGTTGCCGTAGATGTCGGATCCATTGCGCAGGAGATAGCCTTGATCGGCAAGCTGCACTTCGCCCCAGGGAGCCATTATTTCAAAACCGCCGGACAGGTAGAGACAGTCCACCTGTGAGATGGCGCGATAGATATCGCCAAAACTGTTGGCCCCTTCATGGCGCTTATAAAACGAAGAGAATTTATCTGCTCGGATGGCATAAATATTGGCATTGCCATCTTTGTCACGTAAAACAGAGAGATTAGGGGTGAGATTGGTGACGACCCAGTCGCCGATCTGCGCGGTAATCTGGCTTTCCTTGCCGTTCCACAAGGTCTCGACAAACTGCTCTTTTTGCGACTGTTGCGCCGCAACAAAACCAATTTTGCGGGCCTGTACTATGGGGATGTTGAGCATCTTGGCCAGTTCATCAAAACTTTCGGGGGTCATAGCGTCGCTTGCGATCAGTCGTTGGCCATTAGCGTCTCCAGGTAATGTGTGCAATTTGAACATGTGGATCTCCCAAAACGATCATGAACTCGTTTCTCACAATAACTCAAAAGCCCCGCACTCAAAACCAGCAATTCTATCTGGCCCGCTATCCGGTACTCCAGGCTCTTGGTTGGCGCATGCCTGCAATCTTGCATGCCTGCTTCACATAACCATAAGGGAATAATTTGAAAAAATGCAGGCGCGCTTCTTTGTCGGATTGATCAAAATGATCCGACAGGAATGAAAAAACAAAACGGGCATCTGCGGAAATTTCGTGTTCATGGAAATAGTCGCGCATAAAATTCAAAACGGCCCAATGCTCATTGCCAAGCTCGAGCCCTTCTTCGTTTGCAATCGTATTGGCCACATCCTTGTCCCAGTCAGCCGGGTCCAGAAGATAGCCATGTCCGTCACGAGGAATATCGCGCCCCTCGACCACAAGGATCGATATTTTATCAGGCTTCGTTCTCATCAGGCACCCAATTTGTTTAAAATTTCCAATGATGATATGCGCAAACGAACAACAAGAGAAGGACCGTGACTCTAGAATCATACAATACATTATTGATGGTTGATGAGAAGGTTGAGTGGGTTGCGCCGATACTGTGGCGAGATATATCATGAATGATCCCCAATCTCATGGGGGGAGCTGACTAGATTACTGGATCTATTGCGAGCTGACGCTGAACATGCGGATCAGGCCGAAGAAGAGGCTCGACAGAGAAAAGCCGGACGCGCTGGGCGTTCCCATAACTGCCAACGAGATCTGGTCGATCCTTGCTGCCCGGCAGGCGGTGCTCTTGAATTGCTGAGAGGGGATTTCATGGCTGATCAGTTGAGTGACGGTCACAGTTTTCACACCTTCAACGTCATTGATGATTTTAATCGTGAGGGCCTGACTATCGAAGTGGACTTTTCGCTCCCATCTGAGCGGGTCGTGTGGGCTTTGGAGCCGATTATCGAATGGTGTGGTAGGCCAATGGCCATCCGCTGCGATCATAGCCCTGAATATACACCAGCAGTGTGCTGTAACGCTGGGCAGAAAAAAGCTGCATCGCTCTTTTCTATATACAGCGGGGAAAACCACGGCAAAATGCCTATGTGGAACGCTACAACCGCACAGTTCGTCACGAATGGCTGGATCAAAATCAGTTTACAAGCATAAAGGAGGTGCAGGATCAGGCAACAAGATGGCTCTGGACATATATTAGCCAGTGGCCCAATATGGCCATCGGCGGTATACTACCAGCAGCAAAGCTGATAAGCGCCGCATGACAAGTCAGGTTCTACCAATAACCCCCGTTAATAATCGGGCGTGTTACCACATGACCTGCATTTTGGTCCCCCATAAAATGGGTTTTGCTCGCGAGGTTGCCGATCATATCTACTCCACCGACAAGGGCGTTATCGTTGAATATCGCCCTCCCGCAACATTTTTCGATGGTGCCAAGGGTCCCCGCACCAAAGAGTTCTTGAGCCAGATTTTTTAAACTGCTTAACTCATAGCTCCAACTGCTATTTTTTTAATCCTGATCCTTATAACCCTGACTTGGAGGATAATAAAAAATGCCGCGTATCATCTACATCAACGGCCGCTATAGTCCATATTCGCAAGCCGTCATACATGTTGAGGATAGAGGATTTCAATTCGCCGATGGCGTTTACGAAGTCTGCTTTATCCATGAGCGCAAGATCGTTGATCTTGATGGTCATCTGGACCGCCTTAATCGATCTCTTGGTGAACTGCGCATGGACCCGCCCATGTCGCGTCCGGCATTGATCCATGTCATGAACGAAACGCTGCGCAGAAACAAAATCCGCGATGGTTATACCTATTTGCAGGTGACACGCGGCGCTGCTCCGCGCGCCTTCACATTTCCAGCCGACTGTATTGGCTCCAGTTTGATCTGCATGGCCAGCCATCACAATGAAAAGAAAAATAATGCCCTGGCCAAAAAAGGGATCCGTACCATAACGGTGCCCGATCTTCGCTGGGCGCGGCGCGATATCAAGTCCATTTCGCTGTTGCCGCAAATGCTGGCCAGTCAGACCGCCCTTGACCAAGGATGCGCCGAGGCGTTGCTCGTGGAAGAAGATGGTTTCATTACTGAAGGCTCCCACAGCAACGCATGGATCGTTGATCAAGATAATCGCTTGTTGACGCGCCGTGCCGACAATTCAATTTTGCGCGGTAGAACTCGCGAGGCCGTAGCAGCGACCATCGACGAGCTTGATTTAAAATTTGAAGAACGGGCTTTTAGTGTAGATGAAGCATTGGCTGCCAAAGAAGTTTTCGTTACCTCTACAACGGCTCTGTTAATGCCCGTCGTGCAAATTGATGGCAAGCAGATTGGCAATGGTGTACCCGGAGATATATCCAATAAATTACGGCAATTGATCTGTGATGCCTACGGCATGTAAGGGGAACCTCTATAGTGTCCCTTAGGCGTTGCTGTCAGCCAAAGTGTGATCCAGGTGGCCAGTATTGAAGTGTCACCTATCTCTCGGAAAGAGCAAATCAGCCTTGCCTTGCTGATCTCTACCTGATACTTCAGATCATTAATATGTAGCGTTTCAATACCAATTAGACACCGTTTGTAAAAATTCTCTGCAACGAAGGAAATTGCATGCAACTGCGAACCTTCCAGATGGCCGCGCCGGAGGTGCAGCCTGACACCGCTACGTGATCTGTATACGGCAGGACTCTAATCACGTCCAAAAATAATACTAAAAAAGGAGCAAGTATAAAATGAGCGAGAACGTGGTAATCGTAGCGGCCGGTCGCACGGCAATTGGTACCCTTGGAGGATCGCTATCAAGGATTGCCGCCAGTAAATTGGGAGCGACAGTCATATCCGCACTGTTGGAAAAATCCGGGCTGGCACCGGAAGAGATCGATGAAGTGGTGCTCGGTCAAGTACTCACCAGTGGCGCAGGGCAGAATCCGGCGCGTCAATCCATGAGAAATGCCAGCCTGCCCGACAGTACGCCTGCATTTACCATCAACAAGGTTTGCGGCAGCGGTATGAAGGCAATCAATCTGGCACGTCAGTCGATTTTGCTCGGCGATCAGGACATCATGATCGCTGGCGGTCAGGAAAGCATGAGCCTGTCTCCCCATCTGCTTCCTGGCTCCCGCTCTGGTCAAAAGCTCGGCAACTGGGAAATGCAGGACAGCTTGGTGAATGACGGCTTGTGGGACGCCTTCTACGACTGCCATATGGGTATCACCGCAGAAAATATCGCCGATCGCTTCTCCATTACGCGCGAGCAGCAGGATGCGTTTGCCGCCACCTCGCAGGAAAGGGCGTTAGACGCCATCAAGGCAGGGCGCTTCAAGGATGAGATCATTCCAGTCACCATTCCGCAGCGGCGAGGCGATCCGATTGTGTTTGAGCAGGACGAAGGACCGCGCGCGACCACCCAAGAGAAACTGGGAGGCCTCAGGGCTGTGTTCAAGAAGGATGGCAGCGTTACAGCCGGCAATGCCTCCAGCATCAATGATGGCGCTGCGGCGGTTATCCTGATGAGCGAAGAAAAGGCCAAGAAGAAAGGCCTGCCGGTGCTGGCGCGCATCAAGGCGTTCGCAACTGCCGGTGTCGACCCGAAAATCATGGGCACCGGTCCGGTTCCAGCGAGCCGCGCCTGTCTCGATAAGGCCGGATGGTCGGTTGACGATCTCGATTTGATTGAGGCAAACGAAGCCTTTGCCGTACAGGCAGCTTACGTCAATCAGGAGATGGGTTTTGACCCGGAGAAGGTGAATGTCAATGGTGGCGCGATTGCGCTCGGCCATCCGATTGGCGCCTCCGGGGCGCGTATCGTCGTTACACTCATCCACGAGATGATGAAAAGCGATGCCTCAAAAGGCCTTGCCACCATGTGCATTGGCGGCGGCATGGGCGTCGCCATGGCCATCGAGCGCGGCTAGGTCTGAAGGCTATCATTGAGACGAAACATCATCGGGTGCAGGAAGGTCAGCTTCCTGCACCCGTTTTTTTTAAGCCTAATTGGGTAAAAATGCCGCCGCCCAATGGTTTTTCTCGGCGGACTGATTGGGTGCAAACGCCGATTTCGGGAAGCGGAAAAAGCGGTAAGGGAAATTATTTGGTTGAGCGCGGGCCAGGCGAGACCGGTTTACAGCTTTGAGAGTTTGTCCTGTAAATCCGCCAGCTGTTGCTTGATGTCTTCCACTTCCGACGTCGAGACCTGCTCTTCTTTGAGTTTTGGCTCGGCTTTGCGACTGGCTTTCTTGGCTGTCGACTTTTTCGCGGGCTGCTCCTCGGCGGCGTTTGCGGATGTCTGCATATCCGGCATGAAAGGCGCCATGATAGAGCCAAGAAGTTCAGACTGCTTCTTTTGCCATTCCATTGGATCTCCAAACATGGATGCCGGGTCAAACACCTGAGGCACGGAGCTCTGGAACTGCTCCATCACCGCTAGCTGCTGCTCTTTTAGTGTCTCATAGGAACGGGCAAGGAAATCCGGAATGATGCTTTCCGTGGCTTCACCATAAGAGCGGACAATATCCATCAGAACACTGATCGGCAGGATATTTTCACCCCGGGCTTCATGCTCGGTAATGATCTGCAGCAGATACTGCCGGGTCAGGTCCTCGCCGGTTTTACGGTCCACAATCTGCACATCCTTACCATGCCGGACTAAATCGGCGACTTCTTCCAGCGTCACATAATCGCTGGTATCGGTGTTATAGAGCCGCCGACTGGCGTAGCGCGTAATGAGGATTGTGTCAGATTTCGCAGACATGAAATGCTCCCTATAAGATGACCACCACATCAGGTCACGAACTCATGAATATAACTCGAAAAAACAAAAAAGGGCGGGCAAATACCCGCCCTTATCGTCAATCCAAGAGAGAAAGGATTGAATGTGTAGCTTTTAGGAAGCTTTTTTCGTGGTAGCCGCAGTAGCCTTTGCCTGAAGGTCCTTACCGCCTGCCATCAGAAGCTCAACTGTCTCCATCTGAGTTTTTTTGGCAACTTCTGCGAAAGCAGCAACGTGCTCGGGAGAAGTCTGGGCCTGTTCAGCGGTAAAATCGGAAACCGCCTTGGCGTAATCAGCAGGATCTTTCTGAACTTTGGTCAGCTCTTCCAGCTTGACTAGAGTTTCTTTCGTCCAGGCGCTAGTGAGTTCCGCGTTTTGCTCCGCGGCCTCAAGAGCAATTTGGCTGAGCTTGGAGTTGAACTCGGCCGTATTCTTGGCGATATCACCAAATGCGCTCATGTCCAAAGGAGTAGTAGTAAAAAAGTTTTCGATTGCCTTGGTAAAATCGTTTGTCTGGTTTTTTGTAGCCATGATCTTTGTCCTTTATGATCCGGTTATCTTGTGCACACCGTTGTGCTTGATCTGATGGACTTAATATACATGCTGCACCGCAGCATTTCAAGTAAAAAATGCCGCAACGCAGAAATTAATTGATATATCAAGTTATATCAGCTATTTAACTTTAATTTTTGCATATGTTCCAGGGGCTTTTTCGATCACGGGATAGGATTTAGAACCCGGATTTCGAGCTGGAATCAGCTTGCCAGAGCGTCTTTTTATCCAAGTGCTCCAGCCATGCCACCAGGATTTGGACTGAAACGTCGCCGTTTCCAGCCAGGCATCTGGATCTTTCATTTCCGCCTGATTTGTCCAATTGCCATATTTGTTGGCGGAAGCCGGGTTGACGATACCGGCGATATGACCGCTTTCCGAAAGCACAAAGGTCTTCTTGCCGCTAGTTTTGGCCAGGCCACTGAAGGACGATTTCCATGGCGCGATATGATCGGTCTGGGTAGCAACAGCGTAGATCGGAATTGCGATGTCCTTCATATCGACGGTTTCACCCAGGATCTCGAACCTCCCATTCGCCAGATCATTGTTTAGATAAAGATAGCGCAGATATTCTTTCGCCATGCGCCCGGGTAGGTTGGTCGAATCACCATTCCAGTAAAGCAGGTCAAAAGCAGGCGGGGCCTCTCCCAGCATATAAGATCGGATGGCCGGTGCATAAACCAGATCATTGGCCCGGAGGTATGAGAAGGTGCGGGACATGAAGAAGTGGGAAAGATAGCCCTTTTGTTCCACCTCATTCTCAAGGCCTTCCATGAATTTCTCGTCCAGGAAAAAGCCAAGATCGCCGGGCTTGCTGAAATCTGTCATAGTGGTGAAGAAAGTGGCGCTCCTGATACTTTTATCGCCGACTTTTTGCATATAGGCTAAAGCAATGGTCAAAAGCGTACCGCCAATACAGTAGCCAATGGTATTCACCTGTTTTTCACCGGTGATATCCTTCACCACCTCGACAGCTTTCAATAGACCATCCTTCAGGTAGGAATCCAGGCCGTCATCACGATAGCTTTCATCAGGATTCACCCAGGATACAACATAAACGGTCAATCCTCGGGAAACCGCATAATGGATCAGGCTGTTTTTTTCCTTTAAATCTAGAATGTAGAATTTGTTGATCCAGGGTGGGAAGATTATCAGGGGTGCCTTGTTGACCTTTTCAGTGGTGGGCGAATACTGGATCAGCTGCATCATTCGATTCTGATAAACGATGGCTCCGGGTGATGACGCAATATTAACTCCAACCTCGAAAGCATCCTGATCGGCGAGCGTAACCGCCATTTCTCCTTCATTGGTCTCTACATCGCGAACCAGATTCTCCAGTCCCCGAATAAGAGACTGACCTTCGGTTTCAACCGCTTTTTCCAAGGCGTCCGGATTGGTGGTGAGAAAGTTGTTGGGGGCCATCATGTCAAGTATCTGGTGCGTGAAAAACTCGATCCGTTCGCGTTCTGACGGTTCCAACTCGTCGAGATTGCTCAATGCCTGCTCGATAGCCTTCGTGGTGAGTGCGTATTGCCGCTTAACCAGACTGAAATACGGATGCGTGTCCCAGAGTTCGTTCTTGAACCTGCGGTCTTTGCGAGCCTCAGGCGGCGCTTTGGATGGAGAGGATAGCATGGTTTTTTGTACTTCTGACCAATTATTGACCGACTCGGTCCACAATTCCATCTGCTGTTCGATGATCCGCGCCGGATTGGTGATCATATCCGTAAAATAGCCTGAAGCCGCTTTTGCGAAAATGGATGGATCGGGGCTGCTCAGTTTAGGATTAGAGGCTCCTCTTTTGGCAAGAGCGCCAGCAAGACGTTTTGTTAGCTCATCGATCTTTTCCATATTCAGAAGGAATTCAGAGGAAGCATCCGCACCAGTATCCTTTACATCAGACATATTTACTCTCCACTTATGAATGATTTTACTGTATACCATGTAACTTATAAGTAAGAACAGGTAATTAAAAAGGAGGCATTAATGGCATATGATTTTTTAGAAAGCTTGCGGCAGGGCAATCAGTGGATGGGGGCGTCCGCCAAGGCATTCTGGGGAAATCCAGCCTTTGGACTGTCGAACAGTCCACTTCCGGCAGCTTTTGCCGCCTGGGGCGAAGTAACAGAACGCAGTTTTAGCAGGATTGCGGCCAAACCGGATTGGGATATCGATTCAGTTGTGTCAAAAGGGCGGGAATATGTTGTTAATGTTACTACCGTGGTTGATAAACCATTCGGGCGACTGATTCAGTTCAAAACCAGCCGCAAAGAAGCCATGCAGCGCAAGGTGTTGTTGATCGCACCCATGTCGGGCCATTATGCTACTTTGCTGCGCAAAACAGTCATCAGCCTGCTGCCAAACTGTGAAGTGTTTGTGACAGAATGGCAAAACGCCAGAGATATCCCCGTCTCAAAAGGCTCTTTTGATATTGAAGATTTTGCGAAATATCTGATCGAGTTCTTTGCTATCCTTGGACCCGATCTACATGTTATCTCGGTCTGCCAGCCGGTACCAATGACATTGGCCGCGGCCGCATGGATTGCCGAGCACCAACCAAAAGACAACCCATCTACCTTGACCCTGATTGGCGGGCCGGTCGATCCACAGGTTAATGCCACTCCTGTCACAGAATTCAGCGACCGGGTTTCCATTCAACAATTGGAGCACAATGTGATTCAGTCCGTGGGGGCCAGTTATCCCGGGATTGGACGCAGGGTCTATCCCGGTCTTACACAGCTGATGTCCTTCATGTCGATGAACCTGAAAATGCACAGCGAAGCGTTCTCGAACCAATTATTTGCCGTAGCCGGCGGAAACGCATCCGATCATGACCGGCACAATAACTTTTATGATGAGTATCTGGCGGTGATGGACATGCCGGCAGAATTCTATCTCTCCACGGTCAAGCGCATATTCCAGGACCGTGAGCTCGCCAGAAACGAATTCACAATCGATGGAAAACATGTCGACCTTGGCAAAATCACTAAAACGGCAGTGAAAGTCGTCGAGGGGGGGCTAGACGATATCTCGGCTCCTGGACAATGTGCTGCCGCCCTCGATCTGTTGACAGGCCTGCCAGACAAACGAAAAGCCCAGCACCTTGAGCCGGGTGTCGGACATTATGGGATTTTCAGCGGAAAAGCCTGGACAGAGGATATACGGCCTCTTGTAATCGACTTTATCGACTCGAACTCATAGAACAAATTACTTTTCAAGATCCTTCACGCGCCCGATTGACGGACCGGTTGCATGTTGCCATCTGGTTCTTACGAAAATCGGTCGCCTGAAGATCGGAATGACTGGCAGCAGCAGGCTCAATGATATCAATGGGACGCGCGACGAGATAGAGTGAGTTGCTGCTATATTGCTTGAACGACTGATGATGAAATTTACGTCCCTCAGGATCGGTAATCCACCATTTGACAGGATTTTCCGAAATATCCCTTAGATCAGCTGGCCAGGGACCGTCGAACGCCACCTGATAAGGAACCTGATTGGCATCGAGATTTGTGGCAATAACGCCGCCATCTGACTGGCGGGAAAAAGAATATTCCGATCCATCAGGCATCAGCAGGGTAACATGGCCATTGATGCGAAATCCACTATCACTAGACTCGATTCACAATAGCCCATAATTTTGCGGGTGAGTTTGTTTGGATCGGTGTTTTTATGCTGTTTTTAGTAACCACATAGAAACCCACGTCCTTTGGGCGTGGTCAGAGTTCACAGGCTTTTTGCCGTAACCTTTACCAATAATCTGGCCGAGCAGGATAAGGGTCACTGTGACCCAAGTTGCGGCCCGGGATGTGGAACGGAGAGAAATCCGGGCCAGCTAGTAGTTCGTTGGGTGCGCGCTCTATTTTTGCGCGGTGCCTGTTGATCTCCAATTATTGACTGCGCGCGGCTTGAGGGAGACCCAGCGCTTTGGATTACGGTAACTCTGGCGCTTGAAAAAGCGATAGGGTACCTTGTTCCAGGCCATTATCTTGGAATTCTTATTGTCGAGTATGAAGTCACCGCTTGAGGTGCGAGCTGTCATGACGGCATGGCCTGCACCATTTTCATCGGTGACAACGGTGATCAGCAGCGAACTTGCCGGCCAGCCGCGCTGGATGAGCATACGGCGCTTGAGCAGCACATAATCTTCGCAATCGCCGCGATTTTCGGGATAGGTCCAGCGCTCGATCTCGCCATATAGCTCTTGATCTTCTGTCGGTTCAACGATCCGGTTGACAAGTGAGTTTACGGCAACCAGTTCGTTCCATCGATCAGGGGACAGCGCAAAGCGGTCCTGTTTCTCGTTTTTGGGCCGACAATCGCCGGGAAAGGTCTTGCAAAATCTGATATGCCCGATGGGCGGCATGGATTGACCATAGATGCGCATATAGGGTGAGCGCATATTCTGCCCATCGACCCAGACGCCATATTCTGCCCTCGCCGGCTGTGTAGCCATCAGTGGCACGAATACTATTATTGAACGCAAAACAACGCGGTACATTTGTTATCCCCTGAACTTTATTTTCAAGGACTATCTCATACCGCTTTTGATATATTGCTAAATTTGAAAGGTAACTGCGCGTGTGCTTAACGACTTATTTATATTTAAAATTGTAGCTAAATTTGATTCGTTTGCATAGCGCGCCCACGTTGATACCAATGGCGGGTGATCACGGCTTCTTATTGGCAAGAAACACGTGTAAACTGGCGTTGTGACGTTAATTTGCTTTGTTGCTTGCGAAGAACGAGTGCATGGATTTTGGCAACTGTTCTGTATCAAATTGAATACCGATACTGTCCTCATCGACCCGCACAACATAACCCGAGCTCTTGCCAAGATAGACTTTTTCGCCGGTTTTCAACAAAGCTTTAACCCTTACCCGCGCTCCGCCCATCGACAAATCAAGCACTTCCACAGGTAATTGTCTGCCATCTGCCCGTACTAATGTGGTCTTGGGTTTGCTTGGAATCTGACGTTCATGGCGTCTGGCTCGGGGATCTTGCAATTCATGGCGATTCAACAACCAGGTTAGCGTGGCGACCAGACGCTCACGTTTGTGGGAGGATGCTTCAATGGCAATGGCGAAGCCATCATTGTGAGTGCGCACCACAAAGCCCTTGATGCGGCCAATCTCTTCAATATAAAATACCACATATTCGCCAGACTCGCATTTGATGCTGGCCGAGACATTCATGCCACCGGCTGAAATATCATTTGTATAGCAGGGATATTCTTGCTGATCTTCGCGCATGAAACGGCCCGATAGCTGCACCTTGATGCGGCGATATTTGCGCCGGTCCGCATTTGCAGCCTTCAGATCTTCAATGGATTTGCGTTTGGTATTTTCCCGAGAAACCGCTTTCAGCGGTGTTTTTACGATCTGGGTCACTTGTCTTTGACCAAATACCTTGGTTGTTGAGTTTCTCATACCGCTACCCTAATACATGAATACAAACCATAATGAACCTGTCACAGGACGAGCCTATGCTTTTCAAACTGTAAATCAGGTTGGTAAATGAACCGCTAAGATTGGCGCGATATTTTTGAAAGCCTCACAGACTCGGGTGAAGAGAAAGAGGCATTGATCCTAGAAGATTGTCTGTTTCTTGCCAAAGTTGCCAAGTAATTGTTTGAGCACATTGGTATCGCTGCCATGAGAAGGCGTCTGGCGGCTGATGAAATCAAACACTTTGCCATCCCTGAGGCCGTAATAGGCCACCCGGTCAACACTTTCAGATTTGTTAAAATAAACAGCAACGACCCTTCGTCCAACAACTTTTGGCTTGAGGAACGCAACGCCTTTTCTGGTCGAGGAGATATAATAGTAGGTTTCTTCCGCGAGCGTGGACGTGGTGTCGGGGGAACCAAGAGACAGCTGCACCTGATCTTTCGACATACCTGGCTGGATCTGCTTGATTTCTTCGGTAGTCAGCAAATGGCCATGTTGTGTGACTTTACCGGCACAAGCTGAAAGCAGCAGGCCAGCTGTCATGATCACCAACAGATGCAAAAGACCTTGAAAGGGCATTGTTCGTTTTATATTGCTCAACACGTTCCCCAATATCCCATCATTTGCTGCTTTAGCGGGTTTTTGATTTTCATCTCGTCGTATACTATAAATCGTGACAACTAACCCTATGCCATCAAACTTTGCCTGTGATAGGGTGCCGGCAAATAACGAGAATCAGATAATAGCCCATCTTTGTGCATATGTCAGCATTCTTGCTCAATGATCAGTCCCCTAGCTTGCTTGTTATCCTTGAGGGGGTAAAGGAACCGTATATGTTTACCTGGCTAACAAATTACCTTGTTGGCAGCGATGAAGATCGCGCCGCCAATGAAATGGCTCGCCAACTCTATGCAGCCATTGTGGCACAAGCGCGTCACCCCGTTTTTTATCGCTATATGAGCGTCGCGGACAGCATACAGGGGCGCTTTGAGCTGTTGTCCTTGCACATGTTTATTGTACTTGATCGATTGTCGAGTGGTGACGAAACGTCCGAGCAGCTTGCCCAGCAACTGGTTGATGTGATGTTCGCGGATATGGATGATGTGGCGCGCGAGACCGGCGTTGGCGATATGGGCGTGGGACCGCGCATCAAGAAACTGGCGCGCAGCTTTCAAAGCCGCCTTGAATATTACAAGCAGACGATTGATGGTGATGAGGATGGCACCTTTTCGCGCGGTACTTTAAGTGATGCGCTCATTGAAGTGTTTTTTGCCGATGACGAGGTACAAATGCACAAGGCAGAGCAGTTGGCCGCTTATGTGGTCAAGCAAAAGGCCAGGGTTGCTGAACTGTCATTGGACGAGATGGTTGCGGGCACGCAGTTGTTTGCTGATCTTGATGAGAAAGAGGGGAGCTGATCGTGAGTGATGATAACATTTCCCCGCTGCACGGAGAGTTGGGCGTTGATGAGACGCCGATCAAATGGAGCTTGAACCTCAAGGATCTTCTCAGCGAAGGCATTACGGGGAAAAAATGCTCTGATCGGGCAGAATTGCAAGCGCTCACTGACATGCTCAATGACGAGCATGATCTCGAAGTCACATCATTGATTTGTACCTATGACGTAAGGCCGAGCACCATCAGCGCTGACAAGGATGTGGGTCGTTGTCTCATTGATGGATGTCTGGGCCATTTCGAACTGAAAGCGAAATTGCGCCAGACCTGCGTTATAACCCTGGAGCGGATCGATACACTGGTTGAAGAAAAGTTTACCCAGTCGTTTAGCTCAAAGGGCGGGCATCGTCCCAGTCTGATGCCTGACAGTGAAGAGATTGAAGATTTGTTTGCGCAAGAACCGCCCCTCAAACTCATCAAGGGCAAGGTTGAACTTGGCCCACTGGTCTATCAATATTTGTCTTTGGCCATTGATGCCAACCCGCGAAAACAAGGTGCTCAATTCGATGGAGAGCCAGCGGATGGCAATGAGGCGAGCGAGAAACGGCCTTCCCCCTTCGTGGTTCTGGAAAATTTCAAGCATAAAAAATAGAAGTTTTGAGTTGAAAACCTGTCTGGCGATTTAAAGCAGGGTTTCCAGCACCTTACTACTTGTCTGGTGTTGGGTGGCGGGGGCTGCTCAATCGAAGGCTACACAAATTGCATTGATCTGTTATGGACCTAAGTTGCTGATATTCAATTTAAACCTTGTCACTTGACGAGGATTGTTTATCTTCGAATAAAAAAATCGATCACAGTGGGAGGAAAATGCAAGCATGAAGCCACCCTTGACCATAGCGCTTGATGCAATGGGCGGAGATTATGGCCCTCGGGTCGTCATTGCCGGGGCGGCGCGTGCTTTGGTAAACCATGCTGGCCTGCATTATCGTCTCTATGGAGATGAGGAGTTGATCAATCGCCAGCTGGATCGTTTTGAGGATCTGGCAGCCCGTTCGACTGTTATTCACACAAGTGTGACCATTGCCATGGATGCCAAGCCCAGTCAGGCCCTGCGAGCGGGACGGCGTGACTCAAGTATGTGGAAAGCCATCGAGGCGGTCAAGCTTGGCAAAGCAGATGCCGTTGTCTCAGCTGGCAATACTGGCGCGCTCATGGCCATGTCGAAAATCTGTTTAAAAATGCTACCAAATATCGAACGCCCCGCCATTGCCGGTATCTGGCCAACCATCAAACAACCAGCGATTGTTCTTGATCTGGGCGGTAATGTGGGGGCATCCGCCACCAAGCTGGTAGATTTTGCGCTGATGGGTGCCGCCATGTCTCGCGCCATTTTCCATATTGAAAAGCCCTCGGTGGGTCTGCTCAATATCGGCGTTGAAGAGGTCAAGGGCATTGAAGAGGTCAAGGAAGCCAATGTTGTATTGCAAGCCTCAGATCTGCCCGTTGATTATCGCGGATTTATCGAAGGCAATAGTATCGGCAAGGGCGAAGTTGATGTTGTGGTCACGGAAGGCTTTAGTGGTAATATTGCTCTGAAAACAGCAGAAGGAACGGTAGAAACGATGGCATTCTATCTGCGTGAAGCCATGAACTCTTCCGTTTTGAGCAAGCTGGGAGCATTATGTGCACGCAGCGGATTTATGGCCTTGAAGGATCGTATGGATACCCGGCGTTATAATGGTGGATCATTTCTGGGACTCAAGGGTATTGTTATCAAAAGCCATGGCGGCACAGATGAAATCGGCTATGCAAACGCCATAGATTATGCCTGTGAATTTGCTCATGCTGGTCTGGTGGGTCGCATCGCAGCTGATGTGGAACATTTCCATGCCAGCTTAAATTCGCAGCCAGACAGTTAAGACTTGATAAAGGGGATCAAATGTCGGTAATCCGATCAGTCATACGAGGATGTGGTGGTTATCTGCCGGAGCGCATCATGACTAATGACGACCTTTCGAAAATCGTCGATACCAGCGATGAGTGGATTGTCGAGCGCACGGGCATCAAGCAGCGCCATATCGCAGCCGAGGGGGAGCTAACGTCCGATCTTGGCGTGGCGGCTGCCAAGCAGGCGCTTGAGCGGGCCGAATTGCATCCGATCGATATTGATCTGGTGATCGTTGCCACCTCAACCCCCGACAAGACTTTTCCTTCCACCGCTTGTACCATTCAGGCTCTGCTTGGCATGACAAGGGGGGCGGCGTTCGATTTGCAAGCCGTGTGCTCGGGCTTTGTCTACGCCCTGGCGACGGCCGACAGTTTTTTGCGGTGCGGAGATTATGAGCGCATCCTGGTGATCGGCACTGAAACTTTTTCACGCATTCTTGATTGGGAAGACCGCAATACCTGCGTGTTGTTTGGCGATGGAGCTGGTGCCGTTGTACTGGAAGCGCAAAAAGGCAAGGGGCAGATCACTGACCGCGGGATATTGACAAGAAAACTGCGCTCTGACGGGCGTTTTCGCAACAAGCTGCATGTAGATGGCGGCCCCTCTTCAACGGGCACGGTGGGCAAGCTGCGCATGGAGGGGCGCGAAGTGTTTCGTCATGCCGTCACCAATATTTCCGATGTCATTCGTGATGCGTTACATGATTCTGGTTTGAAGGTAGAAGATATTGACTGGTTTGTCGCCCATCAGGCCAATCAGCGTATTCTTGAGGGTACGGCAAAAAAAATCGGTCTGGCAATTGATCGTGTTGTGATGACCATGGATATTCATGCCAACACATCAGCAGCTTCCATTCCGCTGGCGCTTACTCATTTGTATGAATCAGGCAATCTGAAGCGCGATCAACTGGTTTTGTTTGAAGCCATGGGCGGTGGTTTTACCTGGGGTTCTGTGCTGGCGCGCTGGTAGTTTTTGAAAGGGGGCAGGATCTGGCGATGATAAGAACAATTATCAAAAGCGTGGGAGGTTATCTTCCTGAACGCATCATGACCAATGAGGAACTGGTCTCTTTTGTCGATACGTCGGACGAATGGATTACCGAGCGTACCGGCATCAAGCAGCGCCATATCGCAGCTGAGGGTGAGTTTACTTCTGACCTTGCGCTTGCGGCCGCAAAGATTGCCATGCAGCGCGCTGAACTGGATGCAAGTGATATTGATCTGGTGATTGTGGGGACAACAACACCCGACCGGAGCTTCCCTTCGACGGCCTGTATTGTGCAAGCAGAGCTGGGTATGACCCACGGGGCCGCTTTTGACCTGCAGGCCGCTTGTTCGGGCTTTCTTTTTGGCTTGGCGATAGCTGACAGTTTTATCATCTCTGGTACCTATAAACGTGTTTTGGTGATTGGCGCCGAGACCCTGACACGTTTGATGGATTACAAGGATCGCAATACCTGCATCTTGTTTGGCGATGGCGCTGGAGCGGCAATCGTTGAGGCCGGAGAGGGGCAGGGCGAGATGAGTGACCGCGGTATTCTTTCAAGCCATTTGCGATCAGACGGGCGTTATCGCGATTTGCTGACTGCAACTGGTGGGCCATCCTCAACCAAAAGCATTGGCACCATTTATATGGATGGTCGTGAAGTTTTCAAGCATGGCGTCAGGAATATTTCAGAAGCAATTTTTGAGGCCCTGAAGGTTACTGGCTTTAGTGCTGATGATGTGGACTGGTTTGTGTCTCATCAAGCCAATGGACGTATTTTGGAAGGTGTGGTTCGCAAGGTCAAGATGGCCCGCGAGAAGGTTGTGGTAACCGTTGACAAGCACGCCAATACATCGGCTGCATCGGTACCATTGGCTCTGAACTATTTGTATGAATCTGGAAAACTTGAGCGTGATCAACTGGTTTTGTTTGAGGCTATGGGCGGTGGATTCACCTGGGGGTCTGTTCTTGCCCGTTGGTAGATGCTATAGTGGCTCCCAATAACTTATTTATTTTGGCATTGATTGAATTATTGTTTTTTGACTTTGTAAAGGTTTCTAGTCGGATCAATTCTCGTAGTGTGGTTTGAATATAGGACGTGGAAAACACCCTAAATCATTGACTATTAACCATAAGTCTGTTTAGCTTTGGTTCAGAACAGGTAGGGGAGGCAGGTTAAATTGAGTGATAAAACCCTAACAAGAGCTGACTTGGTCGAAGCCGTTGTTTCAAAGGTGGGATTACCAAGGCATGAGGCGGCAGAACTGGTTGAAACCGTTCTGCAAGAACTTTCTTCAACTTTGGCACGCGGAGAGCAGGTCAAACTGTCTTCGTTTGGCAGTTTTGGTATTCGTGAAAAGCGTCAGCGGATTGGTCGTAATCCCAAGACCGGGAAAGAAGTTCCCATTACGCCGCGCCGTGTTCTGATCTTTCGGGCGAGTAATATCATGAAGAAACGCATTGATGAGAACATCAAGGCCGATCGTGCCAAAGCCAATGGTAAAAGCAAGGCGAAAACAGCGAGCAAGGTAAGCGGTAGGGTCAAAAGTCCGGCCAAGAAAACCACAAGCCGTACTAGGTCCAAAAAAAAGGCTACCAGTAGCTCAAAATCAACCGGTAAGTAGGTGCCGGGGTTGGGTGGTTTTTTGCCGGATCCATATGCTGGCCGGAGCGGAGGTGCGTGCGCTCATTCCTCAAGGAACAGCTTTGAGTTGATGCTGGCTTGGCGCAGTCGTTCGAGATCTTGCTGCTTGGCTCCCGGCCCCGCCTTGGGCTGCATATCACGGGCGTACAATTTTTGGTGACAATGAGAGCAAACAAATTTTGGGTTTGCTTCATGACCACAGGTTTTGTGCTTGAAGACCACAGGCATTTCATCGGGCAGTGTTTGCCACTGATCTCCCCATTTCATGATGCTCAATAATATGGGCAGCAGATCCAGCCCTTTTTTGGTTAGTCGATATTCAAATCGCAACGGATTTTCCTGATATGCGACTTTTACGAGAATATCTTCTTGGGTCAGACGCTGCAGACGACCTGTCAGAACCTTGCGAGAAATACCCAAATGCTCGCGAAAGGCCTCAAAACGGCGCACGCCATAAAAAGCATCGCGTAAAATCAGCAGCGTCCACCATTCGCCAATAATGTCTAGAGTGCGGGCGACGGAGCAGTGCATATCGGAAAAAGAGCTTCTTTGCATTTTTTTATCTTATAGAGTTTCTTTAAGAGATGATATAGCCTATACAGTAGGTCTCCTTAAGAAACGGATAAGGGGTTGTGATGAATCCAAATCTTCTGAAATTGCTGAAATTGTATTTTATGACCATTGGTCGGATTATGCCATCCACTGCCATGCAGGTCGCGGAGAGGCTTTTTACGTCTGTGCCGTTTTCAAAGCGCCGGGACGATGAAGAAACATTAATCGCAAGGGCCGAAAAATTCACTGTCAAAATGGACAATGGACATGAATTGGCTGTCTATCGCTGGGGCCATAAAGCCGATCTGATGATCATGTTTGTGCATGGCTGGACGGCGACGGGGACGTGTTTCTCGCATTTTATCACGCATTTTCTCGATGAGGGATATCAAGTCATCTCCTATGATGCCATTGGACACGGTAAATCTAGTGGATTGCGCACCAGCGTGCCGGACTGGGCGGATTCGATCCATGCGGTCAGCGAGGCTGTTGGACCCGTGCGCTGTATGATTGGTCATTCCATTGGAGCCATGGCGTTAATTATGGCCTCAAACATTGGCCTCAAGACGCAAAAGCTTGTCTTGCTTTCACCAGCCACCAGCATCAAGAGATTCTCAAAGCAGTTCGCAGATACCTTATCCTTTCCGCCAAATATGAGAGAAATGTTTCCTCGGTATCTATGGAAAAAATATGGTCATATCGCTGCCAAATATGGCACTGACTGGGAAGATGTGCTGATATCTGATTTTCACGTACCAACGCTTATTGTCCATGATGAAAATGACAAGGAAGTTGATATCGAAAGCTCCAGATGGCTGGCACGACAATGGCCATGGGCAAGGCTTGTTGGAACAAAACGTCTTGGCCACAGGCGCATATTGTTGAGCAAGAAAACCGTTTCCCTCGTCAGCGAGTTTGCTCGAAAGTCAGATGTAAAAGTGCGGGGCTAAACTTCAGGCGTTTTCGGCGAGCAGGCATTTGAGTATGCCGATTTCATAGCGGCCACCAAGTGCTTCAAAGGCTGGTTCAAGTTTGCCCTCTTCAAGGGTATTGCTGTCTTCAAAGGCGGCGAGGATCTCGTCCTGTTCTAGTTGTTCAAGGGTCAGAACATCGCCAGCTCCGACAATGCCAGCCTCAATGCCCTGCGCAAAGTGTTCGTAAACCGTCGACAGGTTGAGGGCACGTGTTTTGGCGATATCAATGGCCTTGATGCCTTGCAGATGCAGGCCAAGGGTCTCGTTAATCTGGTCGCCGAGCGTGTTATCAAGGCGCTGATCAAACGGTGTTTTATCAATCACTTTCATGAATTTGCGGCCATAGCGTTTCAGCTTGCTTTCACCGACACCCGATATCATCAAAAAAGCTTCGTCGCTCAAAGGGCGCTTTTCGGCCATTTCCTGCAAGCTTGCATCACTGAAAATAACATAGGGAGGCACCCCCTGTTTTTTGGCGAGCTTGGTGCGTAATTCGCGCAAAGCCTCAGCAAGAGCGCGTGAGGCAAAGGGTACGGCATCCCATGTTTTGCGCGTCCGCGATCCTTTTTTCTTGGTGGCAGGCTTGATCTGTTTGCGCAAAGCGAAGGTCAGGTCGCCCTTCAAATAGGGTTTGGCCTTGTCGGTGAGTTTCAGCGAGCCATATTGCTCCTGATCAGCATACAAGCAGCCCTTGGAGATGAGTTGGCGAAAGATGGCTCGCCACTCCACCATCGAAAGATCTTTACCGATGCCAAAAGTGCTTTGGCGGTCATGGCCAAATTGCAAAATGCGGTCAGTCTCCTTGCCACGTAATACATCGATCAGATAGTTGACGCCAAAGCGTTGCTCGGTGCGATAGGCGCAAGACAGGGCCTTTTGCGCGTCGACACGGGCGTCCCGTGTTTCGGGCGGATTGAGGCAGTTATCGCAATTGCCGCATGGCTCGGTCCTCTCCTCATCAAAATAAGCGAGGATTTCGCGGCGGCGACAATCGGCCATTTCGCAAAGACCCAGCATGGCGTTCAATTTGTCATGCAACACAGATTTTTGCGTATCGCTGGCTTCGCCGCTATCGGTCATCTGACGCAGCATGATAACATCTTGCAGGCCATAGGACATCCAGGCATTGGCGGGTGCCCCATCGCGTCCCGCGCGCCCCGTTTCCTGATAATAGGCTTCGACATTTTTGGGCAGATTGAGATGGGCGACGAACCGCACATCTGGTTTGTCGATACCCATGCCAAAAGCGATGGTGGCGACAATAATGATGCCTTCTTCGCGCAAGAAACGTTTTTGGTTGGTGGCGCGCTCTTCTACGGGTAATCCGGCGTGATAGGCCAAAGCCGTGCGCCCTTTGCCGCGCAGCCAGTTGGCGGTTTCCTCGGTTTTTTTGCGCGACAGACAATAGATGATACCGGCGTCCGCAGGATGTTCGTTTTCCAAAAAGCGCCAGAGATGATTGCGGCCACCACCTCCCTCATTAATCGTATAGCGAATATTGGGGCGATCGAAACTGGCGACAAACTGCTCCGCGTCGCCAAGGTCCAGTTCGCTGGTGATCTCGTCTCTGGTACGTTTGTCGGCAGTTGCGGTAAGGGCAATGCGTGGTACGTTTGGAAAGCGTTCGTGCAAGAGGCGCAATTGGCGGTATTCGGGTCGGAAATCATGCCCCCACTGGGATACGCAATGTGCCTCATCAATGGCAAACAAGGAAATTTTCGAGCGTTCCAGCAGCCGCAACATGCCCATCGCGACCAGCCGTTCGGGCGCCACATATAAAAGATCAAGCTCACCGGATGTGAGATCATTCTCGGTTTGCTGGCGCTCGCTGGGCGTGAGTGTGGAGTTTAAAAATGCCGCCTTGATACCCAGCAGTTTGAGCGCGTCGACTTGATCCTGCATGAGGGCAATCAACGGTGAGACGACAATCGCCACGCCATCGCGCACCAATGCGGGAATCTGATAACAAAGCGATTTTCCGCCACCTGTTGGCATTAGAGTCATGACATCTCGGCCCTCGACCAGCGCTTCTATGATTTGCGCCTGCTCCAGCCGAAAGCTTTTGTAACCAAAGGTTTTTTCAAGTATTCTCTGCGCCCGCTGCATTCGTCCCTGGTTCCCATTGGCATTACTATTTGCGCCATTCTAAAGTGATTCGAACGAGGATGGGTGTTGGCGTTCAGTTATACATGAACCTGTGAATAAGGGGAGGTGGGTTTTTTTGACGTTCTGTGTGAGCTGATATTGCAGTTGAGCTTTTGAACGGCGCCAGGCAAGATCGCTTAAGATGGTTCCTCGATAAATATGCGGGGTGAACTCAAAGGCCTGAATAAAGACTATGGCCGCATATTTTCAAGGATGACGAGTGGAGCGGGTGAAGGGAATCGAACCCTCGTATTCAGCTTGGGAAGCTGCTGCTCTACCATTGAGCTACACCCGCGGGTAGGATTTGACACGTTCTATGAGCAGTTTAAACGCGGTGGCCACCGGCGTGCCATCTCCAGGCTCATGGAGCTTGCCAAACTGCCAGGCATCGCCCAGACTTCTCCGGTCACCATAAGCCTGGTCTTCACAAAATAATCACTCGTGGAGGTGGTTTTACTGTTTCTACTCACCGAACTCCCCCCGTGCATACAAGATGGTGGCATCAAATTCCACAATGTGCAAATGTAATGCACCATCTTGATTTGTCTTTGATGTTTTATTGATTGGTAAGCGTCTTATTCAGCTCTGGTTCATATATGTGTTTCTATTATATAGTGGACTAATATCGTTTTTATTTGAGGAGTTCTGATTAATGTTGTTTCGGAGTATCAAAGGTTTATCAATTTCAGGAGCCGGATGTGTGGCTCTTGCTATAACCTGTACGAGCGCTGTTGGTGCGGCTCCTTTTTTGGGATTGAACGGGCAAGCCTTGCGGCAGGGGATTGATCCGCTCGTCACCAATGTCCAAGCCCGATTATTACCACCGGCGGTCAGGAAAGTATTACGTAACCGCGGCTTTGGGAACATCAATGTAAGGAACGAACATGGTCCCATTGTCAGTCTCACAGCCTGCAAGGGCGGCAGGCTGTATGTTCTTGCGCTCCGTAGAGACGGGCGGATCGTTAAAAACTTGCGTCGTGGCAAATGCCCCCAATCAGCTGCTGCTGTCCCTGGTGTGAACACGCGTGCGGTCACACCGGCCGGTGTGTCTCCCAAGCAGATTAAGCGCGAGCTGCGCAGTACCGGATTTTCCAATATCACCATTGTCAATCGCAATCCTCCGGGATACACGGTGAGAGCTTGCAAAAATGGCAAGCACTTTCAACTGAGCATTCATCGTCAGGGACACGTTGTGAAACGCAATCGCATTGGTCGCTGTGATGGCGGCAGCAATGCTGGAGGTGGTGGCAGCAATGCTGGAGGTGGTGGCTTGACACCTCCCCAGATACGCAAGAATCTGAAGGACCGTGGCTTTGAAGAAATCCGTTTTCTGGACCGTGATCTACCCGTTTATGTCGTGACCGCCTGCAAGGGCAACAAGCGTTTTCGCATGCGCATGAACCGCTGGGCGGCCGTTAGCAAGAAGACCCGTGATGGTCGCTGCGGTTTTGATCGTTCCAAACGTAAGCCCCCCGTGAATGACAATAGCAAACGTCCCCCTGAGATACGCAAACTATTGCAAGGACGCGGTTTTAACCAGATCACCTTCACAGATCGACGCCTGCCAATCTATGTGGTGCGCGCCTGTGAAAAGGGTCGCCGCATGGAATTGCGTATTGATGCCAGCGGCTTGATCCGCAAACGCAAACGCATTGGTCGATGCCAGGTCACCAATAACGGGTTGCGTCCCCCACAAATCCGCAAGGTTCTGCAAACCCGTGGTTTCTCGCGCATCTTGTTTACCGATCACCAACTACCGACCTATGTAGTGGAAGCCTGCCGCCATGATCGCAAATTTGAGTTACGCCTCAATCGGTTTGGCCGCGTCAATCGTAAAACTAAGATTGGCCGCTGCCGTGAGCAGCAGGCCGAACGGGGCTTTGAACCGCGCGAAGTCAAAGATATTTTACGCCGTCGTGGCTATCGTGAAATCAATTTCTTTGATCGCCGATTGCCCGGATATGGCGTTGAGGCCTGTCGTCGCGGACAAAAATTTCGCATGCGGATCAACCGTTTTGCCGAAATCAGGAAGCGCCGCCGCGCAGGCTTTTGTCGCCCGCCTGCCAAAGCGCCAGTGATCCAGTACGAATATGAAGAGATCGACGAAGAGCAGATCAGTGGTACCGAGCAAATCGATCCAGAGACCTGCCAAAGCTATCTCGACGCGCTGGTGCATCGCAACCGCATCCATTTCGATGTTGCCAGTGCTTCCTTGCGCCGCGGCAGTTATAGCTTGCTGACGCGCTTGTCACGGGTCATGAATCGTTGTCCCTCGTCGCGCATCGAGATTTCAGGTCACACCGATAGTGATGGCTCACGTGAATATAATCTTGATCTATCGCGCCGCCGTGCCAAAACTGTTGCCGGTTTCCTTGCTCAAGAAGGTATCTCGCTGCGCCGCATGACGGCCTTTGGTTATGGCGAAGATCAACCCTTGATGCGTTATGAAGAAACCCAGCGTGACAAGGCCCGCAACCGCCGCATCGATTTCACGGTCATCTGGGGAGATGATGACGAGGATGATGATGACTACCGACGCAAGCGTCGCTAGAGCGGTTTGCGTTCACTCAGAATCATTTCAGCTGGCGGTTTTGCTCCGTTTTCGGCGCAAAGAAACTTGAAAATATCCAGATATATCCTGCATTTCTTCACTTGAAACCGAACCAAAACAGCTCAGCTGATTCTGA